>NZ_JAFCUB010000020.1:3591-61789 GCF_049896325.1 Caulobacter sp. DWP3-1-3b2
GGGTTGCTACTAACGTCTTGACTCTCGTGCCCCGGGGGGACAAAATAGCCCATTGGGGTCGCTATGTAATTTGTTGACCCGCAACGTCCACGGCGTCTTGGCCGCCCGCTGTCGTTCGACCGGGATGTCGCCCTTCAGACCGCGATGCTGACCTTTTGGCGTCATGGCTACGAGACCACGTCGGTGGCCGACCTGACCGCCGCCATGGGCGTGACGGCGCCCAGCCTCTACACCGCGTTTGGCGACAAGAAGCAGTTGTTCCTGGAAGCCGTGCGGCTGTACGCGGGCGATCCAGACGTCATGGCGCGGGCCATCGGCGATGCGCCCAGCGCCTTGGAGGCGGCGCGTGACCTGATGACCGCAGCCGCCACCGCCTATACCGGCGAGGAGACGCCCAGGGGCTGCCTGCTTGCCAGCGCGACCGCCAGCGGGTCGGCGGCGTCCTGCGACGTGCAACAGGCCGTCGCAGACATCCGGCGTGGCGTGCAACGGCGCCTTGATGAGAGAATTCAGCGAGACATCGCCGACGGCGCGCTCCCGTTGACCACGAACCCGGCCGAGCTTTCGGGGCTGGTCATGGCCGTCATACAGGGGATGTCCGTGCTCGCCCGGGACGGCGCGAGCCGCGCGTCCTTGCTGGCGACGGTCCAGGCGGCCTTGCGCGCCTGGCCTGGCATGGGCGCTGATCGATAGGGCCCGCCGGCGTCGCCGGCCGAGGTGGGTGACAGGCCCATGGGCCTGTCACCGTCCGCCCCTTTAGAGCATTTCCCGACCTGACTGCGTCAGGCCGTGAGCTCTAATCTTCTGTTTTGACGCACTTTTCTTCACACGAACCGGAACCACTTCGCTCGAAAAATGCTCTAGTGGTTATGCCTCGGCAGCTTGCTCGCCAGGTCCTGGTACTTGACCGCGAACTCCAGCACCGCGCCGGTTTCCAGCTGGCCGGTATGGGCGCGGTAGATTTCCTGCCAGGGCGTCATGGTGGCCGGCACGGCGGGGATGCCCTCCAGGCGCCGCTCGGCGATGGTCGCCTCGTCCACCAGGGCGTTGCACTGGCCGGTGTTGAGGTCGATGCGGATCCGGTCGCCGGTGCGCAGCCAGGACAGGCCGCCGCCGATCGCGCTTTCGGGCGAGGCGTTGAGGATCGAGGGGCTGTCGGCGGTGCCCGACTGGCGGCCGTCGCCCAGGGTGGGCAGGCTCATGATCCCGCGCTTCAGCAGGGCGTCCGGCGGCTGCATGTTCACGACCTCGGCCGAGCCCGGCCAGCCGATCGGACCGGCCCCGCGGATCACCAGTATGGTGCGCTCGTCGATCTCCAGCGACGGATCGTTGATCCGGGCGTGATAGTCGTCCGACCCGTCGAACACCACCGCCCGCGCCTCGAACGCGCCCGTATTGCCGGGCTCCGAGAGATAGCGGTCGCGGAACTCCTGGCTGATGACGCTGGTCTTCATGATCGCGAAGTCGAACAGGTTGCCCTTTAGCACCAGGAACCCGGCCCGCTCGCTCATCGGCGCCGCGTAGGGGAAGATCACCTCGCGGTCGCGGGTCTCGCGGCCTTCCAGGTTTTCCGCCATCGTCTTGCCGGTGACGGTCATGACGTCGCCGTGCAGGCGGCCGGCCTGCAGCAGCTCCCACAGCACCGCCGGCGCGCCGCCGGCCCGGTGGAAGCGCTCGCCGAGGTACTTGCCGGCCGGCTGCATGTTGAGGATCAGCGGGATGTCGTAGGCCGCCCGCCAGTCGTCGGCGGTGATGTTCAGGCCCGCGTGACGGGCCATGGCCACGATATGCGGCTGGGCGTTGGTCGAGCCGCCGGCCGCCGCCACCAAGGCGATGGCGTTCTCGAAGGCCTTTTGGGTTAGGATGTCGAGGGGCTTCACATCCTCATAGGCCAGGTCGACGATCCGCTGGCCGGTGCGATAGGCCATCTGGCCGCGCTCGCGATAGGGGGCGGGGATGGCCGCGCAGCCGGTCAGCGACAGGCCCAGGGCCTCGGCTACGGCGTTCATGGTCGAGGCCGTGCCCATGGTGTTGCAATGGCCGGCCGAGGGGGCGCTGTCGGAGGCGCGCTGGATGAACTCCTCCTCGTTGATCTCGCCGGCCGCCAGCTTGCGCCGCGAGCGCCAGATCACCGTGCCCGAGCCGACCAGCTCATTGTTGTGCCAGCCGTCCAGCATCGGCCCGCCCGACAGCACGATGGCCGGGATATTGACCGTGGTGGCGGCCATGATGCCGGCCGGGGTGGTCTTGTCGCAGCCGGTTGTCAGGACGACGGCGTCGATCGGATAGCCGTGCAGCACCTCGACCAGGCCCAGATAGGACAGGTTGCGGTCGAGCGCCGCGGTCGGGCGGCGGCAGTTCTCGAAGATCGGGTGGACCGGGAACTCCATCGGGATACCGCCGGAATCGCGGATGCCGTCGCGGATCCGGCTCACCAGGTCCAGGTGGATACGGTTGCACGGCGAGATATCGCTGCCGGTCTGGGCGATGCCGATGATCGGCTTGCCGCTGCGCAGTTCCTCAGGCGTGATCCCGTAGTTCATGAACCGCTCGAGGTAGAGCGCCGTCATGTCGATATGGTCGGGATTGTCGAACCAGTCGCGCGATCGGAACCGGCGTGGGGTACGGCCCGATGGGGTGTGATTAGAGGTCAAGACGCACCTCGTATTGGGGTTGGCCGGCGACGGCGACGGGCAGGGCGAACAGGCCGCCGCACAGGGGGAAGGCGGTGAGCTGGTCGTCGCTCAGCCCCTTGCGGGCGGTGGTGAAATAGACGGTCTTCAGGTCGGGCCCACCGAAACAGGGCTTGGTGACATTGATGGCCGGCAGGGTGATCCGGTCGACGACCTCGCCTTTCGGGGAGATCCGCACAGCGCCGTTGCCGCCCCACAGGGCGGTCCAGATGTAGCCGTCCGCGTCGACCACCGAGCCGTCGGGCCAGGCGTTTTCGAGCTCAAGCTTGAAGAACAGCCGCTTGTTCGACAGCGCCCCGCCCTCCATGTCGTAGGCCCAGATCACCTTCTCCAGCGTGTCGGTGTGATAGAAGGTCTGGCCGTCGGGACTGACGCAGGGGCCGTTGGTGATGCAGATGCCGGTGTCCTCGGCGATCGGCCGGCCGGCCTCGTCGAGGCGGTAGAGCGCGCCGCTCGGGTCCTCCTCGCCGTCGTCCATGGTGCCGAACCACAGCCGGCCCTCGCCATCCACCGTGGCGTCGTTGGGGCGATTGTTCAGCTCCGGCGGCTCGATCTCGCCCAGGAAGGTGAAGCCGATGTCGGGGTGGAAGTGATGCAGGCCGCTCTTCAGGCCCGCCACGAAGCCGCCGCCAGCCCGGGGCGCCAGGAAAGTCACTTGGTCGGGAGCGTCGAAGCTGGTCGTCTCGCCGCTGGCGGGGTGGAAGCGGTGGACCTTGTGGCTCTTGATATCGACAAACCACACGGCCTGTTCCTCAGCCGACCAGATCGGACCCTCGCCGAGCGTAGCCTTCAGGTCCCAGACGCAGAGGGGTTCGGGCATGAGTCTATCCATTTTTGAACCCTTCCCCCCGGAGGGGGGAAGGGTAGGGATGGGGGCGGCGCCGCCAGTTGGAAGCTGTGATTCCATCGCCCTATCCTGAACCGTTTCCACCCCCATCCCCAGCCCTTCCCCACTCCAGGGGGAAGGGGGCTCAAGGAGCAACCCCTAACGCCAGCCGGCGTCGATCCAGTATTCGTGACCCGTGCACAGGCTCGCATCGTCCGAGGCCAGGAACATCACCAGCGAGGCGATGTGGTCGGGCAGCAGCCGGCCCTTCAGGGCCTGGGCCTTGACGATCTCGGCCTCGCCCTCGGGCGTATACCACTTTTCCTGGCGCTTGGTCTTGACGTTGCCGGGCACCACGCAGGTGACGCGGATGTCGTCGGGGCCGAGCTCCCGGGCCAGGGCGCGGGTCATGCCCTCGATGCCGGCCTTGGCGGTCTCGTAGAGCACCAGGTCGGGCAGGCCGAGGTGCCAGCTGATCGAGCCGAAATTGATGATCGCCCCGCCGCCGCGCGCCTTCATGCCCGGCGCCACGGCCTGGGTGGCGAACAGCATGTGGCGCAGGTTGACGCCGATCCGCTCGTCCCAATAGGCGGGCGTGATGTCGGCCAGGCTGTGGCGGTCGTCATTGCCGGCGTTGTTGACCAGAACGTCGATGGGGCCAATCTCGGCGAAGGTCTTGGCCACGGCGTCCAGGTCGGTCAGATCGCAGCGGATATAGACCGGCGCGATCTCCGAGCCCGCGAGCCGCGCGGCCAGCGCCGAGGAATCTTCGTCGGCGACATCGAGAAAGATCACCTCGGACCCCTGGCGGACGAAGCCGGCGACGATGCCGGCCCCGATGCCCGAGCCGCCGCCGGTGATCACCACGCGCTTGCCCTTGAGGCTGGGATAGATAGCGGAAGACATGGAGATCACGACCAGGAGTAAGCGGTTTTGGTTTGGGTATAGAACTCGACCGCCGCGAAGCCCTGCTCGCGGGCTCCGTACGACGAGCCCTTCGAGCCGCCGAACGGCACGTGGTAATCGACGCCGGCCGTGGCCAGGTTGACCATGGTCATGCCAGCCTTGGCGTGGCGTTGGAAGTGGCGCGCGTGCTTCAGCGAGGTGGTGGCGATGCCTGCCGACAGACCGAACTCGGTGTTGTTGGCGACTTCCAGGGCTTCCTCGTAGCTCTTGACCCGGATGGTCGAGGCGACGGGGCCAAAGACCTCCTCATTGTTGATCCGCATCGACGGATCGGTGTCGGCGATCAGGGTGGGGTGCACGTACCAGCCGGGGTTTTCCAGCTTCAGACGCTGGCCGCCGGTGACCAGCCGGCCGCCTTCGCTCGTGGCGATGTCAATATAGCGGTAGCTGGTTTCCATCTGGTCCTCGGTGACGGCCGGACCGATCTGGGTGTTGGGGTCGAGCGCGTCGCCCACCCGCAGGGCCGCGACCTTCTCGGCCAGCAGGGCCACGAACCGGTCGTGGATGCCGTCCTGGACGATCAGGCGCGAGCTGGCCGTGCAGCGCTGGCCGGTGGCGAAATAGGAGCCGTCCAGGGCGATGGCCACGGCGCGTTCAAGGTCGGCGTCGTCGAGGATGATCAGCGGGTTCTTGCCGCCCATCTCCAGTTGCACACGGGCCTGGCGGGCCACGGCGGCGGCGGCCACCTGGCGTCCCACGCCCTGCGAGCCGGTGAACGACACGCCGTCCACGCCCGGATGCTTGACCAGGGCGTCGCCCATGGCCCCGCGCCCGAACAGCATGTTGAACACGCCGTCCGGCGCGCCGCATTCCTGGATGATGTCGGCCATGGCGGAGGCCGTGGCGGGCGTCGGGCCGGCCGGCTTGATGACCACGGTGTTGCCGAAGGCCAGGGCCGGGGCGGCCTTCCACGCCGGGATGGCGATCGGGAAGTTCCAGGGCGTCACCAAGCCGAAGACGCCGACGGCCTGGCGATAGGTCTGGATCTCGACGCCGGGGCGGGTGCTTTCCAGGTTCTGGCCGTGGCGGCGCAGGGCCTCGCCGGCGAAATATTTGAAGATCCGGCCGGCGCGGACTGTCTCGCCGACGCCCTCGGGCACGGTCTTGCCCTCCTCGCGGGCCAGCAGGCGGCCGATCTCGGCGCTGCGAGCGATGATCGTCGTGCCCACCTTGTCCAGCAGGTCCGAACGCACTTCGGGGGAGGATTCTGACCAGGCCGGGAAAGCCGCGCGGGCGGCGCTGACGGCGGCGTCAACCTCGGCCGCGCCGCCGTCGGGAAGTTGGGCGACGACGTCGTTGGTGTTGGACGGGTTGAGGCTCTGGGTCGGGGTGTCGCCGCTGACGCGTTGGCCGCCGATCAGGTGGTGCAGGGTGTCGGTCATGCCGGATTCCTAGAGACTAGAGCAGGCCGCGGCCGGCCAGATTGCGGATCAGGGCGGAGACGCCGAAGGTCCAAGGGGGGGCGAGATCGCAGGTGGTGACCTCGTTCTCCAGCACGCCCAGCTTGGGGGTGGCCACGCGCACCCGGTCGCCGATCTTGTGGGTGAAGCCCTGGCCGGGGGTGTCGCGGTCCTGGATCGGCGCGAACATCGTGCCCAAAAACAGGGCAAAGCCGTCGGGATACTGGTGTTGCTTGCCGAACGCCTGGCCGGCGAGGACGGCGGGGTCGCGGCTGATCAGGCTCATATTGCTGTGGCCATCGAGCACGAAATTGTCGCGGCCGGTGATCTTCAGGGTGACCTCGGCCGAGCGGACGTCGTTCAGGCTGAACCCGTCGTCGAACAGGCGGAAGAACGGACCGATGGCGCAGGAGGCGTTGTTGTCCTTGGCCTTGCTGAGCAGCAGGGCCGATCTGCCCTCGAAGTCGCGCAGGTTGACATCGTTGCCCAGCGAAGCGCCGCGGATCTGGCCTTGGCCGTCGCACAGCAGCACGACCTCGGGCTCGGGATTGTTCCAATGGCTGTCGCTGCGCACGCCGACCTGGTCGCCCCAGCCCATCGACGACAGGGTCGGGCCCTTGGTGAAGATCTCGGCGTCGGGGCCGATGGCCACTTCGAGATATTGCGACCACAGGCCGTCCTTGATCAGGGTCAGCTTCAGGCGCGCCGCGCCCTCCGAGCCCGGATCGACGGCGCGCAGGTCGCCGCCCATGCTGTCGGCCAGCTGGGCGCGGATCTTCAGGGCCTCGGCGGCGTCGCCGCGCGCCCGTTCCTCGATGACGCGTTCCAGGGTCGAGACGGCGAAGGTGACGCCGGCGGCCTTCAGGCACTGCAGGTCGACGGGGGCCAGCAGCTTGGCGGCCGCGCCCTGTGGGTCGGCCCAGACCGGGCGGACGTCCAGGTCTTCCAACTGGCCCAGGTCGACGCCAGCCGGGATCGTCTCGCCCGGCGCGAAGCGGTTCATCAGGTCGGAGGTGGTGGGGGCGATCTTGCTGACGTCCTCGATCCGGCCGCCGCGCACGAGAATCGGGGTCGGTCCGTCGCCGAAATCGACACGGCCCAGCAGGGTCGCGTCACGCCAATCCTCGGGAAGGAACTCCGAAATACCCACCGCGTCTTCTCCCTCGTCGAGCTTTGCAACCCTACCAAGGCCACGCTCGTTCCTGCAAACCCACCTGTTAGCGCTAACATGCCGGGGCGCGCAAGTCGGTGATTTGATATTACAAATGGCGGGGGCAGGTAAGTCGGTTCGGAGGCTTTTGTCTCGGGCGCGACGGGGACGGCGCGCAGGCCGCCCCGTCGAGGAATGAGGATGTGACGGCGCCTCAGGCCGCGTAGTTCATCGCCTCGAGGTCTTCAATCAGGCTCGGCCCGGTCGGGGTCCAGCCCAGTTCCCGTCGCGTCCAGGCGCTCGAGGCCGGCATGTCCAGGGTGATGAACCGGGCCATCCAGCCAAAATGGACCGCCGCCTTCTCCGGCGTCAGGGACACCACCGGAACCTTCAACCCGTCGCCGACCACCTCGGCGATCTCGCGGGCTGTCACGCCCTCCTCGGCCACCGCGTGGTAGCGGGCGCCGGGCTTGGCGTGCTCCAGCGCCAGCCGGTAGAGGCGGGCGACGTCCAGGACATGGCCCGCGGCCCAGCGATTGGCCCCGTCGCCGACATAAGCCGAGACGCCCTTCGCGCGGGCGATCTCCACGGCGGGGGTGATCAGGCCTTGCTTGACCGGGTCGTGGACCTGGGGAAGGCGCATGACCGAAACATTGACGCCGGTCGACAGGGCCGCCTGGCCGGCGACCTCCGAGGCGCTGCGCGGATTGGGATGCTCCAGGTTGAAGATGTCCTCGACGGCCGGCCGGCCGTCGCCCGGGCTGCCCATCCCCGCGCCCGAGGTAATGACCAGCGGGCGGTCGGTTCCGACCAGCGCCGAAGCCAGGGCCTCGATGGCCCGGCGGTCCTTGTCGCAATTGGCCAGGAAGTTCTCGAAATCGTGGTCGAAGGCGCAGTGAATCACGCCGTCCGCCTGGGCCGCGCCCGCCCGCAGGCTGTCCGGGTCCTCGAGGCTGCCGCGATGGCTGTCGGCCCCAGCGACGGCCATTTGCCGGGCCCCGGCCTCGGACCGCGTCAGGCCCACGACCTGATGGCCGGCTTGAAGAAGTTCGGGAATGACGGCGGAGCCGATGAAGCCGGTGGCCCCAGTGAGGAAAACACGCATGGAAACACTCCGATATTAGCTGTTCGAAGGACCATGACGCCCTGGACCGATACTGTTAAAGTAGTGACCTTATCAGGGTATAATAGCCAACAGGCTCAACATGACCGTCGATATTGACAATCGGCTGGGGACCTATCTGAAAAGCCGGCGCGGGCGCATGGATCCGGTCGCCCTGGGGTTTCCCGCCTCGCGCCGGCGCACCACGGGGTTGCGGCGCGAAGAGGTGGCCCAGCGCGCCAACATCAGCGCCACCTGGTATACCTGGCTGGAGCAAGGCCGGGGCGGGGCGCCGTCGGCCGACGTTCTGCATCGCATCGCTGGCGCGCTGATGCTGACCGATGTCGAGCGCGAGCATGTCTTCCTGCTCGGCCTGGGGCGGCCTCCCGAGGTTCGCTACAAGGCGCCGGAGGGGGTATCGCCCCGCCTGCAGCGGGTGCTGGACGGCATGACCTCCAGTCCCGCCATGATCAAGACCGCCACCTGGGACATCGTCGCGTGGAATCGGGCCGCCGCCGCCGTGCTGACCGACTACGGCGCGTTGGCGCCCGACCAGCGCAACGTGCTGCGGCTGATGTTCAGCAATTCCCAGGTCCGCGCCGCCCAGGAGAATTGGGAGAACGTCGCCCGGTTCGTGGTCAGCACGTTCAGGGCGGACGCCGCCCGCGCCGGGGCCGTTTCCGAGGTCAGCCAGCTCGTCGATGAGCTGTGCCTGACCAGCCCCGAGTTCAAGCGGTTCTGGTCCGAAAACGACGTCGGCCTGCATGGCGAGGGCGCCAAGCGGCTCCACCACCCTATCCTGGGCGTGCTAGCGCTAGAATATTCCGCCTTCGCCGTCGATGGACGGCCCGACCTCAGCATGATCGTCTATAATCCGGTCACGGCGGCGGACGCCGAGCGTATTGGTTCGCTGATCGCGCGGACCTAGAGCAAGTCGCGCGATATAGGAATCGCACGGCTTGCTCTAGACTTTTGTTTTCGCATCGCTTTTGCGGAAAACCGGTGGCCACTTTTCCGCGCGATGCTCTAGGCTTCCGGCGCCGGCCCGGTCGAATCCCGGACGATCAGCGTATGCGGGTGGACCAGTTGCCGGGGCTCGCCGGTCTTGGCGCGGTTGCGGCGAATCTCTTCCAGCACCAAGTCGACGGCGGCGCGGGCCATGGCGGCGATGGGCTGGTGGACGGTGGTCAGGGCCGGCCAGATATTGGCGGCGATCGAGGTGTCATCGAAACCGACGATCGACAGGTCGCCCGGCACGTCCAGGCCCAGGCGGTGAGCGACGCCGGCTGTGGCGGCGGCCATGTCGTCATTGCTGGCGAAGATGGCGGTGGGGCGATCCTCGACGGCCAGCAACCGCTCGGCCGCCTCCAGGCCAGAGCGATAGGTGAAATAGCCCTGCTCGATATGCACGGCGTCCTGCGTCATGCCTGCGGCCTTGAGGGCGGCCATGAAGCCGTCCAGCCGCTGCTGGCTGACCGTCTGGTTGGGGTGGCCCTTGATGAAGCCGAAACGCTTGTGGCCGAGATCCAGCAGATGCTGGCCCAGCTCGTAGGCGGCGGCTTCGTTGTCGATGCGGATGGTGGCCATGTCGGCGCTGGGCATGCCCGGGGCCACGGCCACGGCGGCGGCGCCGGCCGCCTTGACCTCGGCCAGGACCTGGGCGTTCTCGCACAGCGGCGCGGGCAGGATCAGGCCGTCGACGCCGGTCTTCAACAGGCGGGTCAGGGTGGCGCCGGCCAGTTCGGGCTCGGCGCATTTCTCGATCACCACCTGGGCGCCCGTGCGGCTGCTCTCGTCCAGCGCACCGACCAGGAATTCCGACAGGTAGCCCGTCGAGGGGTTGTCATAGAGCAGGCCGATGCGGGCCGGCGCCGAGCCGGCCAGGCTGCGGGCTGCGGGGTTGGGGGCGTAGTTGAGGTCGCGGATCGCCGCGTCGACCAGGGCCTTGGTCTCGGACTTGACCGTGGTCTCGCGGTTGATCACCCGCGACACCGTCATCGGCGAGACGCCCGCCAGGGCGGCGACGTCGCGGATGGTGGCGCTCTGGGTCGTCCGGCGCCTTTGACGCTCGTTACGTTCGTTCATGAATAGCCCGTCCCTTTATCGCGGCGGAGACTAGCCCTGTTCGGCCTCAACTTGAAAGACGCGCGCTTTTGTCCGCGGACGGTCTGTCCTAGGCTGCGCCCAATGACCCCCTTCGGCGCCATCATCCTGACCGGCGGCGGCTCGCGTCGCATGGGCGCCGACAAGGCGTTGCTCGACTGGAACGGTCAGCGGGCGGTGGACTGCGTGGTCGCCCTGGCGCGCGCGGCGGGCGCGGCGCGCGTGTTGACCGCCGGGCGCGATCACGGGTTGGAGCATGTAGAGGATCCCGAGCCCGACGCCGGGCCCGTGGGCGGGGTGCTGGCGGGCTGCGCGGCGCTGGCGGCGAGCGGCCTGACGCGAGCGCTGGTGCTGGCGGTCGATGCGCCGACCGTGACCTTGGCCGACCTCGCGCCGCTGCTCGCCGCGCCGGGGGTGGGGGCGTTTTACGAGGGGCTGCCGGTTCCGATGGTGCTGGCTTTGACCGCCGTGCCGGGTGACGCGGAGGTCGGCTGGCCGTTGCGGCGGCTCGTCGAGCGGGCGGGACTGGTCGCCGAGCCCTGCGACGAGGCCGTGCGGTTGAGGCTGCGCGGGGCCAACACGCCGGAGGAGCGGGCGAGGTTGATTGTTTTCCCTTCTCCAAGGGGAGAAGGATATTGAGGGCTGGCCACCTCCAGGCGCCGCGTCAGTAAACGTCGCGCCGGTACCGCCCCTCGTCGCTCAGCCGCTCCACGGCCTCCGCGCCCAGCACCGCGACCAGCGCGGCATGGACGTCGCCCGACATCCCCTCCAGCGACCCGCACACATAGATCGCCGCGCCGTCCGCCACCCAGGCCCGCAAGGCGTCGGCGGCCTGCATCAACCGGTGCTGGACATAGATCTTGCGGGTCTGGTCGCGGGAGAAGGCCAGGTCGAGACGTTCCAGCACGCCGCTGGCCCGCCAGGCCTCGATCTCGTCGCGGTGGAAGTAGTCGTGCGCCTGGGTCCGCTCGCCGAACACCAGCCAGTTGCGGTGGCGGCCGGCCGTCGCGCGGGCTTTTAGATGGGCCCGCAAGCCGGCTAGGCCAGTGCCGTTGCCGATCAGGATCAGCGGCCGATCGTCGGTCGGGCCATGGAAGCTTCGGTTGGTCCGCACACGCGCGGCGATCTCGGCGCCCTTCTCGGCGTGGACGGTCAGCCAGCCCGAGCCCACGCCCGGCCTGCCGTCGGCGCGTCGCATGGTCCGCACCAGCAGCTCCACCCCGCCGCCGGCCGGTAGCGAGGCGATGGAATATTCGCGGTGGGGCAGGGGCGACAGAGCGTCGATCAGGGCCTGGGGCGTCGTCGGGGCCGCGCCGTCTTGCGGCAGGCGCCGCCAGGCCAGGACCGCCGCCAAGGTCGCGCCTTCGTCGGCCAGCACCGCAGCGTCCGGGTCCAGGGCCAGGCCCGACAGCAAGGCGGCGACCTCGGCGGGGTCGTTGCACGGCCCGATCTCCAGGATGTCGCCAGCCTCCCAGGTCGCGGCCTCGGCGGGCTCCAGCCGAATGTGGAACGCCGCCTCGCCGGGGCTGCCCGGATTGAGCTGTCGACGCTCGGCCAGGCGCCAGAGACCATAGCGGGGTCGGGTCCAGTCGGGGCTGTCGGTGACGCCGGCCATTATCCCAACCTGGCCCTGCCAATGGCGCAGGGCGGCGGCGTCGCCGTCATCGACCTCGACCCGGTCGAACAGCGGATGGGCCCTACGCCGGGCCAACCAGGCGTCGAGCGTGCGGCCAAAGGCGCAGAAGTGGGCGTAGCTGCTGTCGCCCAGGGCCAGGACGCCAAAGCCAAGGTCGTGCAGGTCGGGCGCCGCGCTCATCACATCACGCAGGAAGCGGCGGGCGGTGTCGGGGGCGTCGCCTTCGCCGGTGGTGCTGACCACGAACAGGGCGCGCCCAGCTTTGGCCAAGTCGGCGGCGGTGACGTCGGCCAGGGCCTTCAGCGTCACCCTCGCGCCGCCGTCGCTGAGCAGCTTGGCGGTGGCCAGCGCCAGCTGCTCGGCGAAACCGGTCTGGCTGGCATGGGCTAGCAGGATCGCCGCGCTCTCTCCGGCCGACAGGGCGTGGGCCTCGCGGCGGACGGCGCGACGGCGGCGGGCCTCGCGCAGGGCGATAGCGAGGCAGAACAGGGCATAGACGCCTAGCACCAGGCCGGCGGCGCAAAGCCGGCGGGTCTCGGGAGACAGGGCGAGCCAGGCGCTCATGCGTCGAGCATCGCCGTCAGGGCCGGCGACAGGCGCTCTACCAGTCCGCCAGGACCGTCGGCCAAGACCAGCACGGCCAGGCCCCGCACCGTGGCCAAGGCCAGGGCGACGTCGGGCGTCATCACGGTCAGGGCTGTGGCGTAGGCGTCGGCGCGCATGCAGCTTTCGTCCAGGACCGTGACGCTGACGGCGCCGTGTTCGACGGGGGCGGCGGTGGCGGGATCCAGGGTGTGGGCGTAACGCCGGCCGTCATGCTCGAAGAACCGGCGGTAGTCGCCCGAGGTGGCGACCGACAGGCCGTGCAGGGCGACCAGGGTGCGCGGGTTCTCATTGGCGACCGGTGGCCGCTCAAGCTCGACCCACCACGGCTGGCCGTCCGGCTTGGCGCCGGTCCCGCGCAGTTCGCCGCCGACCTCGACGAGGTACGAGCGGGCGCCGGCGCGATCGAGCGCGGCGGCGACTTGATCGACCGCGAAGCCTTTGGCGACGCCGTTGAGGTCCAGTGTCAAGCCGCCGGGCTGGAACAGGCGGTCGCCGTGGAGGATCAGGCCACGCCAGCCGGCGGCGTCCTGGGCCTTGGCGATCGCCTCGGGCAACGGCGGCGCGCCGGTAAACGGGCGGGGCCCGAAGCCCCACAGGTCGACCAGGCCGCCCAAGGTGGGGTCGAAGGCGCCCTCCGTGGCCTCGGCGACTTCCAGAGCGCACCGCAGCACTCGAAGCATGGCCGGGGGTAGGGCAGTCCAAGTTCCGGCGGCGGCGCGGTTATAGCGCGACAGGTCGGAGTCAGGCTCCCAGGGGCTCATCTCACGCACGACGGTGTCGAGCTCGCACTGGACCATGGCGGTCAGGGCCCGCGCCTTGGCGGTGGGCGGGGCCACCAGCTTGACCGACCAGGTTGTGCCCATGGTCTCGCCACCAAGCGCCAGCACCGCGCCGCCGATCGGGCGGGCGGGCGGCTCGGCGAGCAGGGGGACGAGGACGCGGGTCATGGGGAGGGGCCGGCCCCACCGTCGTCATCCCCCGGACAGGTCGGGGGATTGACGACGTGGAGTGTTGGCCGACTAAGGCCGCAGCGCTTCGAGCGTGGCGGTGTAGCTGGCGCTCGTGCCGTCGCCCGCCAGGGGCGTGGCGGGGCCTTGCTGACCGGCGCCAGGATCGCCCATGCCAGGACCGCCGGGCGCGCCACCGGGACCACCAGGGCCGCCGCCTTCACCGCCGGCGCGACGACCGGTCTCGCCGGAACGCGCGACAGCGTTCATCCAGTAGAGGCCGGCCTCCGGGAAGGTGACCTTGAAGCTGCCGTCCGCGCCGGTCTTGACCTTGAAGTCGCCCGGCGTGGCGCGATAGCGAGCGCTGCCGGGGGCGAAGGTCACCTCCAGATCGGCCGCCGGCTTGCCGTCTAGCAGGAACTTGAAGGTCGCCGCCTCGCCCGACACCAGGTCGTTGGGATGGGTCACCGGGATCAGTTCCAGGCCCTTGCCGGTCGGCTTGAACACCGTGGTGGTCGGGGCGTCACGGGTGACGAAGGTTTCGTTGCGGTTGAAGCTCTTGATCGTCTTCAGGTCTGCGGCGCCGGCCGGAACCTGCTTGGCGAAGTCCTCGGGCGTGCCGCGGAAGCGCTTGACCGCGCCGTTCTCGGTCCAGCTGGCCATGATATTGGCCGAGGCCGCGCCGATCTTATAGGTGCCCGGCTTGGTCAGCTGGACATCGAAGGTCGAGCGGTACTTGGCGGTCAGGGCGTTCTGGATCTTGTCGACCGAACCGTCCGGCGCGGTGACGACCACGCCGTCCAGCCGCATCGGGTTATGGTCGGCATAGAACAGCTCGTTCGAGATCGCCGCGTCGAAGCTGACCCAGATGTCGCCCGACAGCACGGTGGCCGTGGGCGCGATCCAGCCGCGATGGGCTTGGGCCGCGAAGGGCAGGGCCAGGACGAAACCGCCCAGGGTCATGGACGCGGCGACGGCGAGAAGGCGCTTCTTGAAGGTCATGGCGTTTTCTCTCTTCTATTTGACGGCGACGGTGACGGCGCCGAGTTCGGCTGTCCCCTTGGCGGAGGCGGGCTTGCCGGGTTTGCCCCAGGCAAAGGGCACGCGGACGGCCTCATGGCCGCCGACCTCGCGAGCGGCCTCGACGACCAGGTTATACTGACCGGGCTTGAGGTCCTTCAGCGGTCCCTTGGCGCCGCTGAACACCAGCTTCTGCGGACCGGGCGCGCGGGTGGCGCCGCTCAGGCCGTCGGCCGGGAAGCTCATGGTGCGGCCGGCCTTGCGCCACCACTGGCGCATGTCCTTCAACCATTTGACGCCCTTGTCCTCCTTGGAGTCGGCGTCATACCAGACCGCCAGCGTCGCTGCGGCCGAGGCGTCCGGCGCCTCCACCCAGATGGCCACATAGGGCTTGTGATATTCCGCGACCGTCAGGCGCGGCACCTCGACGGTGACATTAAGGTCGGCGGCCAGGGCCGGGGTCGCGACGGCCGCGCCGGCGCCAAGAGCCGAGAAAGTCAGCAGGGACAGGGTGCGCTTCATGGATGGACGCTCACAGGTGGACGAAAAGAATGACGAGCAGCAGCGGGATCACCAGGCCGCCGGCCACCAAGGGCCAGGTCAGGGGCCGGGCCCGCGCGTGGAACTGCAGCAGGATCAGGCCGGTGACCGCGAAGATCACGCAGGCCCCGGCGAAGATGTCGATGAACCAGCCCCAGGCCTTGCCGGCGCTGCGACCCTTGTGCAGGTCGTTCAGCAGGCTGATCGCGCCGCGCGTGGTCTTCTCGTGCTCCACCGCGCCGGTTTCGCGGTCGATGCTGATCCAGGCGTCGCCTCCGGGACGGGCCAGGGCGACATAGACTTCTTCCGCCGTCCACTCGCCGTCGCGGCGGGCGATGTCGGCGTCGACGGCCTTGTCCAGCCAGGTCTCGACCCGGATCGGCAGCGGGCGCTTGCCCTCGGTCGGGCCCTTGGCCAGCAGGGCGATCAGGTCGGCGGGCAGGGTGGCCTTGTGGTCGATGACCACGGGCTTGGCCTCGATCTGGCCGGCATGGTTGAGGGTGAATCCCGTCACGGCGAAGCCCAGCAGGCCGACCAAACTCAGGGCCGCGCTGATCCAGTGCCACTGGTGCAGTTGCTTGAGCCAGAACGAGCGGCGTTGCGGAGCGGGAGCGGTCTTCACGTTATCCGGGTCGGGGGGAGGAGGAGCGCAGCTTCATGCCCATGTTTGAGAACGACTTGCAAGAGCAAGCTCTGCGAAGGGTCTGATCTCGGCTTTGCGGCCTCCCAAATACGGCGCCTGCGACGATAGCGCACGGGGACGGACCCGGCCTCGGAGACTAGATCTGTTCATGTGTTGTTAAGAAAAGCCGGGGGCCGTCGCGTGCAGAAAATCCTAGTCGCCGAGGACGATATCCTGCTGGCGACCCTTCACGAGATTACCCTGAGCGAGGCGGGCTTCGACGTGTTGGTGTGCCGCGACGGGCAGCAGGCGCTGGAGGCCATGGACGCCTTCGATCCCGACCTGCTGATCACCGACTTCTTCATGCCCCGCATGAACGGCGGCGAGCTGATCAAGGCCACCCGCCGTCGTCGCGGCGCGCGCACGGCCGTGCTGCTGGCCTCGGGCCGCGAAGAGCATTCGATGCAAGCCGACGAGCGCGGCGACGCCCGCCTGGAAAAGCCGATCACCCCCGGCCGCCTGCTGAGCGCGGTGCGGGCGCTGGAAGAGCGCTTCGTCGGCGGCGCGCTGGCCGCGTAAAGTCCGCAGCCAGGCGGCCTCGATCCTTCAATCCTTTGGGCACAGCCCCTTGGGCGTCCAGTCCGAGGTGAGGGTCGTCGGCGGACTGCTTTCGCCATGCAAGATCAGGGCGAAGCCCTGCCGCGTTTCTCGGCCAATCGCCATCAGCAGCATGGGCGGGCCACGCGGCACCATCAGCGAGTGGCCTTCGCCTCGGGCGACCTGAACGCCGGCGGGCGTTTCCAGACAGCTTGCGCCACGGATCGCATAGAAGGCTTCGGGTCCGGAATGCACATGCACCGGCGCGGTCATGCCAGGCGCGAAGGTCGATTTCAGATATTCGGCGCTAAGCTCGCCCGGCGCCGCCTCGATCGGCAGCGGGCCGATGTCGGCCAGATGGCGTCCGCCCTCGCGTTCAAGGCCCTTGCCCCCCACATCGAAGAGCCAGACCCGGCCAAAGGCCTGAACGACGGCGCCGTGCGGCGGCCTGACGCGTTCGGCGGCGGGCAGGTCGGCGAAGGTATAGATGTTCCAGTAGAGCGGCCCCGGCGGCGGCGTCCCCAGATCCTGGTGGGCGACGAGACAGGCCGGCCCCGGTGTCTCGCCGGCCTGCCCCTGACAGGTCCGCGAGGTGGCCTGGGCTTGGGCGGAAAGCGGTGAAAGCGCGAGAAGCGCGAAAACGCCCAAGGAGACGGTCAGAGGTTTGGAGGTCCAACTCATGGTTCTCGTCTCGATGAACAGTGCGGTCAGTTTTGCCAAATCCAGCGCCTGACATCCAGCCATAGTTGTCCCCGCTACGCCGGCTTCAGACCTGTCAGCTAACGCGGGTCGGTCAGGGCAGGGGGAGCCCGCTGCGTGGGCGGCCGTCAAAAAGGGAGCGAATCCGGTAGTCTCTGCAAAAGGCGACCTCGACAAGGCCGGCCTTAGGGGAGAAGTATCCTGCCTTTCGTCGTGGGAGCATGCCCGCGCGTCGCATTGGGGTCGTTTTTTGAAAACGCTGTTCCTTACCGCCTCCGCTCTCGCCCTGGTTCTGACGGGCGGCGCTTCCGCCCAGGACCGCGTGCCCGTCCAGGCGCCGCCCACCCCGCAGATCGCGGCCGCCCAGGATATCGCCTATCCCGGCGTGCTGAAACTGTCGGTCGACGCCACCGATCTGGACCGCAAGATCTTCCAGGTCCGCGAGACGATCCCGGTCGCAAAGCCAGGCCCGATGACCATCCTCTATCCGCAGTGGGTTCCCGGCGGCCACTCGCCCCGCAACGACCTGGACAAGCTTGCGGGCCTCGTCATCACAGCCAATGGCGCGAGCTTGCCCTGGACCCGCGACCCGGTCGCCGTCCACGCCTTCCATTTCGACGTGCCGGCCGGCGCGACCGAGATTCAGGTCAGCTTCCAGTTCCTCACCCCGGTGAAGGCCGATGTCGGCCGTATCCTGGTGACCGACGACATGCTGAACGTGCAGTGGCTGCAGCTGGGCTTCTACCCGGCCGGCTACTACATGCGCGGCATTCAGATCGAACCGACCGTCAAGCTGCCGGAAGGCTGGGGCTTCGGCACCGCGCTGGAGAAGGCCTCGGCCAGCGGCCAGACCACCACCTTCAAGACCACCACCTTCGAGACGCTGGTCGACTCGCCGATGTTCGCCGGCCGCTATTTCAAGCAGGTCGACCTGGACCCGGGCGCGGCTACGCCGGTGCGGCTGAACATCGTCGCCGACAAGCCCGATCTGCTGGAGATCAAGCCGGAAGCCCTGCAGATCCATCGCAACCTCGTGCAGCAGGCCTACAGGCTGTACGGCGCGCACCACTACGACCACTACGACTTCCTGCTGGCCCTGACCGACAAGATGGGCGGCATCGGCCTGGAGCATCACCGCTCCAGCGAAAATGGCGTCACCCCCAAATACTTCACCGACTGGGAAAAGACCTATGTGGGCCGCGACCTGCTGGCCCACGAATACACCCACTCGTGGAACGGCAAGTTCCGCCGCGCCGCCGACCTCTACACCCCGACGCTGAACGAGCCGATGCGCGACAGCCTGATGTGGGTCTATGAGGGCCAGACCCAGTATTGGGGCAACGTACTGGCCGCCCGCTCGGGCCTGCAGACCAAGCAGCAGGGCCTGGACTCTCTGGCCATGACCGCCGCCCTCTATGACACTCGCGCCGGCCGCAACTGGCGCAATGTGGAAGACACCACCAACGACCCGATCATCGCCAATCGCAAGCCGGCCTCGTGGACCAGCTGGCAGCGGAGCGAGGACTATTATTCGGAAGGCCAGCTGGTCTGGCTCGACGCCGACACCCTGATCCGCGAGAAGACCGGCGGCAAGAAGTCGCTGGACGACTTTGCCAAGGCCTTTTTCGGCGTCGAGAACGGCTCCTACGTGCCGCTGACCTACGACTTCGACACCGTGGTCACGACGCTGAACGGCGTGGTTCCCTATGATTGGTCAAGCTTTCTGAAGACCCGCATCCAGGGGCTCTCGGCGCGCGCCCCGCTGGATGGCCTGACACGCGGCGGCTACAAGCTGGTCTATACCGACACGCCCACCGAGTTCTTCAAGGCGGCCGAAACGCGCGGCAAGGTCGTCAATCTCAGCTATTCGCTGGGCATTACGGTCGGCGCGCTGGGCGTGCTGTCGGCCGTCAACTGGGACACCCCGGCCTTCAAGGCGGGCCTGACGGCCGGCGAGACCCTCGTGGCGGTCAACGGTACGGCCTATAGCGACGACGGCCTGAAGGACGCGGTCAAGGCCACGACCAAGACCGGCGCGGCGCCGGTCGAGCTGCTGATCAAGGACGGCGAGCGCTATCGCACGGTGAAGATCGACTATGCCGGCGGCCTGAAGTATCCGCGCCTGGAACGCATCGAGGGCACGCCCGCGCGGCTGGATGATATCTACGCGGCGCGGAAGTAGGCTGATTTCGCCCCGGCTTTCATGCGAAGGTCGGGGCGTCTTTCCTTTTCGTCCCTGTCGCGAGTTTCCGATGAACCGTATCGCCGCCCTGGCCCTGGGCCTTTGCCTGTTGTCGAGCCCCGCCCTGGCGCGGCAGGCCTCGCCGCCGCCGCAACTGGTCAACGCGGTCGACACCGCCAAGACGCTGGCCGACGGTCAGGCGTTCATGGTGAAGAACGCCAAGGCGCCTGGCGTGATCACCACCGCCTCGGGCCTGCAATACAAGATCACGACCTCGGGTCCGAAGACCGGCCCGTCGCCCAAGCTCGGCGACATCATCAAGGTGCATTACGAAGGCAAGCTGCTGGACGGCAGGGTGTTCGACAGCTCGTTCGAGCGCGGCAAGGCGGCGATCATGCCGTCGGACGGGCTCATCCCGGGCTGGATGGAGGCCCTGCCGCTGATGCATGTCGGCGATGAATGGACCCTGTGGATCCCGGCCAGCCTAGGCTACGGCGAACGCAACACCGGTCCGATCCCGGCCAACAGCGTGCTGGTGTTCCGCCTGCAGCTGATCGGGATGCTGGCGGTGGATTAGAAAAGGGGCTGGAGTGGCGGCGCACTTGCCCCCACCTGGCGATTGCGTCGCCTGTCCGCCCCCACAGGGGGCGGAGTTTCGCGCGACCTGAGCTCCGCCCCCTATGGGGGTGGACAGACGGCGAAGCCGTCAGGTGGAGGCAAGTCAGTGAGCCACCTAAATCCCCGCCCTTGATTTCATCAGCGGCTGAATCCGCGTCCCGAAGTTCTCCACCCCCGCAACGAAGTCGTCGAACACCAGCAGCACGCCGGCCGTGCCGTCGACGGCGGCGACCTCGTCGAGCATGCGGGCGACGCTCTCATACGACCCCACCAGGGTGCCCATGTTGAGGTTCACCGCCGATTCCGGGGCGGCCAGCTGGGCGGTATTGGTGGTGGAACCGGCGGCGGCGTTGGGGGCGGCCTGGTTGGTCAGCCAAGCCAGGGCCTCCTGGTCGGCGCCGGCGCGATAGGCCTGCCACTTGGCCATGGCGGCCTCGTCGGTCTCGTCGGCGATGATCATGAACAGGATGTAGGAGGCCACGTCGCGGCCGGTCTTGTCGGCGGCGGCCTTGAGGCGGTCATTGACCGAGCCGAAGGCGGTGGGGGTGTTGGTCCCCTTGCCCAGGGCGAAGCTGTAGTCGGCATACTTTGCGGTAAAGGCCAGGCCCTCGTTCGACGAGCCCGCGCAGATCAGCTTGGTGTCCTTCGGATGGGGGCTGACCCGGCAGTCGGTCATCTGGAAGTACTTGCCCTTGAAGTCCGACACCCCGGTCTCCAGCAGCTCGCGCAGCACCGTCGCGTATTCGGCCAGGTAGTTGTAGCGATCGGTATAGTGGCCCTCGCCCGGCCACAGGCCCATCTGGTCATATTCGGCCTTCTGCCAGCCGGTGACCAAGTTGATGCCGAACCGGCCCGGGGCGATCGAATCTATCGTGGAGGCCATGCGCGCCACGATGGCCGGCGGGATGGTCAGGGTGGCGGCGGTGGCGAAAATCTTGATCTTGCTGGTCACGGCCGCCAGGCCGGCCATCAGGGTGAAGCTCTCGAGATTGTGCTCCCAGAACTGGGTCTTGCCGCCAAAACCGCGCAGCTTGATCATCGAGAGGGCGAAGTCGAAGCCGTAGGTCTCCGCCTTCTGGACGATCTCCTTGTTGAGCTCGAACGTCGGCATGTACTGCGGAGCCGCTTCGGAGATCAGCCAGCCATTGTTGCCGATCGGAATGAAGACGCCAATTTCCATATCAATTCCCCCTGCCTAAGCTTGATGTTGTGTTGAGCGATTACTCGCCCATTTCCGTCTCCCCGGCGAAGGCCGGGGCCCAGAGCAAGCCGCGCGATATAGGAATCGCACGGCTTGCTCTAGACTTTTGTTTTCGCATCGCTTTTGCGGAAAACCGGTGGCCACTTTTCCGCGCGATGCTCTAGGTGAAACCCACGAGCCGCTCAGGATGAATCTGGGTCCCGGCCTTCGCCAGGAAGGCGGCTTGGGGCGTGCAAAAACACCTCACGCCCCCTCCAGAAAATCGACGAGCGTCGCGTTGAACGCCTCCGCCGCCGTCACCGTGAAGCCGTGGCCGCCCCAGGGTGCGATGTCGAGCGTGGCGTGGGGCAGGCGCTCGGCCAGGCGGCGCGAGCAGGACAGCGGCACCAGCATGTCGTCAGCGCTGGCGCTGACCAGTACGGGGCAGGCGATGCGCGGCAGGTCGGCGTCGATGTCGAAATCCAGGAGCGCCTGAATGCGGGCGCGCATCACGTCGGGATCCGGGAAGCCTTGGATATGGTGAACCTCCTCGGCCTCCAGCCGGGCGTGGTTGGCGCTCAGCCAGTCGGCAGGAAAGAGGAACAGCGGCTGGGCGTGCACATAGGCCGCGATCCCCGTGTTGTTCAGCAGGGCCAGGCGGGTGTCGAAACAGCGCTTGATGTGCGGGTCGGGCCGCGACCAGCCGTTGACCACCACCAGCTTGCCGATGCGGTCCGAGTGGGTTAGCGCCATGGCCAGGCCGGCATTGCCGCCCGCCGCGTGGCCGACCACGTGGGCGCGCTCCAGGCCGATGGCGTCCATGACCTTGACGATGTCCTCGCCCGTCGCCGCCACGGTGTGCGGGTCGGTCAGGGTCCGCGCGCTGCGGCTCGTGCCGCGATGGTCGTAGAGCACCACGCGGAACCGCCCGAGCAGCGCGTCCATCTGCGGCGCCCAGAAGGCCCCGGAGCCGCCGAGCCCGGCCGACAGGATCACCGTCTGGCGATCGGCGGCCGAGCCGCCATGGACCTCGTGGTACAGGCCGTCGACGGTTCCGGAATTCATCTACTTGCCGATGTGGGCGACGGTGGCGATCTCGACCAGGAAGTCGGGCCGCACCAGGCCGCACTGGATGCAATAGCGCGCGGGCTTCTCGCCGGGGAAGTACTCGGCATAGACCAGGTTGATGGCGGCGTAGTCGGCCCAGTCCTTCAGGAAGATGTGGTTCATGGTCACGTCCTCCATCGTGCCGCCGGCGGTTTCGATCACCGACTTGATGGTCTCCAGCACCTGCCGCGTCTGGGCCGAAGCGTCGCCGACATGGGCGACATTGTTGTCCTTGTCGAAGGCCAGGGTGCCCGAGACATAGACGATCCCGTCGGCCAGGGTTCCGGGCGAGAACGGGGCGATGGGCGTACCCGTGCCGGGCGGGGTGATGACGGTCTTGGGCATGTCTCTCTCCAGATTCTCAAAAGCGTGTCATCCCGGACAGGGCCCGCAGGGCCGCCGATCCGGGACCGCCGGAAGCGCCTGCGTTCACGCGTCGGTCCCGGATCTGCGCGCTACGCGCTTGTCCGGGATGACAACGGTTGCTGCTGCCCCACCGCCCCCTTGAAGTCTGCGGTCGTCGATACCCAGCCGAAGAACGTCTCGATGTTGTAGAGCGCCGCCTTCTGCACGAAGTCCGGGCCCGCTTGATGCGTGGCGTCCTCAAGCACCGTGCCGAAATATTCCAGGAAGAAGCCGTCCCTCAGCGTCGACTCGACGCAGACGTTCGTCGCGATCCCCACGAACACCAGATGACGGACGCCGCGCGAGCGCAGCACGCTGTCGAGCTGGGAATTGAAGAAGCCGCTGTAACGGGTTTTGTGCAGCTGGATGTCGCCGGGCTGGGGCTTGAGAGCGTCGACCAGCTCATAGTCCCAGCCGCCTCGGGCCAGCAGCTTGCCCTGCAGTTCGGGCCGGGCGCGCATGGTCTTGAGCGCGTTGGACTTGTGGAAGTTGGGCGAGCCCGGACCGCCGGCCTCGACATAGTCGCTGTCCCAGCCGTTCTGGAAATAGATCACCGGCATGCCCGCGCCGCGCGCCACGTCCAGCACGTCCTTGATCTTGTCGATCACGGCGGCCGCGCCGCTGATGTCGAAGCCCGCCAGGTCGAGATAGCCGCCCGGTGAAGCATAGGCGTTCTGCATGTCGATGACGATCACGGCCGTCTTGTCGACCGGCAGGGCGATCGGCTCGGGGCGGGCCGGCAGCATCAGGGTGTCGGGTGTCGTCATGCGCGCTCATTCCTGCGGTCAAGGATGGCCCTAGAGGTGAGCGACGCAGGTAAGACCATCGCGAGACGCGGCGCAATCGATCGATGATCGCCGAACGCCGAGTGCCCCACGGGGCGCCCAAGTCTTGGGCTAATTCAGAAATGGCTTACTCATTACCGACGCCCGTCTCAGGCGTTTCAGGCTTCGCGCCCGCGGGCGGCTTGGGTAGAGACAAGCTGAGCACGCAGACCAGGCCCGTGGGCCGATAGTCGAACCTGGCCTCGCCGCCCAGGTCGGACTTCAGGCTGGCGGCGATCAGGCGCGAGCCGAAGCCCGAACGGC
The DNA here is from genome assembly GCF_049896325.1 of Caulobacter sp. DWP3-1-3b2. NCBI lineage: Bacteria > Pseudomonadati > Pseudomonadota > Alphaproteobacteria > Caulobacterales > Caulobacteraceae > Caulobacter > Caulobacter sp. DWP3-1-3b2. Next base: position 27,079 of record NZ_JAFCUB010000020.1, read on the forward strand.
TGGGGGCCGAGACGGTGGGACCGCCGCGCTCCTCCCAGTGCAGGGTGACATGATGGATGGCACGCGGATCGGCGTGCCAGACGATTGTCACCGAGCCTTCGGGCGCCGAGAGCGCGCCATATTTGACGGCGTTGGTGGCCAGTTCGTGGAACACCATCGACAGGGCCAGGGCGGCGTTGGGCGACAGGGCGACCGGCGGGCCGGCCAACACGGTCTGGCCCTCGTAGGGCTCCAGCGTCTGGTGCAGTATATCCTCCAGGTCGGCCCCTTCCCAGACGCTCTTGGTCAGGAGGTCGTGGGCCCTCGCCAAGGCCAGCAGGCGCTCGTTGAAGGCCGGCAGGCCGGGCACATCGGCCGGGCGTCCCAGGCTCTGGCGGGCCAGGGACTGGACCGTGGCCAGGGTGTTCTTCACCCGGTGGTTCAGCTCGTTGATCATCAGCCGCTGGCGCTGGCGGGCGCGATGCTCGTCGGCCTCGCGGGCCCGCAGCTGGGCGGCGGCGTCGTGCAGCGCGGCGCGCACCTCGGCGATCTCTTTCAGGCTGTCGGGGGCGGTCGACACCGTCTCGCCGGCCGCCACGGCCTTGGCGTCGATCACCAGGCCGCGCACCGCCACCGAGATATCGCGCGAGAACAGCGAGGCCACGGTTGCGCCGATGGCCAACAGCACCAGGCCCGCCAGGGTCAACAGACCCACCGAAACCCAGTTGGCCCGATCCAACTCGGCGCGCGGCACGCCGATGATGAACGCCCAGCCGCTGGTCGGCGATCGGCTGAAGGCCGAGAGGGTGGGCGTGCCGTCCAGGGTCCGACTCAGGATCACGCCGTCATTGCCTCGGGCCAAGGCCGCCCGCATGCTGCCGCTGGCCTTGTGGCCCAGGAAGCGGTCCTGGTCGCGAGACCGCGACACCACCGAATGGCTTCGATCGACAATGGTCGCCACCCAGGTCGGCGGGATGTTCTGGGCGGCGAAGATCGACGAAAAGGCCTTGGGCGACTGGATGTAGGCCAGGTCTTGCAAATGGCCATCGACGATCACCGGCATGTCGATCGCCACGAAGGCTTGCCTGGGATCGGCGCTCAGGACCAGGTTCGAGACTGCGGTTCGGCCCGAGCGCACCGCCTCCCAGCGATAGGGCGGCGTCTTCGACTGGGGCAGGGCGGCGCCGGGCGGCGATTGGGTGTTGAGCAACTGGCGCTGGCCGTCGAGCAGCACGACCCAGCCATCGCCGCCTTGCACCGCCGCGCGGGCCTGGCGCTCGAAGGTCGGGAGGTCGCCGGCGATCAGGGCGGGCGAGACCGCCAGGGTCTGCAGGATACTCTGCCCCTGGCCGATCTGGCGGTCGGTGGCCAGGGCCAGGGCCCGGGTCGTGGCTACCAGTTGCCGCTCATCACGGGCGCGGCTGTCGGAATATTCGGCGCGCGCCAGCAGGGCCATGAAGACCATGGCCGGAACCACCAGGCTCAGGGCCATCAGCAGCAGGCGCCGCCGCACCGTGCTGGCCGCCGGCGGGCTGGCTTGGACTGTCTCTTTCGCCAAACGGACGCGCTCACCCTGCTGTATCCGCCGCCAACAGAGAATGCCGGCCGCGTCGGGTCAAGCGCTTCCGCGTCTTCGAGCGTCGCGCGAGCTTCACGGCAACCTTCGGCCGCGCTTGGAATTCATTTGCGTACCCACGGCGAAGATGTCGGGGATTTTGGGAGACATCACACCATGCGCATCGTCACCATCGCGGCCGTCGCCGCCCTCGCCCTGACCGCCACCGCCTGCGAGAACAAGGCCGAGGAAGCCCAGAAGGCCGCCGCCGCCAGCGACGCCGCCGCCATGTCCAGCAAACAGGCCGCAGCCGCCGCGGAGACCGCGGCCCAGGCCAGCGCCACCGCCGCCGCGACCGGCGACGAAGCCACCCAGAAGGCCGCCGGCGACGCCGCCGCCGCCGCGGGCGACCAAGCCGAGAAGGCTGGCGACAAGGCCGAAAAGGCCGGCGACAAGGCCAAGGACGCCGCCCACTAAGCGTCCGCCGTCGAAGACTGAAGGGCCGGCCCCGCTTGTGCGGGGCCGGTCTTTATATTGCGCGGAGCAAACCCGGCTCGCGCCGCGTTGTTCTCGCATGACCAAGCCCCGCAAGACCCGCCGCAAGACGGCCACCGTCGTCGACGCGTTTTGCCTGGCCACGACGGCTGGAGAACTGGCCCTGGCCTCGTGGCAGGTGGTGGGCGCGCGCACGCCGATGATCGCCCAGGCTTTGCGCGACCCGATGCGCGGCGACTACGCCGAACTGACCAAGATGGTGTCCGAAAAGCCCCTGGCCTTCGCGCGCGGCGCGGCGGCGGGCGGCGCGGGTCTTTTGGCGATGGTGGCGGAATCCAATCGCTATCTCGGCGAGGCCTGGAAGGCGCCGGGCCTCGGCGTGGTGGCCGCTCCCGTGGCCGCGCCCATGGCGGCGATGGCCTTTTGGGGACGAATGATGTCGCTAAGCATGGCCTGGCAGGCGGCGATGATCACCCCGGTGCACGCCGCCGCGACGGCCAATGCTCGACGCCTTGGACCCAAGGCCGTGTCGAAAACGAGCGTTTTCCCCTAGCCCTGAACCGGAAATGGCCTTCATCCTGGGTTTTCTGAACCGAAGGCGGCGCCTAGATCGCCTCGGAACCGCGCGAGGAGCCCTGTGAGCATGTCCGGACCCGCCGTCGATTTCGACCGCATGACCACCCTTGGCGACGTGGCGCGCTACCATCGCGATGTGCGCCCGGAGGCCACGGCCCTGGTGTTCGAAGGGCGCTCGACGAGCTTCGCCGACTTCGACCGCCACACCGACCAGGTCGCCAACGCCCTGTTGGCGGAGGGATTGAGCGCCGGCGACCGCATCGCCTATGTCGGCAAGAACAGCGACCACTACTTCGAGCTGCTGTTCGGCGCGGCCAAGGCCGGGGTGGTGCTGGCTCCGATCGGCTGGCGCCTGGCCCCGCGCGAGATCGCCTACATCCTAGGCGACGCCGAGGCCCGCATGGTGTTCGTCGGCCCCGAACTGATCGCCCATGTCCAGGACGTGGCGGCCCTGATTCTCGACCAGCCGCTGCTGATCGCCATGGAGCCCGGCGAGGACGGCCATCCCGACTTCGCCACCTGGCGCGACGCCGCCTCCGCCGATGCGCCGACCGCGCGGATCATGCCGGCTGATATCGCCGTGCAGCTCTACACCTCGGGCACCACCGGCCGCCCCAAGGGCGCGATGCTGACCCACGACAACATCCTGGGGCCGCGCAAGCTGGCCGCCGCCGCCGACATGGACTGGAACCGCTGGGGTCCGGACGATGTCAGCCTGGTGGCCATGCCGGTGGCCCATATCGGCGGCACCGGCTGGGGCGTGGTCGGCCTGGTTAACGGCGCCAAGGGCGTGGTGGCCCGCGAGTTCGACCCGACCAAGGTGCTGGACTTCATCGAGAAGGACCAGATCTCCAAGATGTTCATGGTGCCGGCGGCCCTGCAGATCGTGGTCCGCCTGCCGAGCGCCCGCCAGGTTGACTACAGCCGCCTAACCCACATCCTCTACGGCGCCGCGCCTATCCCGTTGGACCTGCTGCGCGAGTGTCTCGAGGTGTTCGGCTGCGGCTTCGTCCAGCAGTACGGCATGACCGAGACGACCGGCACGGTGGTCTATCTGCCGCCACAGGACCACGACCCGGCCGGCAACGCCCGCATGCGCTCGGCCGGTCTGCCGATGCCGGGCGTGGAGCTGAAGGTGCTCGGCGAGAGCGGCCAGGCCCTGCCGCCGGGCGAGGTCGGCGAGATCGCGGTCCGTTCGCCCGCCAACATGGCCGGCTATTGGAGACTGCCCGAGGCCACCGCCGAGACCATCGCCGCCGACGGCTGGCTGCGCACGGGCGACGCCGGCTATATCGACGGCGACGGCTATCTGTTCATTCACGACCGGGTGAAGGACATGATCATCAGCGGCGGCGAGAACATCTATCCCGCCGAGGTCGAAAGCGCCGTCTACGGTCATCCGCACGTCGCCGAGGTGGCGGTGATCGGCGTGCCCGACGACACCTGGGGCGAGGCGGTCAAGGCGGTGGTGGCGCTCAAGCCCGGCGCCCCGGCCGATCCGGACGACATCATCGCCTTCGCCCGCACCCGCATCGCCGGCTTCAAGGCGCCCAAGACCATCGACTTCGTCGAGGTCCTGCCGCGCAACGCCTCGGGCAAGATCCTGCGCCGCGAGCTGCGCGAACCGTACTGGGCTGGCAAGGAAAGGCGCGTGAACTAGCATGGCCGACGGCGGTCGCCTGGCGAGCTTCGTTCAGGGTCTGATCCAGCCGGAGACCGGGCCACGCATCGACTTCCGCCAGCCGGCCGGCGAGCCCGCCTTGGCCGCCCCGGACTCGGTGTCGTGGCGGGTGTTCAAGAACCCGGTCTCGCTATTCGTCGGCGGCGTTGCGGCGGTGATCCTGGAACTCGCCGAGCCGCGCGTGCGCACGGGGGTCTGGCAATACAGCAGTTTTCGCACCGATCCCCTGCCGCGTCTCAAGCGCACGGGCCTGGCGGCGATGGTCACGGTCTATGGCGCGCGATCGGCCGCCGAGACGATGATCGCCGGCGTGCGGCGGATGCATGACCGGGTGGCGGGCTATACTCCAACCGGCGCCGCCTACCGCGCCAACGACGTCGAGCTGCTGGACTGGGTGCAGGCCACCGCCAGCTTCGGCTTCCTGGAGGCCTACCGCGCCTACGCCGCCCCGCTGACTGACGACGAACGCGACCGCTTCTACGCCGAGGCGGCGCCGGCGGCCGCCCTCTACGGCGCCGTGGGGGCGCCGGGTTCGGTGGTGGGATGGGAGGCTCAGCTCGTGGCCATGCTGCCGAAGCTCGAGCGACACGAGATCGTGTTTGAGTTCCTGGACCTGATGCGCCAGACGGCGATCCTGCCAGCGCCACTACAAGGCCTGCAGGGCGCGCTGATCCGAGCGGCGGTGGCGATCACCCCGGCGGAGGTTCGGGCGGTCGTGGGGCTTGGGCCTGAGTGGGACCTGGGGCCGGTGGAGGGCCGGTTGGTGCGCTGGGCCGGCGCGGCGGCCGATCGTTTACCAATCAAGGGCATGCCAGCGGTGGAGGCGTGCCTGCGGATGGGACTGCCGGCGGATTATCTGTATCGGCGCAAATGAGACCCTCTCCTCTCCGGGAGAAGGTTTTTAAGACTGCGCCGCCCGCTAGTCCGTATTCCCCTGGTGCTCCGTGCGGCCCTCGACCTCGGTGCGGGAGAACACCTCCTCCTGCCCGTCCTGCAACAGCTCCGCGGCGTTGTCGCGGTCCTGCTCGGCCTGGACCAGCACCAGCCGCAGGGCCTCGACCTCGGTGGGAGCCTCGACCACCATGCTGCGGAGCGGCGCCTGGGGCGGGGCGTCGCCCAGTCGGACATCAATGCGCCAGCGTACGGTCATGGGAGCCTCTTCTGGAATTGGACGTTCGTTCGCCCCACAGGTAACGCACCATTGCACCGGTCGGTGTTTCTGGCGAGGTTGCGCCAAAGCTTCAGTTAGGAAGATTCCATGGCGGATGGTGGCGGGCGGCAGGGCCTGGGTCGGCGCGAGTTCATGGCCGGCGCCGCAGGTCTGGCGGGGTTCGCCGTTATCTCGGTGGGGGCGGGAGCCGGCTCCGCCCGGGCGGCCTCGCCGCGCGTCGAGGCTCTGATCGTCCAGATGACCCTTGAGGAAAAGGCCGGCCAGCTCTCGTGCTATTCCGACACGATCCGTCCGCCGGTCGGGGACATCAATCCGGCGGTCAACGCCCGCAACACCCAGCAGATCCTGGCCGACACCCGGGCCGGCAGGATCGGCGTGCTGATGAATGGGGTGGGCATCGAGGGCGCCTTGCTGGCCCAGACCGCCGCCGTCGAACAGTCGCGCCTGGGCATCCCGCTGCTGCTGGCCGCCGACGTGATCCACGGTTTCAAGACCATCTTCCCCATCCCCTTGGCCGAATCGGCGAGCTTCGACCCTGTCCTGGCCGAGCGCACGGCCCGGGCGGCCGCCGTCGAGGCCAGCGCCCACGGCCTGCACTGGACCTTCGCCCCGATGGTCGACGTGGCCCGCGACCAGCGCTGGGGCCGGGGGGCCGAGGGCGCCGGAGAGGACGTGTTCCTGGGCGAGGTGATGGCCCAGGCCCGGGTGCGCGGCTTCCAGGGCCGCGACCTGACCGCCCCCGACAGCCTGTTGTCCACCGCCAAGCACTTCGCCGCCTATGGCGCGGTGATGGCCGGGCTCGATTACAACGCCGTCGACATCTCAGACGAGACCCTGCGCGAGGTGCACCTGCCGCCGTTCAAGGCCGCCTTCGACGCCGGCTGTCTGACGGTGATGTCGGCCTTCAACGACATCAACGGCGTGCCCTCCACCGCCAACCGCCACCTGTTGACCGATGTCCTGCGCGGCGAATGGGCCTTCAAGGGCGTGGTGATCTCCGACTACACCGCCGACCAGGAGCTGGTGGCCCACGGCTACGCCGCCGACGACAGGGACGCCGCGCGGCTGGCGATCCTGGCCGGGGTGGATATCAGCATGCAGAGCGGGCTCTACAGCCGCTACCTGCCCGAGCTGGTCGCCCAGGGCCGCGTGCCGATGGCGGTCGTCGACGCCGCCGTGCGCCGGGTGCTGAGCCTGAAGGAGGCCGTCGGCCTGTTCGACCGGCCGTTCCGCTCGATCGACCCCAAGGTCCAGGCCGCCCAAACCGCCACCCCGGCGGCGCGGGCGCTGTCGCGAGAAGCGGGCGCGCGATCCATCGTCCTGCTGAAGAACGATGGCGGCCTGCTGCCCCTGGCGACCCAGGGCAAGCGCATCGCCCTGATCGGGCCGTTCGCCGAGGACCGCGCCAACATCCTGGGCCCCTGGGCCTTTTTCGGCGATCCGGGCCTGAGCGTCGACCTGGCCACCGGCATCCGCGAGGCCCTGGCCGATTCGGCGTCGCTGACCGTCGCCCGCGGCTGCGATGTCGAGGCCACCATCCGCGGCGGCTTCGACCAGGCAGTGGCGGCGGCGCGGGCGGCCGACATCGTGCTGCTGGCGGTCGGCGAGGGGCAGAACATGTCCGGCGAGGCCCAATCGCGCACCGAGATCGGCCTGCCGCGCGTCCAGCAGCAACTGGCCGACCTGGTCGGCGCGGTGGGCAAGCCGACGGTGGTGCTGCTGCGTCACGGGCGGGCCCTGGTGCTGGAGGGGGCCGTCAAGGCCGCGCCGGCGATCCTCGCCACCTGGTTCCTGGGCAGCGAGACCGGCCACGCGGTGGCCGATGTGTTGTTTGGCAAGGTCAATCCGTCGGCCCGCCTGCCGGTCAGCTTCCCGCACGAGAGCGGCCAGGAGCCGTTCTTCTACAATCACCGCACCACCGGCCGGCCCGCGCCTCAGGCCGACGACAGCCAGGAGTACAAGGCTCGCTGGCGCACCACCCGCAACGAGGCGCTCTATCCGTTCGGCCATGGCCTGGGCTATGCGCCGTTCGCGCTCAGCGATGTGCGGTTGTCGACCACTCGCCTGGCCTGGGATGACAAGCTGACCATCACCGCCAATGTCACCAACATGGGCAAGGTGGCCGGCGAGCATGTGGTCCAGCTCTATGTGCATGACCGGGTCGCCAGCCGCACTCGGCCGGTGCGCGAGCTGAAGCGCTTCATCCGGGTGGCCCTGAAGCCCGGCGAGAAGCGCGAGGTGCGCTTCAGCCTGGAGCGCGGCGCGCTGATGTTCTTCGGCGAGAACGATCGCTGGATCGCCGAGCCGGGGATGTTCGACCTGTGGGTGGCCAATAACGCCGTCGATGGCTTGGCGGCGAGTTTCGAGTTGTTGGGGGGGTGAGCGGATTTGTGGAGCCTATTTGACATCTCGAGCCCCACCCATCATTCATCCTACAAATAAAGTCCCCGGAGTTCGCGAGGCCCCATGACCGCCGCCACCCCCATCCGCGTGGCCCTGATCGGCCTGGGCAAGATTGCCCGTGACCAGCACCTGCCGGCCATGGCCGCCGACCCGTGCTTCGAGCTGGTAGCGATCGTCAGCCGCCACGCCGAACAGCCGGGCCTACCCAGCTTCCACACCCTCGATGAGTTGCTGGCCAGCGAGGTCGCCTTCGACGCCGTGGCGCTGTGCACCCCGCCCCAGGTGCGCCACGGCCTGGCCCGCCAAGCGCTGGAAGCGGGGAAGCACGTGATGCTAGAAAAGCCGCCCGGCGCGACGCTGAGCGAGGTCGAGGACCTGCGGCAGTTCGCGCAGGCGAAGGCTGTCACCCTGCAGGCCACATGGCACTCGCGCCACGCCCCCGCCGTCGCCCCCGCGCGCGACTGGCTAGCCGGCCGGAGGATCAGCGCCGCCCGCATCATCTGGAAAGAGGACGTCCGCGTCTGGCACCCCGGCCAGGACTGGATATGGGAGCCGGGTGGCTTGGGCGTCTTCGACCCCGGCATCAACGCCCTGTCGATCGCCACCGCCGTCCTGCCCCGGTCGTTCTTCCTGACCAGCGCCACCCTGCACGTTCCCGAGAACCGCCAGTCGCCAATCGCCGCCGAGCTGGACTTTGTCGACACGGCGGGCGTGCCGATCACCGCAGTGTTCGACTTCCTGCAGACCGGCCCGCAGAGCTGGGACATCGAGGTCGACACCGACGGCGGCGCCCTGCGGCTGTCGCACGGCGGGTCCAAGCTTTGGATCGACGGCCTCCTGATGCACGAGCAGCCAGAGGCGGAGTATCCGAGCCTCTACACCCGGTTCGCCGAGCTGATCGCGACCGGCGCGTCGGACGTCGATGTCACGCCCCTGCGGCACGTGGCGGACGCTTTCCTGCTGGGACGCCGCGTCGCCGCTCCCGCCTTCGTGGAATAGCAAGGTCTCGCCGCCCTGCAACCCGAGCGACGTGCTCTTGCATAGAAGGGGTCTCGGACGTTAGGTACCGTCCGAGCGTAACGTTGACGGCCGACCAGGGTGTCGGAACGAGCGTGCGGCCCTGGGGAGAGATCAAGCGTGAAGTTGCTGGACGCCCCTTTGCCGCCGCCGCTGGCCGCCGCCTTGCGAGCCTGCAAGCCCCACTTCATGGCCGCCGCCGTGTTTAGCGCCATGATCAATCTGCTGCTGCTGGCCCCGACCATCTACATGATGCAGGTCTATGACCGGGTGGTGCCCACCGAGGGCCGGCTGACCCTGCTGTACCTGACCCTCGTCGTTGCCTTCGCCCTGGGCACTCAGACGGCGCTGGAGTCCGTGCGATCGCGTTTGCTGACCCTGGCCGGCCTGCGCGTGGATCGCCTGCTGGCCGGCGGCATCCTGCAGAGGTTGATGAGCGCCCTGTCGCCCGGCTCGTCGTCGCAGGGCATGCGCGAGTTCGACATCGTTCGCCAGGCCTTGTCTGGCCCCATCGCCATCGCCGCCTTCGACATCCCCTGGACACCGATCTACGTAATCGTAGCCTTCATGATCCACCCGGCCCTCGGCGCGATGACCATCGTCGGCGGCGCGATCCTGGTGGTCCTGGCTGTCCTCAACGAGCGCGCTACTCGCCTGCGGGCCCGCGAGGCGTTCTTGGCCCAGGCCCAGGCCTATGCCTCACAAGAGGCCGTCGCCGCCAACGCCGAGGTCGTGCGCGCTCTGGGCATGCGCGGCGCCCTGGGCGAGCGGCAGTTGGTCGACCGCCGCAAGGGCCTTGACCTGACCGCCAAGGCCCAGTTCACCGGCGGCGGCTATTCGGCGGCCACCAAGTTCACCCGAATGTTCCTGCAATCGGCGGCCTTGGGCCTGGGCGCCTGGCTGGCGGTGGACCGGCAGATCTCGGCGGGTTCGATCATCGCCGCCTCCGTGCTGATGAGCCGGGCCCTGCAGCCGATCGAGCAGATGGTCGGCGCCTGGACCACGGTGGGCCAGGCGCGCGGCGCGCTCAACAACCTGATCAAGCTGTTTCCAGCCCAGAATCTTGAATTGCCGAGCACGCAGCTGCCAGCGCCCTCGGGGCTTCTAACCCTTGAGCAGGTGGTGATCCGCGCGCCCGGCGATGGCCCGCTGTTGCTGCGCGGCGTGTCCCTGCGCTTGGCGCCGGGCGAGATCCTCGGGGTTATCGGCCCTAGCGGCGCCGGCAAGTCCACCCTGGCCCGCGTGACCGCCGGTGCGATCACGCCCGACGCCGGGGCGGTTCGGCTGGACGGCGCCAACATGAACGATTGGGACGGCGATCGCCTTGGGCGGTTCATCGGCTACCTGCCGCAGGACTCGGCCCTGATCGCCGGTTCGATCAAGGACAATGTCTCGCGCTTCGCGGCTTGGGCGGGGGGTGATCCCGCCGTCATCGACGCCGCCGTGGTGGCGGCCGCCCAGGCCGCGGGCGTGCACGAGCTGATCCTGCGTTTCCCCAATGGCTACGACACCGTGCTCGGGCCGGGCGGTCGCGGTCTGTCGGCGGGTCAAGCCCAGCGCGTGGCCCTGGCCCGCGCCCTTTATGAAAGTCCGCCGCTGCTTGTGCTGGACGAGCCCAATTCGGCGCTCGACGCCGAGGGCGAGGCGGCGTTGAACCAAACGATTCTGGCCGCCAAGGCCCGGGGCGCGGCGATCATGATCATCGCCCACCGCACGGGCATCCTTAACATCGCCGACCGCCTGCTGGTTCTGCGCGATGGACAGGTCGAGCGGATCGGGCCGCGAGCCGAGGTCATCGCCCAGATGGCCGCGGCCGCCAAGACCCCGCCCCGTTCTGCCACCGACGGCAACGCCATGTCCCTGCAGGGCGCCAAGCCATGACCGTACTGCCTCCCAACACCGCCCTGGCGACGTCGCGGATTTCTGACGACCCGGCCCTGATGATCCGTGTCGGCGCGGTGGTCGCTGGCGTGTTTTTCGTCGGCTTCCTGGGCTGGGCGGCGTTGGCGCCGCTGGACGCCGGGGCCTATGCCCACGGCGTGGTCGCCGTGTCGGGCAACCGCCAGGCCGTGCAGAACCGCGAAGGCGGCGTGGTCACCGGCATCCGGGTCAAGGAAGGCCAGACCGTGGTCAAGGGCCAGATCCTGGTCGAGCTGTCGGCGTCGGAACTGCGGGCCAGCGAACGCGGCATGACCGGCGAGATGCTGACCCTGCTGGCCCAGCGCGCCCGCCTGGTGGCCGAGCGCGACCGCCGCCCCGCGATCGCCGTCCCGCCGGAGTTCTCCACGTTGGCGCCCGAGGACAAGCCCCTGGCCGAGGACTCCCTGCGCCTGCAGCGCCAGCAGTTCCAGGCCCGTCGCGGTTCGCTGAACACCCAACGCGGCGTGCTCAACCAGCGCGTCCTTCAGTTGGGCCAGCAGACCAACGGCGCCGAGCGCCAGCTGGACGCCAATCGCGAGCAGCAGAAACTGATCGCCGAGGAGCTGACCGGTGTCCAGGAACTGGCCAGCAAGGGCTATGCGCCCAAGACCCGCGTTCTGGCCCTGCAGCGCAACGCCGCCTCCCTGACCGGCGAGGACGGGGCCTATCGGGCCCAGATCGCCCGATCCAACGAGCAGATCGGCGAAACCCGCCTGCAGACCCTGTCGCTGGAACGCCAGATGATGGAGGAGGTCTCCGGCCAACTGCGCGACGTGCAGGTGCGGCTGGACGACCTGCAGCCCAAGGTGCTGGCCGCTCGCGAACAGCTGGCCCGCGCCACAGTCCGCGCGCCCAGCAGCGGCAAGGTGGTGGGCCTCAATGTCTTCACCGTCGGCGGCGTGGCGGCGCCGGGCCAGACCCTGATGGAGATCGTGCCTCAGGACCGGCGGCTGGTGATCCAGGCCAAGGTCTCGCCCAATGACGCCGACGACCTGCAGCCCGGCCAGAAGACCCAGATTCGCTTCACCTCGCTGCACGAACGCGACCTGCCGCTGCTGAACGGCACCCTGACCGAGCTGTCGGCCGACAGCTTCACCGACGAGAAGAGTGGGGTGCAGTATTTCCGGGCCGAGGTGGCGGCCCCGCCCGAGGAGCTTGACAAGATCCGCCAGATCCGTGGCGCGCAGTCGGGCCTGCAGGCCGGCCTGCCGGTCGAGGTGCTGATCCCCCTCCGCAAGCGCTCGGCCCTGGCCTATCTGCTGGAGCCCCTGACCCAGACCTTCTGGCGGATGGGCCGCGAGCACTAGAGCATTTTTCGAGCGAAGTGGTTCCGGTTCGCGTGAAGAAAAGTGCGTCAAAACAAAAGATTAGAGCTCACGGCCTGACGCAGTCAGGTCGGGAAATGCTCTTGGACGGGCGTGGACCTTCCCTTCTCCCCTTGCGGGAGAAGGCGGCCTGAGAAGCAGGTCGGATGAGGGGTCGCGCCAGCCTATCGGCAATGCTGTGAAAACGCTTCGGTAGCCGCCCGTCGACCCTCATCCGTCGGCTACGCCGCCACCTTCCCCCGCAAGGGGAGAAGGAACGCGGCGGCAGGTCGATGACGTCCCCGACGGATCCGCGGAAACAAAAAAGGCGGCCCCCCCAAGGCCCGCCTTCAGTTGGTTCCCCCCACAGGGTTTGGCGGCGCTGACAAACAGCCAGTCTCTGGCCTGGGCGGTGCGCCGTTCTTCGAACCGATGTCGCCAGCGGCCGTCGCGTCGGGACGAAAGTCTTCCCGAAGCGCTCGCGTCATCGACCAACGTTCTCCCGATGGCTGGATACCAGGAAGGCGTTCGGCGCGCCAAACGTTACATGCGGGTCCCTTTTCCTTGACCGCTTGTCTCAAAGGACAAACCTGTCTCGCCCCATGCGACGAACGCCCGCATGGGGCGGGTCTCGTAAATCAGCGACTATGACTAACGGGGGGACACATGAGCGATTTCGAACAGCCGCGCGCGGGGCTGCCGTCCCTCGCCCGGTCGAATTTCAGTACCCGGAGCGTACCGGCCGAAGAGCGGCACGACTATTACCGGCGTGAAGTGCTCGTAGCGCTGGACGCCCGTGACCCCGAGCCCGGCTTCACCGCCAGCATCACCTCGCTGCGTCTGGGCGACCACGCCTTCTATGTGACCGAGACCGGCGGCCACACGATGTTCCGTACGCCGGAAATGATCGCCGCCGACGGCCACGACGCCCACATCGTTCAGTTCAACATCGCCGGCTCGCACACCGGCGACTTCGATGGCGTGCCGTTCGCGGCCGGTCCGGGCGAGGTGGGCATCTGCGACCTTTCGCGGCCCATGCTGCTGCACAGCACGTCGGTCAAGGTGCTCTCCACCTTCCTGCCGCGCGTCCAGGTCCAGACCGTCGTGCCGGGCATCGACCTGCATGGCATGGTGCTGGACGGCAACCGGGCGGGCCTGTTGATCGAACACCTGACCTCGGTGACCCGCTGGTTCCCGCAACTGATCCCCCAGACCCTGCCCGGCATCACCCGCGCCACCGTCGAACTGCTGGGCGCGTGCCTGGCCATGGAGGCGGGACGGGCCGATTTCGGGGTGCGCGAGTCGCCCGTGCTGCTGCGCGCCCGCGGCTATGTCGAGCACAACCTGCTGGAACCCAGCCTGAACCCGGCCAAGATCAGCGAAGCCCTGGGCGTGTCGCGCTCCACGCTCTATCGCCTGTTCGAACCCCTGGGCGGGGTCACCGCCTATGTCTGGGACCGCCGCCTGCATCTGGCCCGCGCCGCCCTGCTGGACCCCAAGCGGGTCCGCCGCATCAGCGAGATCGCCTTCCAGTGCGGCTTCAGTAGCGAGGCCCATTTCAGCCGCAGCTTCCGCAAGGCGTTCAACATTCGCCCCAGCGACCTGCGCTCGCTGCAGCCCAGCCTGCCCGACGAGCCCGATGGCCCGTTCGGACGGTGGACCGAGAGGGTCAAGGCGGGGTAGGGCCTGCACGAAATCTGCACGGCAAACGCGCGCGACCGCCTCGACGTCTCCGTTGACCCCAGACGCGGAGCCCTGAACATGGGCGCCATGCAGCGCACGATCCTGATCGTCGACGACGATCCCCACATCCGCCAGCTCCTGGTGTTCGCCCTGGCCAAGGTGGGCTTGCAGACCCGCGAAGCGGCCGACGGCGAAGCGGCCCTGGCCAGCGTGGCCGAGCGCGCCCCCGACCTGGTGGTGCTCGACATCAACATGCCGCGCCTGGACGGGCTGGAGGTCTGCCGCCGGCTGCGGGCCCAGGGCGAGCTGCCGATCCTGTTCCTGAGCTCGCGCGACGACGAGATCGACCGGGTGCTGGGCATCGAGCTGGGGGCCGACGACTATGTGGTCAAGCCGTTCAGCCCGCGCGAGGTGGTGGCCCGCGTCCAGGCCATTCTGCGACGCACCGGGGCCAAGGCCGCGGCGACAGGCCTGGACGGTGTGATCACCCGGGGCCGACTGGCCCTCGACCCCGAGGCCTGGAGCGCGCGTTGGGCCGGCGCCGAGTTGTCGCTGACCGTCACCGAATTCACGATCCTCAAGACCCTGGCGGCCACACCGACCAAGGTGTTCAGCCGCGACGCCATCATCGACCGTCTGCGCGGGCCGGGCTTCGCGGTCACCGACCGCACCATCGACAGCCATGTGCGCAACCTGCGGGCCAAGTTCGCGGGCGTGGGCGGTCACGACCTGATCGAGACGCGGGCCGGGATCGGTTACCGGCTAGGCGCTTGTGCTGGCGGCGTCGAGCCGTGATCCAGCCGCTGCGGGCCTGGCTGCGCACCTGGTGGCCGGCGCTTCGGCTGCGGGCCATCCTGCTGACCGTGCTGCTGTTCGCCGCCGCCATGCCGGCCATAGGCGCGGTGTTCCTGCGCACCTACGAGAACACCCTGGTGCGCCAGACCGAGGCCGAACTCGCGTCGCAAGGCGCGGCCCTGGCGGCGGCGGCCGGCGCCCTGTGGCCCGGCGCCGTGCGCGACACCACCCCGGCCGACCCCGACGCCCGCGACGATCCCGGCTATTACCGGCCCGAGGCTGTCAGCATCGACCTGCGCGCCTCGCCGGTGCTGCCCGAGCGCCCCGGCCCCGCGCCCGCGCCGCCCGCCGACCCGCAGGCCGTGGCCGCCGCCGACGCCCTGGAGCCGATCCTCGACCAGACCAGCCGCAGCACCCTGGCCTCAATCCTGATCGTCGACCGCCACGGCGTGGTGGTGCGCGGTCTTGGCCAAGGCGGCAGCCTGGCGGCCCTGCCGGAGATCCAGGCGGCGCTGGCGGGCCACTCGCGCACCGTGCTGCGGCGCAATGGGGCCTATCATCCGCGCTATTCGTTCGAGTGGCTGAGCCGGGCCTCGGCCCTGCGGCTGCATCACGCGCGGGCGATCCGGGTCAATGGCCAAGTGGTGGGGGCGCTGCTGCTGTCGCGCTCGCCCCGCGCCCTGTTCCGGGGGGTCTATCAGGACCGGGGCAAGATCCTGCTGGGGGCGGGGGCGACGGTGCTGCTGCTGGTGCTGCTGTCGGGCCTGGTGTCGCGCGGCGTGACCCGGCCAATCGAGGCGCTCAGCGCGGCCACCAAGGGCGTGGCGGCGGGGCAGGGCGAGGTTCCGGAGACCCCGGTCACCGCCGCGGTCGAGATCCGCGCCCTCTACCAGGACTTCCGGGTGATGGCCGGCGCCATCGCCGTGCGCTCGCGCTACCTGCGCGACTTCGCCGCCGCCGTCAGCCACGAGTTCAAGACCCCCCTGGCCGGGATCACTGGCGCGGTCGAGCTGCTGGACGACCATTTCGCCACCATGAGCCCCGAGGAGCGCCACCGCTTCCTGGGCAATATCTCGGCCGACAGCGCCCGGCTCTCGGCCCTGGTCGGCCGGTTGATGGACATGGCCCGCGCCGACATGGCCATGCCCCAGGCCGGCGTGGTCTGCGCCGTGGCCTCGCCGGCCCGCCGGGTGGCCGACGCCCAAGGCCGCGACATCGCCGTGGTCCTGGACCTGCCGGACGACCTCCCGCAGGTCGCCGCGCCCGAGGCGACGGTGGAGACCGTGCTGACCACCCTGGTGGAGAACAGCCGCCAGGCGGGGGCGGGGAGGGTCTGGATCTCGGCTTTGGTGATGGGCGAAGACGTGGTGCTGCGCGTCAGCGACGACGGCCCCGGCGTCCCGCCCGCCGACCGCGCCCGCCTGTTCGAACCGTTCTTCACCAGCCGGCGCGAGGCGGGCGGCACGGGGCTCGGCCTGTCGATCGCCCGATCGCTGCTGGCGGCGAGTTCGGGGCGGATCGGGCTGGTCGAAGGGGAGGCGGGGGCGGTGTTCGAGGTGCGGTTGGGGCGGGGGTGAGGGTAGGGCCTGGCCGGGGCTAGCTAACTGCTTGGTTGCGGCCCATAGGTGACTTCAGGTGCCCCGAACTGAAAGTCCGCGTTGCTCAGAAGAAGCGGACCTCTGGCCAGCTGCGCTCGATTCGGCAGGCAGGCACTCACCCCAACCCTGTGAACTACCGGCTCTGTCATCAGGCAGATCGAAGCAGGGCTCGCGTGGATAGTGCATAGTGGTCAAGCTGCGGGCGTCGTCCCTTAAATGGAGAACAGTCGTGTCCTGGGCCAACTGGATCCCTGCCATCACCTCCTCCACCCTTCTGGCGGGGATAGGCTATGTCTTGAGCGCTGCCTACAAGGCTGCTTTCGAGAAGAGCGTTCAGCATTCGTTCGACAGAAAGCTTGAAGAGCTCAGGGCGACTATCCGACAGAATGATGAGCAGGTAGCCGCCCTGCGAGGTGGTGCCCTGTCAGGGTTAGTTAGTCGTCAGGGAAACTTAGATCGGCGTCGCTTGGAGGCTGTTGAACGCGTGTGGGCGGAGACCGTCTCCTTCGCCCGCTATAGGAACCTTTCAATGATGACTGGGGCCATGGACATCATCCTCAAGAGCGCGGCGGGCACTGGGCGCGACGCTCAGAAGACACGCGAGCTCGCCGAAATGATGCTGAACACTGCCGGTCTTGGCGAACTAGAACCTGCAAACTACACAGCCGATAAAGAACGGCCTTTTCTCGATCCCGTTTGTTGGGCGCTTTTTTCAGCCTACCGCCAGTGCTCCATGTATCCGGCCATGCTATTTCAGCTCGCGAAGGTTGGCGTTGGGCCTGAAATTCTAGAGAGTTCGTCGTCGATGCTCCGGGCGCTCAAGGCGGTTCTGCCAGAACATGCTGAATACATTGAAGAGCAAGGCCTGGGGTCATTGCATCAACTTCTGCAGCCACTGGAAGATCGGCTTCTAGCCGCGTTCAATGCGAGCTTGAGCGGACGTGAGTCCAGTGAAGTTGCGGTTCGCCATGCCGCTGAAATCATCGGAAAGGTGCAGGAGGCTGATACGGCAATTAGGGCCGGCCGTAACCGGGTCGCGGATACTTCAGCCCTCGGTTGAATAAACTATCCGCCCCGGATGAGGCCGCGCCTTAAGCCCTTGGAGGATCGGAGCTCTGGCGGCTGGCGGTGTCAAGGACCGCCTCTGGCGGCCGCGTCGCGGCGGCGCGGCGCGCCGTCCTTTACACCGTCGGACGGCGGAGCAGGCTCCGCTGAGGGTTTGAGGCGGGGCGTCGGCGATGCGCGTGGAGGGAAGAGGGGCTCAAATGGCGACCCCCACAAACCCGCTCATCCCGGCGAATGCCGTGACCCAGATGGGTGGCTTTGGGCCTGACGCCATCAGCTCTGAGCGCCTCCAACCCACTTCAACGCCATGGGATCTGGGTCCCGGCATTCGCCGGAATGAGCGGATTTTGGGATGGCTGGCGGCCTTTCTTCGCTCCCCCGCTCCCCCGTTGCGCGGGTGAGGAGAGGCCGGCGCCTTCCGCGCCGTCGCGCGTTACCCCGCCATGACCAAGCCCACAGCGCTCCTCCTGGCCGCCGTCCTCGCCACGCCGCTCGCCGCCCAGGCCGCCGCGCCGGCGGCCAATGTCAAGGCGGCGTTCGGCAATACCGTGCTGACCATCGACCCCGACGGGCGGTCGCGGAAGATCTGGCTGAAGCCTGACGGGACCTGGACGGGCCTCAGCCGCCGGGGCCTGGACCTGGCCGGCAAGTGGAGCGTCAAGGGCGACAAGGTCTGCCTGAAACAGTCCAAGCCCAAGCTGTTCGGCAGCCTGTGCGAGACCTTCCCGACCGACCCCGAGGTCGGCCTGACGTCCAAGGACCCGACGGGCAAGACGATCCAGCTGAAGCTGGTCAAGGGGCATGTGACGAAGTAGGCGGGCGTAGGATCACACCCACTTGCCCCCACCTGACCGCTTTGCGGTCTGTCCGCCCCCATAGGGGGCGGAGCTCAGGCGCATTTGAGCTCTTCCCCCTTTGGCGGAAGACGATCGCGGAGCGACCCGTAGGGGGCAGTCTGTGCCCCCGGCTCACAACCGCCCCTGCGCTGCCGTCCTGGAGCGTGAGGATCGGAAACGTGCGTTTTTGTGCAAGGGGCTGATAGGATTGGGGTTTTTCCTGTGACAGGTGGGAATGGACGGCCGCCCTGTGGATAACTTCTGCCGTTTTTCCTCACCCTCTCCCTTTGGGATAGGGTTTCAGATGTGCGCCCCCCGCTAGCTCCACCCACCCCCCAGCGCCTTGTAGATTGCCACGACGTTGGTGTTGACGCCCGTCTCGGCCACGGTCAGCGAGTCTTCAGCGGCCAGCAGCGTGCGTTCGGCGTCGAGCAGCACGAGGAAGTCGATGCCGCCTTCCTTGTACTGGATCCGCGCCAGCTCGGCGGCGCGGCGGGAGGCGGCGGCCTGGTTGGTGAGGCTCACGAGCTGGGCCTGTTGCTGGCGGTAGCCGACCAGGGCGTTCTCCAGGTCCTCCAGCGCGCCCAGCACGGTCTGGTCATAGACCGCCAGGCTGGCGTCGTTGCGGGCCTGCGCCGCCTTCAGCCGCTGATGGGCGCCGCCCAGGTCGAGGGCCGGCCAACTGACGGTGGGGGCCACCGACCAGGCCTGGCTGGCGCTGTTGCCAAAGCCGCCGGCCGAGCCCGACAGGAAGCCGATGAAGCCGGTCACCCGTACGCGCGGGAAGAGGTCGGCCGTGGCCACGCCCACCTTGGCGGTCTGGGCGGCCAGGCGGCGCTCGGCGGCCTGGACGTCGGGACGCCGGCGCAGCAGGTCCGTCGCATCGCCGATCGGCAGGGCGGTGATGAGCGGCGTGACCTCGGCGTTCTGGACCACCAGGGTGGCGTTCAGGGCGCCGGGCCGCTGACCGGTCAGCACGCACAGCCGGTAGTTGGCGCGCTTCTCGGCGGTGATCAAAGCCGGGATCACCGCCTCGGTGGCGTTGAGGCGGGCCTGGGCGCTGGCGACGTCGATCGGGCTGCCGGCCCCGGCGTCGTAGCGCACCTTGGTCAGGCGCACCGTCTCGCGCTGGGTTTCCAGGTTGCGGTTGGCCACGGCCAGCCGGGCCTGGGCGCCGCGCAGTTCGAGATAATTTCGAGCGACTTCCGCGGCGATGGTCACCTGGGCGTCGCGCAGGTCGGCCTTGGCCGCCCCGGCCTCGGCCCGCGCCGATTCCACGCCCCGGCGAACGCGGCCGAACAGGTCGATCTCCCAGCCGGCGTCGAAGCCGCCCGTATAGGTCTCGCCCTCGACCCGCTCGCCGTTCGAGCCCGGCTGCTGCTGGTCGCTCTTCTGATAGCCGCCGCTGGCGGTGACCCGCGGCAGCTGGTCGAGACGCGCGTCCTTGAACAGGGCGCGGGCCTCGTCGACCCGGGCGACCGCGACCTTGAGGTCGAGATTGCCGGCCAGGGCCTGGCTGACCAGGCCATCGAGCACCGGGTCGCCGAACAGCTTCCACCAGTCCGCCTCCGGCTGGGCGGCGGAATAGGTGGCGGCCGGGGCGTTCTGCAAGACCACCGGCGCGGTGACCGGGGTCTTGTAGTCGTGACCGACGGCGCAGGCCGAGAGCAGGGTCATGCTGGCGAACAGGCCCAGCTGGACCCGGAGGTTTCGCCTGCCGTAGTTGGGGGTGAGAGCTTGAGACATCAGTGCGCCTCCACGGCGGTCGTCGGGGTTTTCGCCGCCTTCAGCGCCGCCTTGCGGGCGGTGTTGCGGCGGATGACGAAGTAGAAGATCGGGGTCAAAACCAGGCCGAAGACCGTGACGCCCAGCATGCCGGAGAACACCGCCACGCCCATGGCCCGGCGCATTTCGGCGCCCGCCCCGTGGGAAGTGACCAGCGGGGCCACGCCCATGATGAAGGCGATCGAGGTCATCAGGATCGGCCGCAGGCGCAGGCGGCAGGCCTCCAGCACCGCCTGCATCGGCGTGTCGCCGTGCTCCTCGCGCTCCTTGGCGAATTCGACGATCAGGATGGCGTTTTTACAGGCCAGCCCCACCAGCACGATCAGCCCGATCT
This sequence comes from Caulobacter sp. DWP3-1-3b2, assembly GCF_049896325.1. Lineage (NCBI taxonomy): Bacteria > Pseudomonadati > Pseudomonadota > Alphaproteobacteria > Caulobacterales > Caulobacteraceae > Caulobacter > Caulobacter sp. DWP3-1-3b2. The sequence goes on from NZ_JAFCUB010000020.1 coordinate 47,276, forward strand.
GGGTGAAGATGTTGTTGTCGCCATGAGTCAGCAGCACGCCGGACAGGGCCGACAGCAGGGTCATGGGCACGATCAGGATCACCACCAGGGGCAGGGTCCAGCTTTCGTACTGGGCTACCAGCACCAGGAAGGCCAGCAGCACGCACAGCGGGAAGACATAGATCGCCGTGTTGCCGGCCAGGATCTGCTGATAGGTCAGCTCGGTCCATTCGAAGCCCATGCCGTTGGGCAGTTCCTGCTTGGCCAGGTCTTCCAGCGCCTTCTGGGCCTGGCCCGTCGAATAGCCCGGGGCCGGGCCGCCGTTGATCTCGGCCGTGAGCACGCCGTTATAATGGCTCTCGCGGTCGGGGCCGGTGGCCTCCTTGAAGCTGACGAAGGCGCCCAGCGGGATCATCTGGCCAGAGCCGTTGCGGGTCTGCAGCCGCAGCATCTGTTCCGGCTGCATGCGGAATTTCTGGTCGGCCTGGACATTGACCTCGTAGGTGCGGCCAAAGCGGTTGAAGTCGTTGACATAGAGCGAGCCCAGATAGACCTGCATGGTCTCGAACAGGTCGGTCAGGCTGACGCCCGAGGCCCGGGCCTTTTCCCGGTCGATGCTGGCCTCGATCTTCGGCACCCCGACCTGGTAGGTCGAGAACACGCCGGTCAGGGCGGGGTCCTTGCGGGCCTTGTCGATCAGGTTCTGGGTTTGCTTGTTCAGCTCGTCGGGGCCGAGGCCCGCGCGATCGACGATCTGCATGCGGAAGCCGCCGATCGTGCCCAGCCCCTGCACCGAAGGTGGCGGGAAGACCGCGATCTGGGCGTCGGGAATGGCGCCGAACTTGGCGTTCAGCTGGCCGACGATGGCGTTGGCCGACATCGACTTGTCCTTGCGGTCCTTGAAGTCCGACAGCGGGAAGAACACCGCGCCGGAATTGGGGCTGTTGATGAAGCCGTTGGCCGACAGGCCGGGGAAGGCCACCGAGTGCTTGATGCCCGGCACCTTCATGGCGATGTCGCCCATCTGGCGGATCACGGCCTCGGTGCGGTCCAGCGAGGCGGCGTCGGGCAGCTGCACGACGGCGACCACATAGGCCTTGTCCTGTTGGGGCACGAAGCCGCCGGGCGTCTTTGCGAAGGCGCCGATCGTCAGCAGCAGCAGCAGGCCATAGATCACCAACCCCGCGGTCGACTTGCCCAGGGTGCGGCCGACATTGTGGACATAGCCGTTGGAGGCCTTGGCGGACATCCGGTTGAAGGGGTTGAACAGCCAGCCCAGGGCCGCGTCGATCATCTTCTGGAAGCGGTCCTTGGGGGCGTCGTGGCTCTTCAGGAGCACGGCGGCCAGGGCCGGCGACAGGGTTAGGGAGTTGAAGGCAGAGATCACCGTCGAGATGGCGATGGTCAGGGCGAACTGCCGGTAGAACTGGCCCGACAGGCCGCTGATGAAGGCGGTGGGGATGAAGACGGCGCACAGCACCAGGGCGGTGGAGACGATGGGTCCGGTGACCTCGCTCATCGCCTTGCGGGTGGCCGCCGCCGGCTCCAAGCCATTGGCGATATTTCGCTCGACGTTCTCGACCACGACGATGGCGTCATCGACGACGATGCCGATGGCCAGGACGAGGCCAAACAGCGTCAGGGCGTTGAGGCCAAAGCCCAGCATCAGCAACACCGCGAAGGTGCCGATCAGCGAGACGGGCACGGCGATCAGCGGGATGATCGAGGCGCGCCAGCCCTGCAGGAACAGCACCACCACCAGCACCACCAGGATGATGGCCTCGATCAGGGTGTGGACCACCGAATTGATGGATTCCTGCACGAAGGCGGTAGTATCGTAGATGATCTCGTAGTCGACGTCCTCGGGGAAATCCTTCTTCAGGTCCTTCATGGTGGCCTTGATGTCGGCGGCCATCTTCAGGGCGTTGGAACCGGGGCGCTGGAAGATCGGCATGGCCACGGCCGACTTGTTGTCGAGCAAGGAGCGCAGGGCGTAGTTGTTGGCGCCCATCTCCACGCGGGCCACGTCGCCCAGGTGGGTGATCTCGCCCTTGTCGCCCGAGCGAATGATGACGTCTCGGAACTGCTCCTCGTCGGTCAGGCGGCCGGGGGCGTTGACCGACAGCTGGAACTCGGCGCCGCCCGGGGTGGGGGGCGCGCCCAGCTGGCCGGCGGCGACCTGGACGTTCTGCTCGCGCAGGGCTTTCACCACATCGCCGGCCGTCATGTTCAGCGAGGCCAGCTTTTCCGGGTCCAGCCAGATCCGCATGGAATAGGAACCGGCGCCGAAGATCTGGACGTCGCCCACGCCATCGACGCGCTTGAGGCGGTCGCGAACGTTCAGCTGCGCGTAGTTGCTGAGGTACAGCATGTCGTAGCGGTTGTTGGGCGAGATCATGTGCACGACCAGGGTCAGGTCGGGCGAGGCCTTGTCGGTGGTGACGCCGATGCGTTGCACCTCCTGGGGCAGTTTCGGCAGGGCCTGGGCGACGCGGTTCTGCACCTGCACCTGGGCCTTATCGAGATCGGTGCCGAGCGCGAAGGTGACGGTCAGGATCATCGCGCCGTCTGAGGCCGACTGCGAGGACTGGTAGATCATCCCCTCGACGCCGTTGATCGCCTGCTCCAGCGGAGCGGCGACGGTCTGGCCGATGACGGCGGGGTTGGCCCCCGGATAGGCGGCGCGCACGACCACGGTCGGCGGCGCCACTTCCGGATATTCCGAGATCGGCAGGCGCGGCAGCGCCACCAGCCCGGCGATGAAGATGACGATCGACAGCACGGCGGCGAACCGCGGCCGACTGACGAAGAATTTGGAGAAGTTCATGAGCGGCGCCTTTTACGGGCGAAAAGGGGGAGGAGGCGAGGAGGGAGTAGGCGCACACGTTCCGCTCATCCCGGCGAATGCCGGGACCGAGATGGAAAGGCGGTGTGGCTGACGCCAGGCGCGCTGAGCTACTCCAACCCGCCCCATCGCTTGGGGATCTGGGTCCCGGCATTCGCCGGGATGAGCGGTTTAAAGGATCAGTTCTGGCCCACGCTGTTGATCATCGCGACGCGCTGGGGTGCGGTCTCGAACTGGCGCAGGTCGCCGGCCGTTTCGGTCTTGATGACCACCGGCTTTACGACATCGCCCGGCTTGACCTTCTGCAGGCCGCCGACGATCACCTTGTCGCCGGGCTTCAGACCGGTGCGGATGATGCGCAGGCTGCCGGCCAGCGGACCGATCTCAACGGGGCGGTACTCGGCCTTGTTATTGGCGCCGACCACCACGACGTAGCGCTTGCCCAGGTCGGTGGCGATTGCCCGGTCTGGGGCCAGGGCCACCACCTGCGAGGTGTCGCTGACCACCCGGATGCGGGCGAACAGGCCTGGGGTGAAGCGGCCGTCTGCATTATCGAAGATTGCCCGGCCATTGATGGTGCCGCTCTTGGCGTCCATGGCGTTGTCGATGAACTTCAGCTGGCCCTGGTGGGGATAACCGTCCTCGGTCATCAGGCCCATATAGACCGGGCTGGCCTTGCCGCGTTCAGCCGAGGCGTACTTGAGGAAGGTCTGCTCGTCGGCGTTGAAGGTGGCGTAGATCGGGCTCTCGCTGACCACGGTGGTCAGCAGGTCCGAGGGCGTCACCAGGTTGCCGCGGGTGATCGCGGCCTTGGAGACCCGGCCGTCGATCGGCGAGACCACGCGGGTCCATTCCAGGTTCAGGCGGGCCGTCTGATAGGTGGCTGCTGCGGCGGCGACATTGGCCTGGGCGGCTTTCTCCTCGGCGGACAACCGGTCGAATTCGCTCTGGGCCAGGGCGTTCTGCTCGATCAGCCGGCGGCCGCGCTCGCGGTTGACGACGGCCAGGTTCAACTGGGCCTTGGCGCGGTCCACCTCGGCGGCGGCGCGATTGGCCTCGGCCTGGTAGGGGCGCGGGTCGATCTGGAACAGCACCTGGCCCTTGCGGATCCGCGCGCCTTCCTCGAACCGCGCGCCGTCGATGTAACCCCCGACGCGAGGGCGGATGTCGACGGTGTCGACGGCTTCCAGGCGACCGGTGAAGTCATCCCACTGGCGCAGGTCCTTGAAGTCCACGGCGGTGATGGTGACCTGGGCCGGCGGCGGAGCGGCTTCCGGCTTGGCCTGGGCGGTGCAGGCGGCCAGGACGGCGGCCGCAGCCAGGACGGCGAAGGATTTGAGAGCGGGAGAGACGGGCAAGGACGAGAGGGGGGCGGGATGCTTGCGCATGGAAACACCTGAAGACGGACGATGGGGAGGCGGAACGGAAGCGGTCAGTGTGCTATTCGAGGACAGGGCGCTTGGCCGAGCGGGTCGTCCGGCGGCGGGGTTCGGCGGCCTGGGCGATCCAGGCCTTGGCGGACGCCAGCCACGGTCGGCTGGCTGGGGCGCCCAGGGGGCGGGCGGGGTCCTGGCTTGCACTGGGGGACATGGCTCGCGCTCCGTTCTGGGTTGGGATGAAAATGTCGCAGTGGCTGTTGCTTGACGTGGCGGCCATCTGTGACGATTTAGATGGATGTGACGGTACCGTTCGGTATCATTCACGCGGTGAGAGATACTGACCGGTAACTCTCACGTCAAGGTGAGGCGCATTGAAAATGGCTGAGAGAAATTCTAGCGAGGGCAAGATGGACGCCATGGAGGCGCCGGTTTGCGCCCCATTGTCCAAACGACCAGCTCGCGACCGGATTTTCGAAACGGCCCGCGAGCTGTTCTATCAGCACGGCATCCGCGCGGTGGGCGTCGAGGCGATCGCCCACGAGGCCGACGCCACCAAGATGACGCTGTATCGCAACTTCCCGTCCAAGGACGAGCTGGTCGCCGAGGTGCTGCGCGAGCAGGAACGCGACTACTGGATATGGTGGGATGAAGTGACCGGTTGCACGTGCGGCGACCCTCGCGTGCAGCTGGAAGCGATCTTCGACGCCTTCGAGACCAAGGCCTGCAACGCCGATGTTCACGGCTGCCCGCTGTCGAACGCCGCCCTTGAACTGCACGAGGTGGATCACCCGGCCCAGAAGGTGTCGGTGGCCTACAAGCAGCGGCTTCATGCCCGACTGGTCGATCTGTGCAAGCAGGCCGGCGCGCCGGACGAGGACCTGGCCGACAGCCTCATGCTGCTGATGGAGGGCGCTTATACGGCTCGCGTGACGCTGGGTCCCAACGGCCCCGTGCGGGCCGTGGCGCGAGCGGGACGGGCGCTGATCAAGGCGCATCTAGGCGCCTAGGACTGCCGAGACGGGACGCCCCCCCGTCACAGCGCGTAGTCGCGCCGCGCGGATCATCCATCCCCCGACGGATCCGCACGGCGCGGGCCGGCGGCGCCCAAAGGGGAGGAAGGGCGCAGCCTTCTAAAACATACTGATTTAGTAGGAATTAAGTCGAGGCAGTTTTTCTGGGTCGACCTTCAGAACATTGAACGACCCGAGAAACTGACAACGGCGTGAGGAGTTCTAGCTCGCATAAGTCGCATTCCAGTCATACCCATGTCGTCAAGTTGTGAGAATGCGAGCCTATAAGATGTGTCGACGCTACCCCCACCCAGGGCGAATGCCGGCCTGATCCCGCAACTTCGGGGCCCCGTCCAACCGCTCGAAGATCCGCTCGTTCGCGCCTCGATGGGCGCACCCCAAGTCGTTTTGCGTAAGGAGCTCCCGATGGCTCTGCTGATTTCCGTGACGCCGGCCGAGCAGGGCTGGTCTGTCCGTTCCGAAGCCCTCGAGGCCGACCTCACCTTCGAGCGCGGCGGTCGCGCCGAGGCCGCCGCCCGCGATCTCGCCAATCGCGTCGCCGCTTCTGGCCGCTCCGCCGAGGTGAGAGTGTTCCTGCGCGACGGCGCCGAGGCCGGGCGTTTCCTGCATCCCGCGCGGGCGTGGGCGAGCTAGAGCCTTTTTCGAGCGAAGTGGTTCCTGTTCGCGCGAAGAAAAATGTGTCAAAACAAAAGATTAGAGCTCACGGCCTGACGCAGTCAGGTCGGAAAATGCTCTAGAAAGGGTCCGGCCAGGGCCTCTACAGCCAGCCGTTCTTCTTGAACCGCACATAGAGCACGCCGATGATCGAGGTGATGCCAATTATCACCGCCGGGTAGCCCCAAACCCACCGCAGTTCGGGCATGTGCTCGAAGTTCATGCCGTATACGCCGGCGATCGCCGTCGGCACAGCCAGGATGGCGGCCCAGGCGGCGAGCTTGCGGGTGATGGCGCCCTGGCGCTGCTGTTCCAGCAGGGATGCGGCCTCGAACACCGAGGTGATTACCTCGCGCAAGGCATCCACCATGTTCTCGACCTTCTGCGTGTGATCGTGCACGTCGCGGAAATAGGGTCGCACGTCGCTATCCAGACAGGGTGTCTCCAGGTGCTCCAGGCGACCGCTGACCTCGGCCATGGGACTTAGCACCCGTTTAAAGCGGATCAGGTCGCGACGAAGGTGGAACAGGCGCTTGACCTCCGCGTGGCTGAGGAAGGTCTCGAGCGTGCGGCGCTCGATGTCGAGCACCTCATCCTCCAGCGCCTCGATGATTGGCAGATAGCCATCGACCACGAAGTCCAGCACCGCGTGCAGCACGTAGTCCGAGCCCTTGGCCAGCAGGTCGGGCGAGGCTTCCAACTGCTGGCGCAGGTCGCTATGGGCCCGGGCCGATCCGTGGCGGACGGTGATGATGTGGCCCTGCCCGACAAAAATCGCCGTTTCGCCGTAGCAGATCTTGTCCTCGACCAGTTGGGCGGTTCGCGCCACCACGAACAACTCCCGGCCATAGACCTCGACCTTGGGCGACTGGTGAGCGTTGAGAGCGTCCTCGACCGCCAGCGGATGCAGCTTGAAGCGGGTCGCCAACCGGCTCATCTCGGCCTCACTGGGATCGTAGAGGCCAATCCACACGAACTCGCCAAGCTTGGTGACCAGGGCTTGCGGGTCGTCCAGCGACACTTCGCGTTTCCGGACGCCGTCCTTGTAGATGTAGGCCGCGACGACGCTCATGCGGGGGTGCTCTCCTGAAGGGCGACAGCGACGCTCAAAGACTCAGCGCCAACGCTTCGGCTTTCAACCAGTTCATGTAGGCTCTCGCCATCGCAATCGGTCGAGGGCATGATGGTTGCGGTAACATGAGCCGCGCCAATAGCGGCCTTCAGGGGGAAGATGCGATGGGCAGCGACACCACGGCGACGAACGCCGGCAAACCGGCCAAGGGCGCCAAGGATGGCCGTCCCGTCGGGCGCAAGGACGCCCTGGTCATCGGGGCCGCCTCGGTGGGCACGGTGTTCGAATGGTATGACTTCTACCTCTACGGCTCGCTCGCCACCTACATCACCAAGCATTTCTTCTCGGGGGTCAACGAGACCACGGGCTACATCTTCGCCCTGCTGGCCTTCGCGGCAGGCTTCGCGGTGCGGCCGTTCGGAGCGCTGGTGTTCGGGCGGCTGGGCGATCTGTGGGGGCGCAAGAACACCTTCCTGGTCACCATGCTGCTGATGGGCCTGTCGACCTTCGTGGTCGGGCTGCTGCCCAGCTACGCGCAGATCGGCATCGCGGCGCCGATCGCCCTGGTCGTCATGCGCCTGGTCCAAGGCCTGGCGCTCGGCGGTGAATATGGCGGGGCGGCGACCTATGTGGCCGAGCATGCGCCCGCCGGTCGGCGCGGCCTCTACACAAGCTTCATCCAGGTGACCGCCACCTTCGGCCTGTTCCTCAGCCTGGTGGTCATACTGCTGACCCGCAACGCGTTGGGCGATGACAACTTCCAGGCCTTCGGCTGGCGCATCCCGTTCCTGATCTCGGTGCTGCTGCTGGGCGTGTCGCTATGGATCCGCCTGCAATTGGCCGAAAGCCCATCGTTTCAGAAGATGGTCGACGAGGGCAAGGGCAGCAAGAAGCCCCTGGCCGACTCGTTCGCCAAGTGGGGCAATCTGAAGATCGTCATTCTCGCCCTGGTCGGTCTGACGATGGGGCAAGCGGTTGTCTGGTACACCGGCCAGTTCTACGCCCTGTTCTTCCTGGAGAAGATGCTCAAGGTCGATGGCGGCACGACCAACCTGCTGGTGGCCATCGCCCTGCTGATCGGCACGCCGTTCTTCGTGTTTTTCGGCTGGCTGTCGGACAAGATCGGCCGCAAGCCGATCATCATGCTGGGCTGCGTCCTGGCGGCCCTGACCTATTTCCCGCTGTTCAAGACCCTGACCACGGCGGCCAATCCGCAACTGGCGGCGGCGGTGGCCAGCGCGCCGGTGACCGTGGTCGCTGACCCGGCCGACTGCTCGTTCCAGTTCGACCCCGTGGGCAAGACCGTATTCAACCGCTCCTGCGACCTGGCCAAATCCTACCTGGCCAAGGCCGGCGTCACCTACGCCAACCAAGCCGCCCCGGCCGGCGCGATCACCCAGGTGCGGATCGGCCCGGCGGTGCTCGCCTCGTTCCCGGGCCAGACCCTCGACAAGGCCGCCTTCAAGGCCCGCAAGACCGCCTGGGAGAAAGAGCTCGGTGCGACGCTGAAGGCCGCCGGCTATCCGGCCAAGGCTGACGACGCCCTGATGAACAAGCCCCTGGTGGTCGGCGTGCTGGCGATCCTGGTTCTGTACGTGACCATGGTCTACGGCCCGATCGCCGCCATGCTGGTCGAACTTTTCCCAACCAACATCCGCTACACCTCGATGAGCCTGCCCTACCATATCGGCAACGGTTGGTTCGGCGGCTTCCTGCCGACCACGGCCTTCGCCATGGTCGCCGCCACGGGCAATATCTACTACGGCCTATGGTATCCGATCGTCGTCGCCGGACTTACCGCGGTGATCGGCACGCTGTTCCTCAAGGAAACCAAGGACGTCGACATCGAAGCGTAGGCAAGGCGGAGAACTGCCCCTCACCCGCCGCTCCACAAGCCGTCGATGTGGCTGGCCTGAGCCGTGTCGCGGCGCGCGTCGAGATCGGCCGTCACCCGGTCGAGGGTCGGCGGCCCGGGCGCGGCTGCTGGCGGCCGCCAGTCGGCCCCCACGGTGACCCAGGTGGCGCTGAGCCATGGGTCTGGGAACTGGGGCGCTTCGCCGGCACCTATCGCTGCATGTTCGGGGAGGCCCCGTCGGAGACCCCATCGGAGACCCCTCGCCGGGCCGGCGGCGGCCTTATATTACAAGTACCTGCTGCGCGGGCTGGTGATCAACCGGCCCAATCAGGTCTGGTGCTCGGACATTACTTACATCCCGATGCGCCGGGGCTTTCTGTACTAGAGCATTTCCCGACCTGACTGCGTCATGCCGTGAGCTCTAATTTTTTGTTTTGACGCATTTTTCTTCACGCGAACTGGAACCACTTCGCTCGAAAAATGCTCTAGTGGCGGTGATGGACTGGGCGATGAGGAAGGTGCTGTCCTGGCGGCTGTCCAACAGCATGGACGCCGAGTTCTGCATCCAGGCCCGGGAGCAGGCCATGGCCCGTTACAGGCCGCCAGAGATCTTCAACACCGACCAAGGCAGCCCGTTTACCTCGCCCCGCTTCATCGACGTGCTGAAGGACGCCGGCGTGCGGGTCTCCATGGACGGCCGCGGCCGCTGGATAGACGACGTCTTCATCGAGCGGCTCTGGCGCAGCCTCAAATACGAGCGCGTCTAAATCCATGCCTTCGAGACCGGCTCGGAGCTGCGGGCCGGCCTGACCAAGTGGATCGGCTACTACAACACCAACCGGCCCCACTTGGCCCTATCCGGGGCTCGCCCCGGATAGGGCCAACCTCGAGCACAAACTGGCGGCGTGATCTGAACCTGAGCCAACCCTAGCCAAGCCGCCAAACTGTGCGGACCACCGGCGCCACCTCATTCCTGCAAGCCCAGGTTGCCATCTATCCGGGGCCCATTGATTCGCGCGAGGCACCCGTCTCGTCATCGAATTCGAAAATGGGACCGAAAACGGGGCAGCAGAAACGACGCGTAAATATTATCCAGTAAACACAATATGTTGGATGAGGGCGGTGGCGGTGAGAGAGGGATTCGAACCCTCGTTAGGCTTTCACCTAAACACGCTTTCCAAGCGTGCGCCATCAACCACTCGGCCACCTCACCATGCGCACTTGATTCGAAGGCGGTTGAAGGCCCCCGTCGCAGGAAGGGGCGCAATATACTCAGGAAGGTTGCGGGGGCAAGCGGCCATGCGAGGTGAAACGGAGCCACGGGCGACTTATAGTGCCTGGCCCGCGTCAAAGGACCCGTGATGACTCCCAAAACCTTCGACGCCGCCGCCATGGCCCTGCCCGGCGCGACCATGACCGTCCAGTGGGGCGACAACCACGTCTACAAGGTTGGCGGCAAGATGTTCGCCGTGCTGGGCGGGGCGATAGGCGGCAAGGGGTTTTCGTTGAAGGCCTCGGATGTGGCGTTCGAAGTGCTTGGCGAGACTGGCCAGGCCGTTCCCGCCCCCTATCTGGCTCGGGCCAAATGGCTGTATTTCGAGGACCTGGCGGGCCAGGACAAGGCCGAGGTCAATGATTGGCTGAAGACCGCCCACGGCCTGATCGCCGCCAAGCTTACCAAGAAGGTCCGGGCCGGGCTCGGGCTCCAGAGCTCACGACCTTACTGCGTCAGGCCGTGAGCGCTAATCTCTTGTTTTGACGCATTTTTCTTCACGCGAACCGAAACCACTTCGCTCGAAAAATGCTCTAGGACAGACTCGCCTGGTCGTCGCGCGGCAGGTGGGGTCCGGTCGTCACGGGCTGAGCCTCGAGGATCTCACGGATGCGGCGGACGGCGACCGAGGCCGGGCTACGGCGCTGGCGCCAGAGCAATAGCGCCATGGCCCCGCCCGTCGCCGCCGCGAAGGCGATCGGACCCAGCAGCCAGGCGGCGGCGGCCAGGGCGAAATAGTAGCCGCGCACCCCGGCGTTGAACGACGACAGGGCGGGGTTGAGCACCGCCCCGGTCGCCTCGGCATAGTCTTCCAGCACCTTGCGCGGGGCCCACATCGGCGTGGCGCCAATGGCGGCCAGGCAGTAGTTCATCTGGCGGATCGCCCAGATGAAGTCGAGCAGGCCACGCGCCAGGGCGATCAGCACCAGGCCCATCTTGATCTGGAACACCAGGGTCGAAGCCGGGGCCAGCACGGCCAGGCCCTCGATGCTCTTCAGCGCGCTGTCGCCGCCAAACAGCACCCCGGCCGCGGCGGCGATTAAGATCAGGTTGGACGAAGCAAAGAACGAGGCCGAGTTGATGGCGTGGCCGAGCAGCTGGCCATCCAGTAGGGCGATCTCGCGCACCGCCATCTCGGCCATCCAGCGCCGGCGGATCACCGTCATGTCGGTGTTGATGACGTTCTTGGCGTGGCCCAGGCGCTTGAGCAGCGGTTCGTAGAACAGCCAGCAGAACGCGAAGAAGCCCAGGACGACCAGATCGAAGGTCGGCAGGGGAAAGGCGTGCAGGGCGTGACGGATCGAAGCGTGCATGGGGTGAGCTTAGGTCTGGAACGAGAGTCGGTGAAAGGGGCGAGGGACCGCTATCAGTCTTCGAGGATCAGGCTGTGCTTGCCGGTGTCGCGCAGCAACAGCGCCACCACCAACCCCACGGCCATGATCGCAGAAACATAGAGGTAGAAGCCGCTTTCCATGCCCTCGCGCTTGAACCACAAGGCGACATATTCGGCGGTGCCGCCGAACGCGGCGTTGCCCAGGGCGTATGGAAGTGCCACCCCCAGAGCCCGCACATGGGTGGGGAACAACTCGGCCTTCACCACGGCGCTGATCGAGGTGTAGCCCGATTGCACGACCAGGGCGGTCATGATCAGGGCGAAGGCGATCAGCGGGCTGGCGGCCTTGGCGGTCAGGGTGAACACCGGCCAGGCGATCAGCGCCCCGACCCCGAAGGCGAAGACCAGCATGATCTTGCGGCCCAGGCGATCCGACAGCCAGCCGAACAGCGGCTGCAGGAGCATGAACCCGAACAGGGTCGCCAAGTTGACCGCCCCGGCCGTGGCCTTGTCGAAGCCGGTGGTGTTGGTCAGGAACTTCAGCATGTAGGTGGTGTAGGCATAGAAGGCCAAGGAGCCCGCCGCGCTCAGCCCGATGATCGCCAGGGTTTGTTTGGGATGGCGCGAGACCAGCGGCGCGGCGAGCGCCACATAGGTCATGATCAGCAAGACCACCGAGACGCCTTGGGCCGCGCCCGCGAAGGACCAGGCGGTGAAGCCAACCACCATCGCCGCCACGGTCAGCAGCAGCAGGGTGGTCACCGAAGCCACCTGCCGGCTGCTGATCGGGTCGTGCTGGGCGACGTTCCGGTGGGAGACGCTCTCCTCGATGCCGGTCCGGATCCAGAAGACCACAACCGCAAGGGCGGCGCCGATGAAGAACGGCACGCGCCACCCCCAGGCCGCCAAGTCGGACTTGTCCAAGGTGTTCTGGAGGATCACCAGCACCAGGGCCGCGACGAGCTGACCCATAATCAGGGTCACATATTGGAAGCTGGACCAGAAGCCTCGTCGCTTCTTCCCCGCCATCTCGCTCATATAGGTGGCGCTGGCGCCGTATTCGCCGCCCACTGACAGACCTTGCAGCAGGCGGGCCAGCAGCAGGATCACCGGCGCGGCGTCGCCGATCGTGGCGTGGCCGGGGCACAGGGCGATGATCAGCGAGCCGGCGCACATCAGGCCGACAGCCAGGGTGAGCGCGGCCTTGCGGCCCTTGCGGTCGGCATAGAGCCCCATCAGCCAGGCGCCAACAGGACGCGCGCCGAAGCCCACGGCGAAGATGGCGGCCGTCTGCATCAGTTGGGCGGTCTGGTCGCCCTTGGGAAAGAAGATCTTGGCGAAGTAGATCGAGAACGCGGCGTAGGCGAACCAGTCATACCATTCGACGAGGTTGCCGGCCGAACCGCCGAGGATGGCGCGGACGCGGCGCCAGGCGGTCATGGGGACCCGATCAGGGGCGACGGGCGAGGTCGCCGCTATGGTGGTGTCGGTCATGTTGGCCCCGCGACTCTGGTTGTCGCGACCTTAGGCGAACAATGGTCTTTGGGGGAGGGGGCAGCGATCGGGGACGCACGCAGGCATGCGTGCGTCCCCGTCCGTTCCGTGGACGGCTAGATCCGGCCCATCAGCACCAGGATGATCAGGATCACCAGAATCAGGCCCAGACCCCCGCTGGGGAAATAGCCCCACGAACGGCTGTGACCCCAGGTCGGCAGGGCCCCGACCAGGGCCAGGATCAGGATGATGATGAGGATCGTGCCGAGCATGTCCGTCTCCGTTGTATCCGAGCGCTCTGCGCGCTCGGGTTCGGGAGAGGAAATGCCGAGGGTGCGGTCAAGGTTCCAGCGGGGCTGGCGAGGCTAGCCGGCCGCTATATCGATCCGCTTCCAGGTCTGCGACTTGCAGAACAGCCGGCCCACCAGGCAACCCTTGGCCTTCATGGTGGTGGCGTCGGGGAAATCGGCGGTGCCCGTCAGCACCATGTTCAGGTCGGGAACGAACACCTTGCCGCGCCAGCTGCCATTCTTCTGCAGCTCGAAGTCGCGAAGCAGCTGCAGACCGATCAGGCTCGGTGTGCCGCCCTTGCGGGCGTCGGCCTGGGCGTCTGAATTGGCCCAGACCACCTTGCCGCAGGCCTGGCCACCGCCGCAGGGCTTGATCTCGAGATGGACCGTGTTCTTTGGATTGCGCCAGACGCCGTAGGTGAAGCTGTCGCCTGGGCCCTCCGCGAAAGCCGGGGCGCCGCACGCCAGGCCGACGACCGCAGCCAGGGCCGCAAGGGCCAACTTGATCGCGCGCATAGAAAACAACTCCACCCGTCGACCGGGTTTGTCGTACAGCCCGAGCCTTTGATCAAGTGAAGTGGTGTCGATCCCGCTCAGCCGCTAGGGCAATCCTCGGACTTGCGAAGGCCCATTGCCCATAGGGCGCCGATCACCGCGCCCTTGACGCGGGGCAGCAGCAGCAGGGTCAGGCCGGCCAGCGGCAGCACGGTCAGCGGCACCACCAGCGCCGGCGACATTTTCCAGATGAACGGGAACAGCAGCAGCGGGGCGACGAACAGGTGGCCGATGATCAGGATCGTGAAATAGGCCGGGCCATCATCGGCCGGGTAACGCGCCAGGTCATGGCCGCAAACCTCGCAGTCCAGATCGACCTTCAGATAGCGCGTGTACAGCCGACCTTCGCCGCAGTTGGGGCAACGGTGACGGACACCGCGCTTCATGCCGGTCAGGACGCTGGGAGGAGACTTCTTATTCATGGGCGTGGATATGCTCCCGCAGCGGGCCTTGCGAAAGGGGGCGCGCGGTCGCATGCGCCATTTTGAATCAGGTTTCGTAGAGATGAGTATGCGTGTGCCCAAGCATTCACTCGCAAGATGAGCGAGTAAAGCCGCCAGACTTTCGCCACATTAACCACTGGCGCTTTGTGGGTTACGGGTAAGTAGCCGCCGATCTTGAAAAATCTGACAACAAGCGCGGCCTTGGGCAAACGCGACTTAACTACACCGGGGTGGGGGGGGGGCGGGGGGCGGGCCCCCCGCCCCCTTGCCCGCGGGGGGTTTGGGGGGCGGGGGGGGTGGGGGTCGGGGGG
>NZ_JAFCUB010000020.1:61799-70153 GCF_049896325.1 Caulobacter sp. DWP3-1-3b2
CGCCTATCTTTAAAAATCGCACCCACCGCGCGGCGTGGGGAAACCGCGACTTAACTCCCCCGGGGTTCGCGGAGTCCGGTTGCCGGACTCCGCGAAGCTTGGCCTGCGGCTATTTGGCGTCCTTGGCGGTGTCGCTGACGGCGTGGCCAGCGGCCGACACGTCCTTGCCGACGCCTTCGACGGTGTTGCAGGCCGAAACCATCAGGGCGGCGGCCGTGACGGCCAGGATCAGGATCTTGCGCATGGGAGGAGGTCCAGACTGGAGGGAAGTGCGGCCGAGATTAGCCACGCGAAGCGCTGCTGTTCAAGCCTCCGCGCCGTCCCAGCGAGTTGTCATCCCGGACAAGCGCTCAGCGCGAAGATCCGGGACCGACGCGTGAACGCAGGTGCTTCCCGCGGTCCCGGATCTGACCCCGGCATTCGCCGGGGTTGTCCGGGATGACAAATCAAGGGTTTCGGTTCGACTGGATGCTACCGATGGCCCGGCCGATAGTCCTCCTTTACATGCCCTTGAAGCTGCGCCTCCGTGAACAGCACGGGCTTGGTTCGCATGGTCGCGAACAGCGGCGTCTGGTCGGCATAGTGCGGCGAGGCGGCATCCAGGGTGGCCGACCCGAACTGGTGGATGCTGTCGGAATGGACCACGCCCTGTTTGTCCCAGCTGACGAACATGATGAAGGTGTCGCCGGCGTCGGCGGTGAAGGTTCCGTCTTTCTGCGGAATGCCCCAGACCGCGCGATAGGTGTCGGCCGCGCCGTCGATTGGCAGGTCGACCTTGCCGTGGCGGATGCGATTGACCTGGCCCCATTTCGGATCGAGGCGGCCGAAGCCTTGCTTCAGCGTGACGATCGCCGCCTTCAAGCTCTCCAGCGGTGTCGGGACGGGATCGCCGTTCATCTGCGCCACCAGGATGGGCTGGGCCATCAGCGAGGCCAGGGCGGCGGCGCGGTTGTTTACGTCGGTGCGCCGGTCCCAGCCACGCAGGATTGCCTGGGCGGCCTTGAGGTCGGCGTCGTTCCCCGGATCGGCGGCGATCGCCTGCCGCACCATGGCCACGACGGATGAACGCTCGCTGTAGGCGATGTCGAACTTGTAGCGCCGGAACGCTTGATCGGTGATCGCATGGTCTGCCCCGACCAACTCCTGGATGCGCAGGGCGCGGTTTGTCACGTTGGTCTGCAAGCCTTCGCTGGCCGGGAAGTCGGCGGACCTCAGATTGTCGGCCGGGTCACTGGCCAGGAATGGGCTGTTGTTGGAGTTGTAGACATAGCCCGACCGGGGGTTCCACAGTTGGGGAATGGTCTCGACCGGGCGATAGCCTTGCCAGACGAGATCGGAGCGATCGCCGGGCAGGATCTTTGTCCAGTCCACGCCCTCCCGGCGGTTGGGGTATTGTCCGTTGTGGACGAAGCCGATGTTCCCGGCGGCGTCGGCATAGATGTAGTTCAGGCTGGGCAGGGCGTGGGTGGCGATGCCGGCCCGCCACTCGGCCAGGTTCCGCGCCTTGTTCAGCCGCCAATATTGCAGTGGCTGGCGATACTCGCCCATGCCGGCATAGCGCAGGGCGAACAGGCCGTGCTTGGTCTCGAGCACCGGACCCTGGACGGTGCGCAGGGCGTGCTTGGTCACCGGGATGACGATCGGCCCCCACAGCTTGATCCGCAGCTTGACGTCGTGCCGCGTGAAGTCGCGCCACTGGCCGTCCAGTCGATACTGGTTTTTGTTCTGCGGGTTGATCACCAGCCGGTAGGCGTCGAACAGGTCGGGTTTGGAGACGGTGTTGGCCCAGCCCAGGGTGGCGTTGTGGCCATGCAGCATGAATGGCGCGCCGGGGAAGAAGCCGCCAGCCACGTGCCAGCCTTCGCCGCTCTCGACCACGGCTTCGTACCAGGCGACCGGGCCGGTATAGGGCTGGTGCGAATTGACCAGCAGACGGGTGAAGCCGTCGGCGGTGCGTGACGGTGCGACCGCCAGGCCGTTCGAGCCCTTGGGTGGGGCCTTCTGGGCCTCCTCCGGCGCGTTCAGCCGCTTCAGCTCGCCATCCAGGCCGTAGAAGAACGGCTGCTTGAACACGAAGCCCGCCAGCACGTCCTTGCCGCTCAGGGGCAGCAGGCCCGGCGTCACCGCGTCGGGATGTTGGGCGGCATAGAGGTTGACCCCATCGGCATAGGCCTCAAGCAGGACGCGCAGATCGGCGGGAAGCTTGGGATAACCCGCCTCTACGGTCGGCCACACATCAAGCAGACCCACCAGATAGTCGGTGACTGCGGCCTTGGCGCCGTCGCGGTGCGCCAGGGTCCCGCGGGTGGCCAGCACCACGCTCTGCACGGTGGCGAAATCGTCCTCGGACTGGGCGTAGGCCAGGCCGAAGGCGGCGTCGGCGTCGCGCTTGCCCAGGATGTGAGGCACGCCCCATTCGTCGCGCCGGATGCGCACGTCATAGGCGCCGGCCTTGGCGATCAGAGCCTGGATGTCGGGTTTGGGCGGCTGGGCGGCGCGATCCAGGCCGATCAGCCCCAGCACGGTGATGACCGCCAGGCAGACGATGACCAGCAGGCCTCGAAAGATCCAACGCATTACGTTCCACCCCTATCGTTCTTTTGCGATGATGATGGGCGCGGATCACGGCTGGCGATAGCCGGACCTTAGGGAAGCCCATTAAGCGCGTCGCCGCCGGAGCCGCCGGAGCCGCCGGAGCGCAGAGGGCCGTCGACCACCTCGAAGTCGCGCGAGCGCATCTGGCCCTCGGCCAGATGGATGCCTCGGCATCGTGGTGTCTCGCCAACCGCGCTCGTAAAGCCTGGTCATCGAAGTCCCCGACGACGGTAGGGTTGCCCGTTCGTCTGACGCTGCGCATGTCGTCCGGCGATCACACCGTCGTGCTGCGGCATCCCAACATCGTTAACCGGCAGGCTTTTCGCTCACGTCCATCGGGAAATTCGGCGACCGCGATCAGGGTTTTACCCTATGGATGAACGGCGCGCGCTGTTGCAACCTGAGCGGGCTTGCAGATGCCGGGTGGCCTCCCCCGATTCCCCCCGGCATGTCGGTCCGCCCAATTCCGAGGGGGTATGACCAGATCGCAGGCTGAGAGCCGGTCGGGGTGTCCCGACGCATAAATCCGGCCGGCTCTCCACCGCTTGCAAACCGCCTCAGACGATCACGGCGCGGCATTAGCCTGACGCGGCGCTTCCTCGACAGGCATGTCGAGATCGCCGAGGCCGGCGGTCTTGACCGCCTCACGCAGCTTGGTGATGGGCTCACCGGCCAGGGTCGAGAACGAGAGCTCGCTCTCGACGGCCCGGTTCTCGGCAAGGTTGGCGAAGGCGGTGGGCGAGGTTGGATCCTTGTTCAGCGACACCGCATAGGTCTTGCCTGGCAAGGTTCGGCACAGCAGGACGAAGGTCTTGGTGTCGTTCAGCAGGCGCGGGGTCTTCAGGCACTCCAGCGCGTCGCCGCTGGCCGAGGGAGCATAGGCAAAGTCGCGCGGGATCATCGGCTGGTCAAACACCACCTTCAACACCAACACGCCGGGCGCGATCGCCTGGCCTGCGGCGGGCCAGGTGCCCACGACCCTTGGCTTGGCCGTCGGCGGCATCACCAACACCGGCGACACCGAGGTCGGCTCCTCGCGCGGCCGGGGCGTTGAAGGCTTGGGTGGGGACACGGCGGATTGCGCCAAGGCGGGGCCGGAGGCGAGGCACAGGGTCAAGGCGAGGGTCAAGGCGCGCATATACTGTATCGTGCCGCTAAAGCGCGGCCTTCTCAAGGCCGGGGAAGCGTCTGGCGAGGCGCTATCGCGCCTTTAGTTCAGATTGAATCGGCATCCAAATATTCCGTCTCCCCGGCGAAGGGGAACTGGAGCGAAGCATCTGTGTAGCCAAACACGCGCTAGCGCGTCAGCCAGGGCTTGCTCTTGTTGCTCGAATTAGCCGCCGCCGCCTGCTCGCGCTGGAACTTCCCGCCGCGCGGCGGTTTCGGCTTGACGGCCAGGGCGGCCTTCTTCAGGCGCAGGGCGCGCTGGATCGGGGTCTCGCCGGGAACTTCGGGGGAATCTTCAGGCTGGTCGGTCATGATCGCTTTCTAGCATGAGCCGCGACCGACCGCGATGTCGCTGGCGCCGACTCTCGGCCTGAGGCATCGTCGCGGCGTGGGCGACGTGGCGATTAACGGAAAGACCTGGAACGAGGCCGAGCACGACCTGGTGGTCGGCGACTATTTTGTCATGCTCGACAAAGTGATGACCGGCCGCGCCCTTGATCCGGCCACCCACCAGCGGGCTCTGCGCTTCGTGACCAACCGCTCGGGCGGGGCGATCACCTTCCTGCAGGGCGAGATCTCGGCGATCCTGACGCTCGTCGGTCTGCCGACCCTCAAGGACCATCCGCCGCGCTGGGACTTCGGCGACGTCCTGGTCGATGCGATAGACCGACATCTGACCGCCAAGCCCGCGGCCCTGAAGGACCTGGCCCAGCCGCCGGCCCTGTTGGGTCGCGCCGCCGCGCCCGTTCTGGCCGAAGGCGCGCCGGCCCAGGCCGTGCCGGTCCGTCCCAGCGAGCGGACGCGCGCCCTCATCGCCCGCTTCGACCCCGCCGACCGCGACGGCGACGCCCGCATCCTGAGCCGCATCGGCGTCGCAGCCGCCTTGGCCTATGAGCAGACCCGCCTAACCGCGCGCGGTCGGCCCGACCTCGCCGACCAGGTCCGCCTGGCCCTGCCCCCGGACGATGAGGGCTGCGACCTCCTCAGCTTCAGCCGCACCGGCGCTCCGCGCCGCATCGCCGTCAAAACCACCACGGGAGGCGCGGCGACGCCCTTTCGGCTGAACCAGGGCGAGGAAGCGTTGAGCCGCGAGCAGCCCGAAGCGTTCCAGGTCTACCGGCTGTACGACGTGGCGCGGGAGGCCAGGGTGTTTCGTGTGCGCGGCGCGCGCGGCGCCGTTTAGAGCATTTCCCGACCTGACTGCGTCAGGCCGTGAGCTCTGATCTTTTGTTTTGAAGCATTTTTCTTCACGCGAACCGGAACCACTTCGCTCGAAAAATGCCTTAGGGCACGTCGTTTCGCGCCCAAGGCCCGAACGCCGGACGCTGCTTCAGCCGCGCGTAATAGGCTTCGACCGCCGGCAGTTCCGCGCGGTCCATCGGCGTCGCCACCCAACGGTGCACTGACACGCCCATCACCACGTCGGCCACGCTGAAATCGTGTCCGGCGACGTGGGCGCCGGTGATCCGCAACTGTTGTTCGAGGATGGTCATGGCCCCATTCCAGGCCTGGACGCTGGCGGCGATCTGCGCCGCGTCGTCATAGCCCGGCGTAGGACGGCCCAGGGCCAGGAAGGCGTAGCCCCAGGTCGGGTTGAGCTCGGTGGCCTGCCAGTCCATCCACTGCTCGACCACGGCGCGCGGCCGAACCACGGCGGGCAGCAGGTGGCCGCCGCCATAGCGGGCGGCGAGATACCGGCAGATGGTGTTGCTCTCGTAGAGCGCGCCCTGCTCGTCGATAAGCACCGGCACCAGGCCGTTGGGGTTCAGCGCCAGGAATTCCGGGTTCTGGGTCGAAGCGAACCCCTTGCCCCAGTCCTCGCGCTCATAGGCCAAGCCAAGCTCGTCGCAGGTCCACAGCACCTTGCGGACATTGAGGGACGAGGTGCGACCGAGGATTTTCAGCATGTGTTCTCCAACGATGAAGCCGCGTGAATCGCCATTCAAACGCACTTCACCTATGCTGGCTTTGATGACCCGCGACGCCGTTATCGCCGTTCTGCGCACCGCCGAGGCGGCTTTGCGCGCCATGGGCGTTTCCCGAGCGGCTCTATTCGGATCGACCGCTCGAGGTGAGGCGCGACCGGACAGTGGTCTGGACATCCTGGTCGAATTGGACTCAGCAGCGAAGATCGATCTGTACGACTATGTCGGAATCCAGTATTTTTTGGCCGACCTGTTTGTCGAGCCCGTTGATGTGGTCAAACGCGAGAGCTTGAAGGCGCATGTGCGCCCAACCGCCGAGCGCGATGCGATCTATGCCTTCTGAACGAGACGTTCAGGCCTGGACCGATATTCTGGAAAACGCGCGTCTGGCGCTCGCTTTCACCATCGGTCTCGACGAAGCCGCCTTGGCCCATGATACCAAAAGCTTCTACGCGGCGACCCGCTGCCTTGAGATCATTTCCGAGGCCGCCCGTCGCCTTGATGTGACCGAACGCTAACGCTTCGCCGACTTGCCATGGCGGGAGATCATGGGCTCGGGCAATGTCTACCGGCATGACTATGACGACGTATCGCCGGCCTTAGTCTGGGCCACCGTCACCTACCGCCTTCCACAGCTGATCGCTGCCGCGGAGGGCGCGTTAAACGGTCAGGGGTAGCCAGCTTGGCCTGGATCAATCCCCGTCCATCTTCAACGCCGCGATGAACGCTTCCTGCGGGATTTCGACCTTGCCGAACTGGCGCATGCGCTTCTTGCCGGCTTTTTGCTTGTCGAGCAGCTTGCGTTTGCGCGAGGCGTCGCCGCCGTAGCACTTGGCGGTGACGTCCTTACGCAGGGCGCGGACGGTTTCGCGGGCGATGATCTTGCCGCCGATCGCCGCCTGGATGGGGATGACGAACATGTGCTGCGGGATGAGCTCCTTCATCTTCTCGCACATGCCCCGGCCCCGGCTCTCGGCGCGGTCGCGGTGGACCAGCATCGACAGGGCGTCGACCGGCTCGGCATTGACCAGGATCGACATTTTGACCAGGTCGCCGGGCTTGTAATCCTCGACCTGGTAGTCGAACGAGGCATAGCCCTTGGAGATCGATTTCAGGCGGTCATAGAAGTCGAACACCACCTCGTTGAGCGGCAGCTCATAGACCAGCATGGCGCGGTTACCGACATAGCTCAGCTCGCGCTGCACGCCGCGACGGTCCTGGCACAGCTTGATGACGCCGCCGAGATATTCGTCCGGGGTGAAGATCGTCGCCTTGATCCACGGTTCGAGAATGCTCTCGATGTGCATGGGGTCGGGCATGTCGGCGGGGTTGTGGAGCTCGATCTCCGTGCCGTCGCGCATCTGGATCTTGTAGACCACCGACGGGGCGGTCGCGATCAGGTCGAGGTCGAACTCGCGCGAGAGGCGCTCCTGGATGATTTCCAGGTGCAGCAGACCCAGGAACCCGCAGCGGAAACCAAAGCCCAGGGCGGCGCTGCTTTCCATCTCGTAGGTGAAACTGCCGTCATTGAGGCGTAGGCGGCCAACGGCGGCGCGCAGGGCCTCGAAGTCGGCGGCGTCGACCGGGAACAGGCCGCAGAACACCACCGGTTGCACGTCCTTGAAGCCGGGCAGGGCCTTGTCGGTGGGCTTCTTCTCGTCGGTGATGGTGTCGCCGACGGCGGCGTCGGCCACTTCTTTTATTTGGGCGGTGATGAAGCCGATCTCGCCGGGGCCGAGGCTCTCGACGGGGGTGTTTTTGGGCTTGAAGACCCCGACCCGGTCGATCAGGTGGGTGGAGCCGTGCTGCATCATCTTGATCTTCTGGCCGGCGCGCAGGCGGCCGTCGATCACCCGGACCAGCACCACGACGCCCAGATAGGCGTCGTACCAGGCGTCGACCAACAGGGCCTTCAGCGGCGCGTTCTCGTCGCCCTTGGGCGGCGGCAGGCGGGTGACGATGGCTTCGAGCACGTCATGGATGCCGACGCCTGACTTGGCGCTGGCCAGCACCGCGTCGCTGGCGTCCAGGCCGATCAGGTCCTCGATCTGGGCGCGCACCCGCTCGGGCTCGGCGGCCGGCAGGTCGATCTTGTTGAGGACCGGGACGATCTCGTGATTGTTGTCGATGGCCGAATAGACATTGGCCAGGGTCTGGGCCTCAACGCCCTGCGAGGCGTCCACGACCAGAATCGACCCTTCGCAGGCGGCCAGTGAACGTGAGACCTCATAGGCGAAGTCGACGTGGCCGGGGGTGTCCATCAAATTGAGGATGTAGGTCTGGCCATCGTCAGCCTTGTACTCCAGGCGCACGGTCTGGGCCTTGATGGTGATCCCGCGCTCCTTCTCGATGTCCATGTTGTCGAGGACCTGGGCGGTCATTTCACGCGCCGTGAGGCCGCCGGTCTCCTGGATCAGGCGGTCGGACAGGGTGCTCTTGCCGTGGTCGATGTGGGCCACGATGGAGAAGTTGCGGATCAGGTTCAGAGGCGTCGAAGTCATGGGCGTGCGTCTAGCATATTTGCGGGCGTTCGCGAGCGTAGTTCCTCCCCCTGTGGGGGAGGTGGCGCGTAGCGCCGGAGGGGGAGCGGGGGGCGGGGCGCCATCGTGGGGCTGCCTGTCGGCCGATCACGGGGGGGCCCCGGGGGGGGGGCGGGGGGCCCCCCCC
>NZ_JAFCUB010000021.1:0-63935 GCF_049896325.1 Caulobacter sp. DWP3-1-3b2
AAGCCCTCAATCGCCGTCCCTCGAGACAAACGGTTTCGCGGAGCGGTCGGTCCACGCCGAAACGCAAACTCTAAACCCACGGTCATCCGGGCTTGGCCCGGCCGCTCCGCGCCTCCTCAACCCCCTTTCGGGCCATCCTGTCAGGCGACGAAGCCGTGTGTTCTAAGCCCCCCCGTAGGGGAGGTGTCGGCGAAGCCGACGGTGGGGGGAGTGATCGGATGACGGCCGGACCTGCGATCGACGATCCAAAACCTCCCCCCACCGGTCGCTGCGCGATCGCCTCCCCCACGGGGGGAGGGCCTTTCTTACCGCTTGATCTGGCCCGCCAAATATTTTCGGATTGCCGCCCCGTATGGCGGCCGAAGCGCCAGCATCGGGCCGATGTCCTTCTTCAGCTGCTGGAACACCGCCTTTTTGTGGCTGAACTCCATGAAGCCGTCGCGACCGTGATAGCTGCCCATGCCGGCAGGGCCGACCCCGCCGAACGGCAGGTCTTCCTGGGCGACATGGAAGATCACGTCATTGATCGTCACCCCGCCGCTGGTGGTGCGGTTCAGCACCATGTCGCGTTCGGCGTCGTCGGTGCCGAACCAGTAGAGACCCAGCGGCCGGTCATGGCTGTTGATATAGTCCACCGCCTCCTCAACCTTGCCATAGGTCTTGACCGGCAGCAGTGGGCCAAAGATTTCGTCCTGCATCACCGTCATGTCATCGGTCGGATTGAGGATCAGGGTCGGCGGAATCTTGCGATGCTCCTGCTGGCTGAGGTCTTCGCCGGCCGGGTTGATTTCGACGATCGTCGCCCCCTTGGCCCGGGCGTCGTCGACGTGGCCTTTGATGCGGTCATAGTGACGCTGGGCGACCACAGCGGTGTAGTCGGGATTGTCCTTCAGGGTGGGGAAGCTGCGGCCCACGGCGGCCTTGGCCTCGGCCACGAAGCTGTCTATCTGGTCGGCCGGGGCCAGCACATAGTCGGGCGCAAGGCAGATCTGGCCGGCGTTAAGGGTCTTGCCCGCCATGATGCGCCCGGCCGCCACGGCCATGTCGGCGCCGCGCGACAGGATCACCGGGCTCTTGCCGCCCAGTTCCAGGGTCACCGGCACCAGGTTCTCGGCCGCCGCCCGCATCACGTGGCGCGCCACCGAGGTGGCGCCGGTGAAGATCAGGTGGTCAAACGGCAGGCTGGTAAAGGCCTGGCCGATGTCGGGTCCGCCGGTGATTACCGCAATCTCATCTTCGCTGAACGCCTTGGCGAACATCGTCTTCATCAGCTCGGAGGTGATCGGCGTGAATTCCGAGGGCTTGATCATCGCCCGGTTGCCGGCCGCCAGCACCCCGGCCAGCGGCGCGAAGGTCAGGTTGATCGGGAAATTCCACGGGCTGATGATCCCCACCACGCCCTTGGGCTGGTACAAGACCTCCGCCTTGGCCCCAAACAGGCCGAGGATCGCCGGCGTGGTCTTGCGCTTTTCCGGGCGCATCCACTTGGTCAGGTTTTCCTTGGCGTGTTTGAGCGGGCCAATCGAGGCAGCGATGTCGGTCAGGCCCGTGGCGTCCTTCGAACGCGACCCGAAATCGGCGTTCAGCGCATCAGCGATCTCGCCCTGGTGATCGACCAGCAGTCCGATGCAACGGTCCAGCCATTCGATGCGACCTTGCGCCGTTGGGGCGCCTTGTCGCAGGTGCGCGGCCCTCTGCAAGTCCAGCGCCCGCGACAGCGTGGCTTTGTGAGATTCAAGGTCGAGGTTGGCGGGCGCATTCACGGTCAGGTTCCTCCAAGCGGCCGAACGGCTCATCTTATCAGCGTTCACCATGGCGGCGACACGAAGAACACGCAAGTGAACGTCGTTCGTTCTTAACGGCTCGTTTGAACTCTTCAGCTTAGATGGCTGCACCTAGCGCGCGTCCGGGGCGGACGCCGCGCTGTTCGAGGATAAGAAATGTCCGACGTCGAGATCACACTGCGCGGCCCAGAGGCCTATAAGATCGCCGGCCGAGCGCTGGCCCTGATGGAACGTCACCAGGTCTGGCCGACCGCTCTGAATTTCGAACTGTGGACCCACTATGTCGCCGATCCCGATGGCGCCCTGGCCCGGGAATTGACCCGACTGATTTCGCTGGGCGAGCCGCTGACCGAACTGCTTAGCGAGGAACTGGCCGCCGCCTACCTGCCCAAGGCCAAGCTGAACGAACAGATCCGCGACGCCGGCGACCTGCTGAGCAAGGAACTGGAGTCGGTCTCCAAGGCCATCCAGAACGCCCAAAGCTCCAACACCGCCTACTCCAAGACCCTGGCCACCGCGACCAAGGCCCTGGACGGCTCCGACGACCTCGACCGCATCAAGACCGTGGTCACCGACCTGTCGGAAGCCACGCGCCGGGTCCAGAAGGAAAACGAGTCGCTCGAGACCCGCCTGGCCGAATCGACCGCCGAGGTCGATCGCCTGCGCGAGCATCTGGAACAGGTGCGCCGCGACGCCACGACCGACGGTTTGACCAATCTGGCCAACCGCAAGGCCTTCGACGAAGAGTTCGAACGCGCCTGTTCGGAGGCCGACGAAGCTGGCACCACCATCTGCCTGGCCGTGCTCGACATCGACCATTTCAAGCGTTTCAACGACACCTGGGGCCACCAGACTGGCGACCAGGTCATCCGCTATGTCGCGAGCGTCATCGGCCGCGTCGCCGCCCCGCCCCGCTTCGCCGCCCGCTACGGCGGCGAGGAGTTCGCGATGATCTTCCCTCGGGAATCAGCCTCGATCGTCGCCGGCACCCTGGAAGACATTCGCGTCGAGGTCTCCTCGCGCATGCTAAAGCGCCGCTCGACCAACGAGGACCTGGGCGCCATCACCATCTCGTCAGGCTTCTCCGAGCGTCGTCCGGGCGAGACCGGCCACTCGGTCATGGAGCGGGCCGATGCGGCGCTCTACACCTCCAAGCGCGGCGGCCGCAACCGCGTCACCGCCGCCGAGGCCAAGCAGGAATCCGCCAACGCGGCGTAATTCCGCTGGTGTTCCCCAAGGTTAGTCGCGCCTAGACTCAGGCCAACAAGCGACAGCCTTGGGAGGACGCCATGACCTACGAGAAGATCCGGCTTGAGGCTGCCGATGGCGTGGCCGTCGTCACCCTCGCCGATCCCTCCACCCTGAACGCCGCCAGCCTGGACATGGCCCGCGAGTTGGCCCACGCCTTCGGCTCGATCGCCGCAGGCAGGGTTTCGGCCCGCGCCGTGATCCTGACGGGCGAAGGCCGCGGCTTCTGTTCCGGCGCCAACCTGTCTGGCGGCGGCGCGGCGGGCCGCGAGGCCGACGTCGACGGCAAGCCCGACGCTGGCTCGGCGCTGGAAAGCACCTACAATCCGCTAGTCACCCTGCTTCGCGACTTCCCATTGCCGATCGTCACGGCGATCAATGGCCCAGCGGCCGGTGTCGGCTGCTCCATCGCCTTGCTCGGCGACATCGTCGTGGCGGCGCAGAGCGCCTATTTCCTGCAGGCCTTCCGCCGCATCGGCTTGGTGCCTGATGGCGGCTCGACCTACCTGCTGCCGCGCCTGGTGGGCAAGGCGCGCGCCATGGAGATGATGCTGCTGGGCGACAAGATCCCGGCCGCCAAGGCGCTGGACTGGGGTTTGATCAATCGCTGCGTCCCTGACGCCGAACTGATGCCGACCGCCGCCGCCATCGCCCAGGAACTGGCCGCCGGCCCGGCCGCCCTCTCGGCGATCCGCAAATTGGTTTGGGATAGTCTCGACGCAGACTGGGTGGGCCAACTCCACGCCGAGCGCCACGCGCAGAAGGCTGCGGGCAAGACCGATGACTTCCTGGAGGGGGTCGGCGCGTTCCTGCAAAAGCGCCCGGCGGCGTTCAGGGGGACGTAGGCGCCCTAATTCGCCAAATATGGCTTATGGCTCTTTTCCTCGACGATCTCGGACCCGGCCAGGGCGTTGATATCGCGCTTCACGGCGGCGCGGCGGTCGTTATCGATATAGACCCGGCGCGCCAGCTGGACGAAGTCCGGGCCGAAATCCTGGCGGCGCTCGCAGTCGCGCTTGCCATCCTCGATGTCCCACAAGGCAGCGTTTATCTCGGTCAACTCGGCGGTCAAACGCTTCAGTTCCGCCGAGGCCGGCAGTTCCCGCGTCGCGGTGGCTTCCAGCAGGCCCAACTCGGCCCTGACATTGGCCTCCTTGGCCGCGTCGCCGATCCGCGTCGCCTTGACGCGCAGGATCGTGATCTTGTCGATCAGTTCGCCGGCCGAGACGGGCGCGAGAATGGGCATCAAGAAACTCCGGCGATCAGGCGCTGCAGGGCCGCGTCCACAACATCGAGCGGCAAAGCGGCCATGCCCTGTCCGTAGTCTTCCGCGACGAGCAGCTCAAGCCGCTGAGCCGCGGGGCGGAATTTCACCGCCTTGCGGTGGTCCTGCTGCAGAGACAGGAGGGGTACGCCGCCAGCCGCCAGCATGTGACCTGGGCCCGCGTCATTGGCCACGGCGGCCGTGAGCCGTCCCGCTAACGCGATGGCCAACAATGGCCCCTTCACGGTCGGATAGTCGTCGGTGCGGTTCCATTCGGGCATCAGGGCTGTGGGTATGGCGTGACGAGCGACCTGGGCGTCGGCGGCCTCGTCGGGACCGAAGAACAACACCGCCTTGCGTCCCGAGGCCTCGAGGTTTCGCGCCAACTGCACATAGCGCTCCAGCGGCCAGCGTCGGTCCTTGCCGCCGGCGCCCGGCGCCAGGCCGATATAGGTCGGGCCCTCTGGCAGCAACGCCTTGGCGGCGGCCAGAGGGTCGGGGTGGCTTAGGACCAAGGGGCGAGGCGCGCCGGAGCCGTCGGTGGCCAGGGCCAGCAGTCTCGCCAGACGATCAACCACGGCGACGGGCCAGCCGGCCTTGCGCGCCTGGACTGCGGCCGAGACGAAGCGTCCGCCGCGCGACGCCCGCCGCGCCACGAGGCTGCGCCGCAGGTTTTCCTGGGTGTCGATCACCAGGTCGAAGGTTCGGCCGCTGAACGGCTTGGCCCAGGGCAGCAGGTCCGCCAGCTTCGCGCCGGTGCGACCCGTGGTCAGGATCTCGTCGATATAGCCATCGACCACGGCTTTTAGCGGGCCGGCATAGACCGTCTCGCCCTTGCCGGCGCACCAGGTGATCCGGGCGTCCGGAAAGGCCGCGCGCAGGCCGGCGATGAAAGGCAGTTTGATCAGCCCGTCGCCGATCACCTCGCCCATCGAATAGATCAGGACCGTTTGAACCATCGCCCGGCTTAGGCCCGCCCGCCCGCTCTGGTCAATGTCGCGGCGGCAATGTGAGTAATCACTTGCGCCAAGTCGCTACCATGTTAGCTTCGGCCCATGAACGCCAAGCCCAAGATCGAACGCGCCGCCCTCGAGGTCTTCGTCGAGCGCGGTGTCGATGCGGCCACCACCAAGCTGATCGCCGCGAAGGCCGGGGTGTCGGAAGGTGCGATCTACCGCCACTGGAAGAGCAAGGACGAACTGGCCCTAGGCCTGTTCATGGCCACCCACCGCCGACTATCGGACCTGATCACCGTCAACGCAGACCTGGCCGTCGGCATTCAGGCCAAGGCTGCCGCCGTGGTCCGAGCCTATTGCACGGTGGCCGACGAGGACTGGCTGCTGTTTTCGTTCCACCTGCTGCAGCTTCACCATTTCCTGCCCTACTACCAGGAAGACGGCCGCGACCCGGTGACCATGGTCGAGGCCCTTATCAAGCGGGCGATGATGGACGCGCAACTTCCTCCGGCCGACCCGCGCGTCATTGCCGCCATGGCCATCGGCGTGATCACCCAGACCGCCCAGAACAAGGCCTATGGCCGCCTGGGCGACGACGCCCTCTCCGCCCACGCCCCCCTGATGACCGCGGCCGTCCAGGCCGTGCTGTCGGCTCGCTAAGGATCAAGACCCATGCGCAGCGCGCTGTTCAATATCTACTATTGGGTTCTGTCGATCTTCTACGGCCTGTCGGCCGCCCTCTCCGCCCTGCTCCCGGGCCGCAAGCCGGTCGCCTTCGCCCTGCGGCTCTACAGTCAGCGGATGATCTGGGCGCTGCGCGCGATCGCCGGCGTCAAGATCGACCTCAAGGGCCAGGAGAACCTGCCCCAGGGCGCCTTCATCATCGCCGCCAAGCACCACAGCTGGGGCGACGGCTTCGTGATGTTCGCCAATGTCGAGAACCTCAGCTTCGTCACCGGCGACCATCTGGAGAAGTTCCCGCTGGTCGGCGCGATCCTCAAGAAGCTGGGCGCCATCGTCGTCGACAGCTGCGGCGGGCCCGAGGCCCGCAAGGCCCTGTCGGAGAGCGCCGCCCAAGTCGCCGCCGAGGGCCGCCGCATCCTGATCTACCCCGAGGGCCACCTGGCCGCGCCGGGCGAGCGGTTCCGCTACCGCACCGGCGTCTATTATATGAGCCAGGATTTCGGCCTGCCCGTCGTGCCGGTGGCGACAAACCTGGGCTGCTTTTGGAAGCAGCAGGACAAGGCCAAGACCGCCGGCCAGGCCACGGTCGAGTTCCTGCCGCCGATCGCTCCGGGCCTTTCGAAGGCCGAGTTCATGGCTAGGATGGAGGAGGTCATCGAAACCCGCACCAACCAACTGATCGCCCAGGCGCGCGGCGAGCCGGTCAAGTCGTCGGTGCTGGTGGAGTGGAATGGGCGGAGGAATGTGACGGTGGCGACGACCGCATGATCGCTCCTAATCCCAACTGGTACAGAACCCGTCTATTGGCCGGTCCTTACGGCGCCGCCGCGATGCTTTTCGCTGTAACCTGGTTGGGCGGCGGGCTCATCGGCGCGGATACCGAACCAAACGCTCGCACTTGGATACTGGCGGCTATCGTAGTGCTGACCTTCGTTGGCTGGGTGGCGGCAATGATCACCGTGTTCCGACGTCTGGGAAAGTGGGGTCTGATCGCCGCGCCTAGCGCCCTGCTCGTGGGGCTAGTCGCGACAGGCATCCCACTGTTCGCCGGCGCCTGTGCGCTGGCTCAAGCCTGTATCTGAGGCCTGGATTTCAACCGGGCAGTTTACCGGGACCGCGACCAACATCCTCTCAGTCCGCCGCTTGGCGAAGTGCTTCTGGGCGCACGGCGCCGAGCAGATGAGACCGGTGTCCGACCAGTAGAGCGGCGCCTCGTCCTCGTGGCGAAACGCCGGCGCGCCCCAGGCCAGGCCGCATTCGACGCAGGACGGCGTCCGGGCCAGCATCAGTCGTTCAGCTCGGCCGCCGGCTGGATCGTCACGCTCTCGCCGCAGCCGCAGGCGTCGGTTTCGTTCGGATTGTTGAACACGAACTTCGACGACAGCTTGGTGGTCTCGTAGTCGATCGTGGTGCCGATCAGGAACAGCACGGCCTTGGGGTCGATCAGGATGGTGACGCCCTGATCCTCGACCACCTCGTCGATCGGCCCCCGCTCGGCGGCATATTCGAAGATGTATTCCGAGCCCGCGCAGCCGCCATTCTTCACGCCCACCCGCAGGCCGGCATAGGGCTTGCCCGGCTCTTCGACCGACTTCCGGTCCATGATCTCCTTGACCCGCGCGGCGGCGGCCGGGGTCAGGGTGACGACCTTGGGGCGGGGGCGACGGGGGCGGAAAGAAACAGCGGCTTCCATATCGCGATCCTACTCTATCCGCTCATCCCGGCGAATGCCGGGACCCAGATCCCAAAACGCTGGGCTGACTGGATGAGCTCTGCGTTCCTGGCGCTAGTCTCAAAGCTATTGCATCTGGGTCCCGGCATGCGCCGGGATGAGCGGTGTTTGAAGGCTAACCTCAGAACATGTTCAGTTGAAGCTTGGCCTCGTCGCTCATCCGCGAGGGATCCCACGGCGGCTCGAAGACCAAGTCGACATGGCACGACTTGATGCCTTCCAGCTCCATGACCGCGTCGCGCACCCAGCCCGGCATCTCGCCGGCCACCGGGCACCCTGGGGCGGTCAGGGTCATGTCGATGGCCACGTCGCGATCGTCGCTGACGTCGACCTTGTAGATCAAACCGAGTTCGTAGATGTCGACCGGGATTTCCGGGTCAAACACCGTCTTCAGCTTCTCGACGAGTTGGTCGGTCAGCCGATCGAGCTCGGCCTGAGGGATCTTGCAGACAGCTTGGTCGGTCATGTCGCTCAACTGAAGAAACTGCGGGCCTTGGCCAGCGCGCTCACGAACGCGTCGGCCTCGGCCTCGGTGTTATATAGGGCGAAGGAAGCTCTGGCGCTCGACGTCACGCCAAATCGCGTCATCAGCGGCTCAGCGCAGTGGGTGCCGGCCCGCACGGCGACGCCGTAACGGTCCAGCACCTGGGCCACGTCATGGGCGTGGGCGCCCTCGACCACGAAGCTCAGCACCGCCCCCTTGCCAGGCGCCGTGCCGAGGATCCGCACGCCATTGACGCCGTCCAGCTGGTCGATCACCCTCTGGTAGAGGGCGTGTTCGTGGACGAAGGCCGCGTCGCGGTCGATGCCGTTCAGCCAGTCGATGGCCGCGCCAAGCCCGACGGCCTCGAGGATAGCGGGCGTGCCCGCCTCGAAGCGGTGCGGCGGGTCGGCATAGGTAATGAGGTCCATCGAAACCGAGCCGATCATCTCGCCGCCGCCCTGGTACGGCGGCAAGGCGGCCAGCCGCTCGGCCTTGCCGTACAGCACGCCGATGCCGGTCGGGCCGTACAGCTTGTGGCCGGAAAACACGTAGAAGTCGGCGTCCAGCGCCTTCACGTCGACCTTGGTGTGGACCACGCCCTGGCAGCCGTCGATCAGGGTCAGCGCCCCGGCCGCGTGGGCCAGATCCACGATCCGTAGCACGTCATTGACTGTGCCCAGCACGTTCGACATGTGGGTGACGGCGACCATCCGGGTGCGCTCGGACAGCAGGCCTTCATAGGCCGCTAGATCCAGCCGGCCGTCGTCGGTGACCGGGATGAACTTCAACACCACGCCATAGCGTTCGCGCAGGAAGTGCCATGGCACGATGTTGGCGTGGTGCTCCATCTCGGAGAGCACGATCTCGTCGCCGGCCTTGAGCGAGCGGCCGAAAGTGTCGGCGACCAGGTTGACGGCCTCGGTGGCGCTCTTGGTCCAGACGATTTCCGACGGCTCGGCATTGATGAACTTTGCCACGGTTTCCCGCGCATTTTCATAGGCCTGCGTCGTTTCATTGGCGAGCGTGTGCAGGCCGCGATGGACGTTGGCGTAGCTGGTGCGGGCCAGGCCAACCATGGCGTCCAGCACCGCGTCCGGCTTCTGGGCGCTGGCGGCGGTGTCCAGATAGATCAGCGGCTTGCCGTGCACCTGGCGCGCCAGGATCGGAAACTGGGCGCGGATGGCTTCGACGTCGAAGGCCATTATTCCTTCTCCCCTTGCGGGAGAAGGTGGCCCGCGAAGCGGGTCGGATGAGGGGTCGAAAGGCGGTTCAGCTGCGAGCGGCGGAAAGGTCCGCTCGACCCCTCATCCGTCGGCTGCGCCGACATCTTCTCCCGCAAGGGGAGAAGGAATGCGGAGGCGAACTTCATGCGCTTCTTCCCAGCTTTCTAGCGACCCAGGCCGCCGCCACGGCGCGCGCACCCTCATGCTCGATGCGCTCGACCACCTCGCCCAGGAAGGCCTCCGTCAGCATCGCCCGGGCCTCGGCCTCGGGGATGCCGCGCTGGCGGGCGTAGAAGATCGCCTCGTCATCCAGGGCGCCGATGGTGTTGCCGTGGGCGCAGGACACGTCGTCTGCGAAGATCAGCAGCTCGGGCTTGGCGTCGACCTCGGCCATGTCCGACAGGATCAGGGCGTGGTGACCCATGCGGGCGTCGGTCTGGTCGGCGCCGGGCTGGACAACGATCCGGCCCTGGAAGACGCCGCGCGCCTGATCGGCGACGACGCCCTTGGTCAGTTGGTTGGTGACGCCGTCAGCGCCGCCGTGGGTAACCACGGTGGTCTGGTCAGCGTGGCGCTGGCCTGCGAGGACATAGACGCCGTCCAGCCGCACCTGGGCGTGGGCGCCGGGGTGGTTGATCCGGGTCTCGATCCGCTGGCGACGGGCGCCGGCGGTTAGAACGGTCTGGTGGAAGGTCGCGCCGGGGGCGAGGTCGACCTCGGTGGTGACGATGTTGATGGCCTCGGCATGGTCGTCGATCATCACGATACGCTCGACGCGGGCGCCCTCGCCCACCGCGATATCCAGGGTGACATCCGACATGTACGCCCCGGCCCGGCCCTCGTGGCTTTCCAGCAGGATCAGGGTGGTGTCGGGCTCGACGACGACCGCATAGGCGGCGGCGTGGGCCGTGCCATCGCTCGCCGAGACGAAGCGCAGTGCGACGACGTCACCCGCACCGGACTGAGCGGCATGGCGCTGGCGACCGTTGACGAACAGGATTTCGCCCGTGGCCAGGCCGTCGAACGGCCCGGCGGCGACGTCGCCGTCCACCACCGGCGAGGCGGGCGGCAAGGCGCGGATCAGGCCGCGCAGGTCGGTCCAGCGCCAGTCCTCGTCGCGGCGCGACGGCAGCTGGGTCAGGTCGCCGGTCTTCAGGGCGGTGGCGAGGGTCATGCGAAAGTCCTCCCCCCATGGGGGAGGTGTCGGCTTAGCCGACGGAGGGGGGAGTGATCGGCATGCGACCGCATTCTGGATCGAGCGAGCCTAAGACTCCCCCCACCGATCGCTCCGCGATCGCTTCCCACAATGGGGGAGGACTTGTCCCGTGATACGGACGGAAGCATCACGCCGCCACCGTGTACTTGTCATACCCCTCGGCCTCGAGCTGCAAGGCCAACTCCGGCCCGCCCGAAGCCACGATCCGACCGGCGGCCAGCACGTGGACGCGGTCGGGTTTGATGTAGTCCAGCAGGCGTTGGTAGTGGGTGATGACCAGCATGCCGCGATCGGGGGCGCGCAGGGCGTTGACGCCTTCGGAGACGATCTTCAGGGCGTCGATGTCGAGGCCGCTGTCGGTCTCGTCGAGGATCAGGAACTTCGGCGAAAGCATCGCCATTTGAAGGATTTCCATCCGCTTCTTCTCGCCACCCGAGAAGCCGACATTGAGGCCGCGCTTTAGCATGTCGAAGTCGATCTTCAGCGAGGCGGCCTTCTCGCGGGCCAGCTTCAGGAAGGCCGGGGCGGCGATCTCGTCCTCGCCGCGCGCCCGGCGCTGGGCGTTCAGGGCGGTGCGGATGAAGGTCAGGGCCGGCACGCCGGGGATCTCCAGCGGATACTGGAACGACAGGAACACCCCCTTGGCGGCCCGCTCATTGGGCGCAAGGGCCAGCAGGTCCTCGCCGTTCAGGCTTGCCGTGCCTTCGGTGACCTCATAGCCGCCCCGGCCGGT
Source organism: Caulobacter sp. DWP3-1-3b2 (assembly GCF_049896325.1). NCBI lineage: Bacteria > Pseudomonadati > Pseudomonadota > Alphaproteobacteria > Caulobacterales > Caulobacteraceae > Caulobacter > Caulobacter sp. DWP3-1-3b2. The sequence continues at coordinate 11,325 of NZ_JAFCUB010000021.1, forward strand.
CAGCACATAGGACAACGTCGACTTCCCCGCCCCGTTCGGCCCCATGATGGCGTGCACCTGCCCGGCCGGCACGTCGAGCGTCAGCCCCTTGAGGATCAGCTTGTCGCCGACATTGGCGTGGAGGTTCTGGATGGAGAGCATCAGCGCGGGTACTTTTCTTCGTTCGTCATGTGCAGGCGGAGATGGCGTTGGTCCTCATAGCCGAAAACCACGGCGACCGGATCCCAGTCGAGTTCGGGTTGCGCGACGCCGTCGGCGCGCTCGTTAAAGAACAGGATGGTGCCGGTGGTACCGGCGGGCACGATGTAGGGGGACTTTGGGTCGTTCTCAGGCACGATGTCGCGCAACAGAACGACGTCGTCATAAGCGCGCACTGCTTTGCCGTCAGCACCTCGGAACGAACCGTCCTGCGTCCAGCTGGTCGCTTCCTTTTCGATGTCGAAAACGCCCTGCAAGATCACCCGACTGAGCCTTCCAGCGAAATCGCCACCAGCTTCTGGGCTTCGACGGCGAATTCCATGGGGAGTTGCTGCAGCACGTCCTTGACGAAGCCGTTGACCAGCAGGGCCACGGCCTCTTCCTGCGACAGCCCGCGCTGCATCACGTAGAACAGTTGGTCGTCCGACAGCCGCGTCGTGGTGGCCTCGTGCTCGAACACCGATTGGCCGTTGCGGGCCTCGATGTACGGGACCGTGTGGGCCGCGCAGGTCTTGCCGATCAGCAGGCTGTCGCACTGGGTGAAGTTGCGGGCGCCCTTGGCCTTGGGGTGGGCCGAGACCAGGCCGCGATAGGTGCTGGTCGACTTGCCGGCGCTGATGCCCTTGGCGACGATCCGCGAGCGGGTATTTGCCCCCAGGTGGATCATCTTGGTGCCGGTGTCGGCCTGCTGATGGCCGTTGGTCACGGCGATCGAGTAGAACTCGCCCGACGATCCCTCGCCGCGCAAGACGCAAGACGGGTATTTCCAGGTGATGGCCGAGCCGGTCTCGACCTGGGTCCACGACACCTTGGAACGATCGCCGCGGCAGTCGGCGCGCTTGGTGACGAAGTTGTAGATGCCGCCCTTGCCGGTCACCGGATCGCCCGGATACCAGTTCTGGACGGTGGAATACTTGATCTCGGCGTCGTCGAGCAAAACCAGCTCGACCACGGCGGCGTGAAGCTGGTTCTCGTCGCGCATCGGGGCGGTGCAGCCCTCAAGATAGGAGCAATAGGCCCCCTTGTCGGCGATGATCAGGGTGCGCTCGAACTGGCCGCTGTCCTTGGCGTTGATGCGGAAATAGGTCGACAGCTCCATCGGGCAGCGCACGCCCGGCGGGATATAGACGAACGAACCGTCGCTGAAGACCGCGCTGTTGAGGCAGGCATAGTAGTTGTCGGAGGTCGGCACGACGGAGCCGAGATATTGCCTAACCAGTTCGGGATGCTCGCGGATCGCCTCGCTCATCGAGCAGAAGATCACCCCCACTGCCGCCAGCTCCTTCTTAAAGGTGGTGACGACCGACACGCTGTCGAACACCGCGTCCACGGCGTAGCGCGGCGCGCCGACCACGCCGGCCAAGACTTCCTGTTCCTTCAACGGGATACCGAGCTTGGCGTAGATGGCCAGGATCTCGGGATCCACCTCGTCGAGGCTGGCGATGCCGGCCTTCTGGGTCGGGGCGGCGTAATAGTAGCTGTCTTGGTAATCGATCGCGGGGAAGTCGACCTTGGCCCAGGTCGGCGCTTCCAGCTCTAGCCAGCGGCGGTAGGCTTCGAGCCGCCAGTCGAGCATCCACTGTGGTTCGTCCTTCTTGGCCGAAATGAAGCGCACAATGTCCTCGGAGAGGCCCTTGGGGGCGAACTCCTGGTCGATGTCCGAGGTGAAGCCGTGCTCGTATTTCTCAAGCGCGGCGACGGTTTTGACGGTTTCTCTAACTGCGGCCATCAAGCCACCTCCCGGCGACGGGCGCCGATACGCGAATAGGCGGCGAGCCAGGCGTCGCCGCAGGAAATCCAGTGTTGCTCGGTCGTGGCCCAGCCGCCGCTGACGCGCAGCGCGAAGGGGGCCAGGTCGGACCGGCCCATGGCTTCCACCACGCGGCTGGCCTTGACCTTGCCCGACGAGCAGGCGCTGCCGGCGCTGACCATCACGCCCGCCAGATCGAGGCCCATCACCTGAATCTGCGAGTCGAAGCCTTCGGCGGCGAGACAGAGAGTTTGGGGCAGGCGTTGCGCGCCCTCCCCGAGCATCACGCCGCCAGCCGCCTTGACCCGTTCGGCCAGGGCGTCACGCCATGTGCCTTGATCGGCCATCAGGGGCAAGTCCCGGGCAGCCGCGACCGCGGCGGCGCCGAACCCGGCGATCCCGGCGACGTTCTCGGTGCCGGCCCGGCGGCCGCGTTCCTGGCCGCCGCCGTGCTGCTGGCGCACCAGGGTGGCGCGCGTGCCGGCCACCAGCGCGCCGACGCCTTGCGGCCCACCCAGCTTGTGGGCCGACAGGGCCATCGTGTCGGCGCCCAGGGCGGTGAAGTCGATGGCGATCTTCCCGGCCGCCTGGACGGCGTCGACATGCAGCCAGCCGTCAGCGTCGCGCACCAGGGCCGACGCTTCAGCAACAGGCTGGATCACGCCGGTCTCGTTATTGGCCAACATCAGGCAGACGAGCGCGCGGCCGGGTTTGCACAGGGCCTCGCGCAGCCAGTCGAGGTCTGCGACGCCGTTGGTGTCGATCGGCATCACCTCGACCGGCAGGCCGGAGGCGGCGGCGGTCTGGGTGACGGCGTCGTGCTCGCCGGCGCTGACCAGGACTCGGTCGAACCCCGCGAAGGCGGCGCTGCCGATGGCCAGGGCGTTGGCCTCTGTGCCGCCGCTGACGAAGGTCAGCGAGCCCGGCACGACGTTGACCAGCGCCGAAACCTGGGCGCGGGCGGCCTCGACCAGATCCCGCGCGGTCCGCCCAACGGCGTGCACCGACGAGGGGTTACCGCCCAGATCGAAGGCGCGCTGCATCGCCTCGCGCGCCTCGGGGCGGAGCGGCGCGCTGGCGTTGTAGTCGAGATAGACGCTGGGCTTGCTCACGCGACCGCCATCTCCCGCGCCGACTTTTCCGGGTTGGGCGCCCTGTCCTTGAGCTTGCCGTTCAGCACGTCGGCGATCGACACGCTGGCAAGATAGCCGTGGATCTGGCGGCCCATCTCCTCCCACAGGTCATGGGTGAGGCACTGGGCGCCGCCGGCCATGCAGCCCTTTGGAGCGCCCTTGCTCGTCCCGCCAGTCTTTGACAGGCCGCAGCGGGTGGCCCGCAGGGGCTCGTCGACGGCCAGCACAATATCGGCGATGGCGGTGTCGCTGGCCTCGCGGGCCAGGCGATAGCCGCCGCCCGGTCCCCGGGCGCTGACCACCAGTCCCTTGCGGCGCAAGCGGGCGAAGAGTTGCTCCAGATAGGACAGCGAAATTTGCTGGCGGGCGGCGATCTCGGCCAGGGCCACGGCCCGGCCACCCTCGGCCTCCGCTTGGCGGCGCGCGAGGTCGGTCATGGCCATGACCGCGTATCGTCCCTTGGTGCTCAGGCGCATGCGCCTTATCTCCTTGCGGATTGACCGCGCATCGGCTTAGGCGTGTGCTACAAGCCGCGACTTCGCGCCCGGAGGTCTCGATCGAAGACCAAGGCGCGCGGTACGGATTTAGGAAGACCAAGCGCAGCGGTCAAGTATTCCTTCGCTCCTATGAGCGCGAGGAGCCGGACCTCGCGCCCCTTTTTGGATAGGGATCTTAGTATGCCTGACGTGATCTTGACCGGAGCCTCCGGCCGTATCGAGGGCCGCTATTCGCCGGGCAAGACCGCCAACGCGCCGATCGCCCTGATCCTGCACCCCCACCCCAAGGCGGGCGGGCACATGAACCATCCGGTCTCGGTGCAGTTGTACCACCTGTTCATGAAGCGCGGTTTCGCGACCCTGCGCTTCAATTTCCGCGGCGTGGGCCGCAGCCAGGGCGAGTTCGACGCCGGCATCGGCGAGTTGGCCGACGCGGCCACGGCCCTGGATTGGCTGCAGTCCAACAACCCGGCCGCCGCCCAGACCTGGGTCGCGGGTTACAGCTTCGGCGCCTATATCGGCATGCAGCTGCTGATGCGCCGTCCCGAAACCGATGGCTTCATCTCCGTGTCGCCGCCAACCAACATGTACGATTTCAGCTTCCTGGCCCCCTGCCCGGCCTCGGGCCTGATCCTGACCGGCGCGGCCGACACCGTCGTGCCGCCGGTCGAGGTCGAGCGCGTGGTCTCCAAGCTGCGCACCCAGAAGGGCATCGTCATCGACTATGAGGTGGTCGACAAGGCGACCCACTTCTGGGCCGAGCACCTTCCCAGCGTCGAGCGGAGCGTCGGCGACTATCTCGACAAGCGCCTGGCGATGACCCCGATCCCTTAGGCCTTGCGCCAGGTAACCACAGGTTACCGGTACCACGACGCTTGCGTCTCCGGACAACTCACCTTCATTCTTCGCCGAACGACGTTTGCGGAGAATGACGGTGAGCCTAACCATCCGACCGCTTTTGGGACTGCAGAACGGCGCGGCCGGACCGGCCGTGACCTCCCATGCCTGCCGCTTCCCAAGGAGCGAACCTCGACATCGCCCGCCACAGGGCCGCTGCTCGCGTGAGCCGCGTCAGGTTCGACGCCTCGTGCTGACCTGGCCTGACATCCGTCCAGCTTGACCTTATATTCACCAGCTAAGGAATTACTGGGATGGCGGGCATGCACTACGACATCGTCATCGTCGGCGGCGGGGCTGGCGGGCTGGAACTGGCGGCGCGTCTAGGACGCAAGCTCGGGCGCCAGGCCGGCAAGGAACGGGTGCTGCTGATCGACCGCTCCAGCTATCATATCTGGAAACCCACCCTGCACGAGGTGGCCGCCGGCACGCTCGACGCCCACCAAGAGGGCCTGTCCTATTCAATCCTCGGCCGCAGCAATCACTTCAGCTTCCTGCTCGGCGAACTGAACGACTTCGACCCCATCGCCAAGCGGCTGTCCCTGAAGCCCATTCTCGGCGAAGGCGGCAAGGTGCTGGTGGATGAGCGGAGCGTCACCTTCACCTGGGGCGTGCTGGCGATCGGCAGCGGCTCCAACCTGTTCGGCACGCCGGGCGCCGAGCAGGCCCATCTGTTGGAGCGCACCGAAGACGCCGAGGCCTTCCACACCCGCCTGCTGGCCGCCTTCATGAAGGCCTCGTTCTCGCCCGAGAAGATCATGAGCGTGGCCATCGTCGGCGGCGGCGCCACCGGGGTCGAGCTGTCGGCCGAGTTGATCGAGGCCCACCGTGAGCTGCTGGAAAGCATCGGCGCCGAGCAGCGCTTCCGATTGGACATCGCCATCGTCGAGGCCGCGCCGCGCATCCTGGGCGGCCTGCCCGAGAAGATCTCCGACCAAGCCACCATCGCCCTGGAGCGCAAGGGCGTGCGGGTGCTGACGGGGGCCAAGGTCCTGGCCGTTCATGCGGATCGATTGGAGACCAGCCTGGGCGAGACGTCGGCCGACCTGATCGTCTGGGCGGCCGGGGTCAAGGCGGCCGACACCAATACCGCCTACGGCCTGGAGACTAATCGCGGCAACCAGTTCGTGGTCAATGACCACTTGGAGACCTCGGTCGCCGACGTATGGGCGCTGGGCGACTGCGCCGCCGCGCCTTGGGTCGACGGAAAACTGATCCCCGCCCGCGCCCAGGCCGCGCACCAGCAGGCCAGCTACCTAGCCAAGGCCCTGATCGCCCGCCTCGGCCAGCGACGGATCGAGACGCCGTTCATCTACAGGGATTTCGGCTCGCTGGTGTCGCTGGGCGAGAACAGGGGGGTCGGCGCACTGATGGGCGGGCTGGGCGGCCCCAACTTCTTCGTCGAGGGCTTGATCGCCAAGTGGGCTTATATCTCGCTGCACCTGGATCATCATCGGGCGATCATGGGCACGCCCAAGACCGTTGTCCTGGCCATGGCCCGGTTGCTGCAGCAGCGGGTGGCGGGACGGTTGAAGCTGCATTAGGACGCTGCGAGCTTGACCTTCGCGACCGGCAGGCCGGAGGTGCGAGGCTCCAAGCCCCGCGCAGCGCTCGGGCTCGTCGAAACGGGACTAAACTCACACACTCCGGACGTCGTCCGGCGCTCCGCGACCCATTCCATCTCTTCAGCGGCAGCCCGCGTGAAGTTCTTCCCCCGTGGGGGAGGTGTCGGCGAAGCCGACGGTGGGGGAGCGATCGGATGACGGCCAGACCTGCGATCAAAGACCCCAAACCTCCCCCACCGACCGCCTCCCCCACGGGGGGACAACCTTATGGGCTAAGGCCGAACGATCCGTCCGCCCGTCATCGGGCTTGCCACCCCGGTGGTCCCCGGAAAGCTGATCGGCAGGCCCCGCGCCGTCCGGGCCGCCAGGAAGGCGAAGGCTTCGGCCTCGATGGCGTCGCCGCGCCAGCCCAGGGCGTCGGCCGAGACCACCTCGGAGACGCCGGCGAGGGCTTCCGACAGGCCCAGCATCATGTGCGCGTTGTGACGTCCGCCGCCCGCCACGATCAACCGTCTCGGCCGCGCCTCGACCGGCAGCCAGTCATAGGCCCGCGCCACGCTGGCGACGGTGAAGGCGGTCAGGGTCGCGGCGGCGTCCTCCAAGGACAGGACATCGACGATCTCGACCGGGAAGTCGAAGCGGTCCAGCGACTTGGGCGGCCTGGAGGCGAAATAGGGTCGGGCCAGCAAGGCCGCGAGCACGTCCCGATGAACCGTCCCGGCCATGGCCAGCCGCCCACCCTCGTCGAACCGCCCTGCCCCACGGGCCTGGACCACCAGGTCGATCATGCCATTGGCCGGTCCGGTGTCGAACGCCAGCAAGTCGCCATCCGCCTTCACGAAGGTGACATTGGCCACCCCGCCCAGGTTCAGCGCCGCCACTGGCGCGGCCAGGCTCGAGGCCCGGGTCCGGGCGGCGTGATAGATCGGGGCCAGCGGCGCCCCCTCCCCGCCGGCCGCGACGTCGGCGGTGCGGAAGTCGAAGGCCACCGGCCGGCCGCTGACCTTGGCCATGTGCTCGGCGTCGAGCAGTTGCACCGTGCGGCCAATCCGTTCGGCTGTCGGCCGTTCGTGCAGCACGGTCTGGCCGTGGACGCCCAGCAGGTCGAAATTGGTCCAGGTGAGCCCGTGCTCGGCGAGAAAGCTCTCGGCGGCCTGCAGGTGCTCGTCGGCGACGGCCCGCCGGGCCTCCGCGAAGATCGAAGGCTCGGGCTCATCCCGCGCCCAGCCGCGAGCGATCGCCGTGGTCTCCAACAGCAGCTCGCGAGTCGCCTCGCGCAGCTTGCGCTCGCCGGCCGGGCCGAAGGCCTGGATGTCCTCGCCGTCGGTGTCGAGCACCGCCATGTCGACGGCGTCGAGCGAGGTGCCGGTCATGAATCCCAGGATACGCATGGGCTGGTTGACTGCCACGGGTCGCGGCGGCTAGCTAGACCCCATGATCACCCCGCGCCTCACGACCCGCGCCTATTATCGCCCGCTGTCCTAGCGGAAACGCCGACCGATCACGTCGATGCGCCCGCCTCACCCGGCGACGCGTCAGCTCAAGGCGAACGTCTCCGGATCAAAATCCCAGGAGACCCGCCGATGAAACCCTCGCCACAGAACGCCGCGCCCGTGCTAGACGCGCGGTCACCAGAATTAGAGAGTCGAGCCATGTCCGCCGCCGCGTCCTTCAAGTCGGAATTCCTCCAGACGCTGCAGGCGCGCGGCTACATTCACCAGATCACTCACCCGGACGAATTGGACGCCGCGGCCGCCGGCGGGATCATCACGGCCTATGTCGGTTTCGACGCCACGGCTTCGAGCCTGCACGTGGGCAATCTGATCTCGATCATGATGCTACGGCGCCTCCAGCAAACCGGCCACAAGCCGATCGTGCTGATGGGCGGCGGGACCACCAAGGTCGGCGACCCTTCGGGCAAGGACGAAAGCCGCAAGATGCTTAGCGATGACGGCATCCAGGCCAATATCGCCAGCATCAAGCGCGTCTTCGAGAAGTTCCTGACGTTCGGCGAGGGTCCGACCGATGCAGTGATGGTCGACAACGACGAATGGCTGAGCAAGCTGGGTTATATCGAGTTCCTGCGCGAATACGGCACGCACTTCACGGTCAACCGGATGCTGGCCTTCGACTCGGTCAAGCTGCGGCTGGATCGCGAACAACCGCTGACGTTCCTCGAATTCAACTACATGCTGATGCAAGCCACCGACTTCCTGGAACTCAACCGCAAGCGCGGCTGCGTGCTGCAGATGGGCGGCTCGGACCAGTGGGGCAACATCCTCAACGGGGTCGAGCTGATCCGTCGCGTTGATCAGCAACCGGCGTTCGGCCTCACCACGCCACTGCTGACCACGGCCTCCGGCGCGAAGATGGGCAAGACCGCCGCCGGCGCCGTCTGGTTGAACGCGGACGCCTTGAGCCCCTACGATTATTGGCAGTTCTGGCGCAACACCGAGGACGCGGACGTGGGCCGGTTTCTCAAGTTGTTCACCGACCTGCCGCTGGCCGAGATCACCAGGCTGGAAGCCCTGCCGGGCGCGCAGATCAACGAGGCCAAGAAGGTGCTGGCCGACGAGGCCACGCGAATGGCGCACGGCGAGGAAGAAGCCCGCAAGGCCCGAGACGCGGCCGAGAAGGCCTTCGAGCAAGGCGCGCTGTCGGTCGATTTGCCAACCTTCGAGGTGCCTGTCGCGGACCTCGAAGTCGGCATCGTCCTGGCCAACCTGTTCGCCGACGCCGGCCTGGCCGCCTCGCGCGGCGAAGCCCGCCGCTTGGCCCAAGGCGGCGGCGTCAAGCTCAACGACAAGGCCGAGCCCGACGCCAACCGCCTGGTCACTTCGGCCGACCTGATCGATGGGGTGGTCAAGCTGGCGGCGGGAAAGAAGAAGATCGTGCTGATAAAGCCGGTGTAACAACCCGGAAGCGGCGAGGCCGCTATCCGGGGTGACAGGATTGTGGAGAGACAGATGCTTGAACCCGGCGATAAGGCCCCCGACTTCGATCTGGCCACCGACACCGGCCGCGTCAGCCTGGCGGCCCTGAAGGGCAAGAACGTCGTGCTCTACTTCTATCCGAAGGATGACACGGCAGGCTGCACATCGGAGGCCCTGCAGTTCTCGTCCGAGGTCGAGGAGTTCGCCAAGGTTGGCGCTCTGATCGTCGGGATTTCCAAGGACAGCGCCGCCTCCCACGCCAAGTTCCGCAAGAAGCATGACCTGACCGTCGATCTCGCCGCCGATACCACCGGCGAGATCGTCGAGGCCTACGGCGCCTGGGTGGAAAAAAGCATGTACGGCCGCAAGTATATGGGCATCGACCGATCGACCTTCCTGATCGACCGCGAGGGCGTGGTTCGCCAAACCTGGCGCAAGGTCAAGGTGCCCAACCACATCAAGGCCGTGCTGACGGCGGCGCGGGCCCTGAAATAACCGTGTGGCTTTGGCGCATCAACCGTGCGCTGATCGCAACACTGAGACGCTCAGACGATGACAAGATGTCTCTGACCGCGTTATCACTTGAATTGCATGAGGAATGTCACGCTGCGGGTTCACCCGGGCGCGAAGTGTCTTGCACGCTTCGGCTTTCTCGTTGCATATCGCCGAGACCTTGAAAACGGGGGTTTCCTAGGGCGATGGCGATCACGCGCTTCAAGCGACTGCGACAATCCCTGGAAGATCTGTTTCCGGAACGCCATCTGTACGTGCGCTCCGGCGGCGAGATGCGCGGTTATGTCTTCTCCACCGGCAAGCAGCTTATGTGCGCCACGGTGATCGCCGGCGCGGCCCTCTGGATGGGCGTCTGCACCGCGGCCATGATGGTCAGCGCCCTCTCCGTCAGCTCGACCGACCAGATGGTCATCAAGCAGAAGGCCTATTACGAGCGCCTCAACGCCGACCGCCAGGCCCGTTTGAACAGCGCGATGGTTCAGCTGTCGGCCAACAGCGGCTCGCTCGACGAGCTGGCTAATTCCGTTGAGAAGCGACATGCCGCCCTGGCCTTCCTGGTCAGTGATTTCCGAGGCGTCCCCGGCGCGTCCCAGGCGCTGCAGGTCGTCAAGCCGCACGTGCTCGGCGCCTCGCCGATCGAGCGCATCCAGGCAACGCGGATGGATCAGGAACGCTTGATCGACGCCGCCGAGACCTTCGCCAAGAGCCGTGCCGAGCGCCTGCGCCTGGCCATGCGGATGGCCGGCCTCGACGCGGGGTCGTTCACAGGCCGCAACGGCTCGTCGCTGGGTGGCCCGCTGATCGAGGCCAAGGACCCGCGGGCCCTGGCCGCCGTGCTCGATGTTGACGAAGACTTCGCCAGCCGCATCCAGCACGCCGCCACCGACATGTCGGACATGCGCCAGCTCAGCGCCGCCTCGCAGAAGCTACCCTTTTACCGCCCGACCAACAATCCGGCCTTGAGCAGCAGCTACGGCGTGCGGTTCGACCCTTTCACCCACCGTCCGGCCTTCCATTCGGGCCTGGACTTCCCGGGCGCCTTCTACACGCCGATCATGGCCACGGCCCCCGGCGTCGTGTCCTTCACCGGCGTGCGCTCGGGCTATGGCAATGTGGTCGAGATCGACCACGGCAACGGTTTCAAGACCCGCTACGCCCACCTCCAGGCCACTTCGGTCAAGGTCGGCCAGCGCGTGGCGATCGGTCAGCGCATCGCGGCCATGGGCTCGACGGGTCGATCGACCGGTCCGCATCTGCATTACGAGGTATGGGTCAATGGTCGGGCTCAGAACCCGAACCGTTTCTTGAAGGCTGGTGAGTATGTTCAGCAAGCAAGCTAAGGCGTCCAAGGGTCCGGCGCGCATCGAGCCGTTGCCCATGTCCATGGCTCCAGCCGCCGAGCCAGCGGCCCGCAAGGCCCCGCCCAAGGTTGCCTCGTTGATCTCTCCCGACATCACCATCGAAGGCGGCATCACCGGGGACGGCGAACTGCAGATTGACGGGATCGTGCGCGGCGACGTCAGGGTCGGTCGGTTGACCGTCGGCGAGACGGGCCACATCGAGGGCTCGATCTATGCCGAAGCGGTGGAAGTGCGCGGCCGGGTGGTCGGCGCCGTCACCGCCAAGCAGGTCCGCCTCTACGGCACCTCCTACATCGACGGCGACATCACCCACGAGCAACTGGCGATGGAAACCGGCGCCTTCTTCCAGGGCCGCAGCCTGAAATTCCAGCGTCCGGCCGCGCAGCCGCAGCCTGCTCCCACGCCCCAGGCGCTCGCCGCTCCTGCGCCGATCGCCAAGCCCGCCGGCTAGAGCATTTCCCGACCTGACTGCGTCAGGCCGTGAGCTCTAATCTTCTGTTTTGAGGCATTTTTCTTCACGCGAACCGGAACCACTTCGCTCGAAAAATGCTCTCGTCAGAGCCTCAGCGGCTGGACAGCACGAAGGTGTCGCCGGTCCAGATCGCGAAACTTGGCGAACGTCCCCCGAGGCTGCTTCTCGGGCGGCCCCTCGAAGACGCCCCCCCTTTTCGCTCATCTTGCGATAGGCGTGCTCGACGTCGTCGCAGGTGAACGAGCCGTTGAAGAACTTGCCGACGCGATCCTCTTGACCGTCCGGCGTGAACAGCGCAAGACCGGCCTCGGCCCCGGGAATTCTCAGCTTTATCCAGTGCTTGCCCGGCCCCACCAGCTGATCGGTGGCGACGCGCAGGCCCAACTTCTCGGTCCAGAAAGCCAAGGCCCGATCTTGGTCGCCGACTGCGACGCTGACAAATCCCGCTGACGCCATGGCGACGCCAGCAGGACTGAGATCAGGCGTCCCGCGTCGCCCCGACCCGCTGAGCCAGGGACGCGCCCATGAACTCGTCCAGATCGCCGTCGAGCACCCCCTGGGTGTCGGACGTCTCGACATTGGTCCGCAGGTCCTTGACCATCTGGTAAGGCTGCAGCACGTAGCTGCGGATCTGGTGACCCCAGCCGATGTCGGTCTTGAGGTCCTCCAACGCCTGCTGGGCGGCTTCCCGCTTCTGCAGCTCGGCCTCGTAGAGCCGGGCCCGCAGCATCTTCCAAGCTTCCTCGCGGTTCTGGTGCTGCGAGCGACCGGCCTGACAGGCCACGGCGATGCCTGTCGGAATGTGCGTCAGGCGAACCGCCGAGTCGGTCTTGTTGATATGCTGGCCGCCCGCGCCTGAGGCCCGGTAGGTGTCGGTGCGCACGTCGGACGGGTTGATGTCGATCTCGATGGCGTCGTCGACCACCGGATAGATCCAAGCCGAGGCGAAGCTGGTATGGCGCTTGGCGGCGGCGTCATAAGGGCTGATGCGCACCAAGCGGTGCACGCCGGCCTCGGTCTTCAGCCAGCCATAGGCGTTCGTGCCCTTGACCAGCAGGGTGGCCGACTTGATGCCGACCTGATCGCCGGAGGTCTCTTCCACCAGTTCGACCGTCATCTTGTGGGCGTTGGCCCAGCGGCTGTACATGCGCAGCAGCATGCCGGCCCAGTCGCAGGACTCGGTCCCACCGGCCCCGGAATTGATTTCGACATAGCAGTCGTTTCCGTCGGCCTCGCCCGACAGCAAGGCCTCGAGCTCGGCGCGGCCGGCCGTATCCTTCAGCGCCTTGAGTTGGGCGCGGGCGTCCTCCAGCAGGGCGTCGTCGCCCTCCATATCGGCTAGCTCGGCATATTCCAAGGCGTCCTTCAGTCCGGTCACCAGCACCTGAACGGCCTCGACGCGGGCGGCAAGGGCCGCGCGTTCACGCGACACCGCCTGGGCCTCGGAAGGCCGGTCCCACAGGGTCGGGTCTTCGACCCGGGCGTTCAGTTCATCGAGTTTGCGAAGCGCGACATCCCAGTCAAAGACGCCTCCTGAGCAGTCCAATGGACTGCTCGATGTCAGCCGCTGAGGCCTCGACATCCGGTCTCATCACGTAACTCCGTGACAGTGTTTAAGGGCGCGGGACATAGCCCGCGACAGGAGTCGGCGCAATGACCGACTGGATTTAGTAGAGGCCACCAATGTCTGGAGCCTGGCTCGGCGGCTTGCCGGGGCCCGGCGTCGGTGTCGGGCCGACCTTGCCGTCGGGCCAAGCCGCTCCGTAGGGCTGCGGTCCACTGGCGGCGGTGGGAGCCGTGAACTTCGGCTCGGTGCCGGGTCGAAACGCCTCGCGGACGCCGCGAACCATGGCGAACTTGGCGTTCTTGGGGGCCCTGAACTCGGTCTTCGGCTGGCCTTTCAACGCCTCGCGCATGAAGTCCATGAAGATCGGCACGGGGCCGGTCGCACCCGTCTCGCCCTCGCCCAGCGATCGGTTATCGTCGAAGCCAATGAACACTCCAACCACCAGGCTGGGCGAATAGCCCATGAACCAGGCGCTGCGATACTCATTGGTGGTGCCGGTTTTGCCGGCCAACGGATAACCCAGCGAACTGGCCTGGGCGGCAGTGCCGCGCTGGACCACCCCCTGCAGCATCGAGGTCACCTGGTAGGCGGTGATCGGATCCATGACCTGTTCGCCCAAGGCCGGGATGCGCGGGCTCTCGTCGCCGTTGAAGCCGGCGTCGCAGCGCACGCAGTCGCGCTTGTCGGCGCGGAAGATCACCTTGCCCTCGCGGTCCTGCACCAGTTCGATGAGGTGCGGCTCGACCCGACGGCCGCCATTGACGAAGGGCGTGTAGGCCGTGGTCAGCTTGAAGGGCGTGGTCTCCCCCGCCCCCAGCGCCATGGCCAGCACCGGCGCCATGTCACGGGTGACGCCCGTGCGCTTGGCCATGTCGATGATCTTTCTCATGCCGACGCTCTGGGCCAGGCGCACGGTCATGGCGTTGATCGACTGCTCCAGCCCCTTGCGCAGCGGCAGGGCTCCGTAGAACTTCTTGTGATAGTTCTCCGGGCTCCAATCCTCGCCATTGGCGCCCTTGAAGGTGATGGCGCTATCCACCACGACGCTGGCCGGCGTGTAGCCGTTCTCAAGGGCCGTGGCATAGACGAACGGCTTGAAGGCCGAGCCGGGCTGGCGCATCGCCTGGGTGGCGCGGTTGAAATTGGACAGGGAGAAGCTGTAACCGCCGACCAAGGCGATTACCCGGCCGCTATAGGGCTCCATGGCGACCAAGGCGCCGTTGACGGCGGGGATCTGTCTCAAACGATAGCCCCCGGTGTCGGCTCTCTCCACGAACACCAGATCGCCGGCCTTCAAGCCATTGGTGGCGTTTGCCCAAGCCATGTCCTCGCCAACGATCGCCCCCTCGCCGCCGTCCTTGGCCAAGCGCACGCCGCCCGCGGACGATGTGACCAGCGCGGCGCGCCAGTTGGTCCGTTCGGACGGGGGCTTCAGCTTGATGGCCCTTTCCCAGTCGGTGTCGATCGTCTCGACGTGGCCCCAGGCCCCGCGCCAGCCATGGCGGCGGTCGTACTTTTCCAGTCCCTCCATCAAGGCCACCCGCGCCGCAGTCTGCAGCTTGGGATCCAGCGTCGTACGCATGTAGTAGCCGCCTTCGCTAAGACGCGGGCCCAGCGTGGCGACGCCGCGTTGCCGGACCTCTTCGACGAAATAGTCGGCGTCGCGATACTTGGCTCGGCTGGGCGCGGCCTGGACGACCAGATCCTCGGCCATCGCCTTGCGAGCGTCGTCCTGGCTGACCCAACCGAGGTCGGCCATCTGCCCCAGGATCCAGTCGCGGCGGGCCTTGGCTTTGCCCTTGTTGCGGATGGGATGATAATTATCCGGTCCCTTGGGCAGGGCGGCCAGATAGGCGCATTCGGCCAGGCTCAGTTCGGGCAGCGACTTGCCGAAATAGTTGTAGGCCGCCGCGCCGACGCCGAACGAGCGGTAGCCCAGCCAGATTTCGTTGAGGTACAGCTCGAGGATCTGCTGCTTGTCGAGCGACTGCTCCAGACGATGCGCCAGGATCGCTTCCTTGAACTTGCGTCCCACCGTCGCATCGCTGGTCAGCAGGACATTCTTGGCCACCTGCTGGGTGATCGTCGAGCCGCCTTCAAGGCGTCGGCCCCGCGCGGCGTTGCCGACATTGTTGAGCATGGCGCGCGAGAAGCCGCTGACATCGACGCCGCCGTGCTTGAAAAAGTTATGATCCTCGGCCGCAAGAAAGGCCTGGGCCAGTTGCGGCGGAATCTGGTCGTAGGGGACAAAGATCCGGCGTTCCTTGGAATATTCGCCGATCAGCGTGCCGTCCCAGGCGTAAACGCGGGTCGCGGTCGGCGGACGATAGTCCTGCAGTTCACCGGCGTCGGGCATGTCGTGGAACAGCCAGGCCGCGTAGATCGCGATAGCGAAGCCGGCCACGGCGATCGCGGACAGCACCGTGACGCCGGCGATGGCGATCCATCGGTCTCTGGGCTTCAGATCCACGCAGCCTCCGTCGGGCGACGCACTTTCGCCCGCTCCGTTCGAATCCTCTAGAGCGCGATCAGCAAAAACGTAAGCGGTTTTGCGGTCGCAGGGCCGGGCCAGGTCCGACGCGTCTTCCCTACCAAGGCTCTAGCGCGCATCGGGCGAGGCGCCAACGGCTCTCGCCATCCTCGCGAACCTGGCTAGCGCGCGGCCAGCCGGGTCTGGGCGGCGAAATAGGACTCGATCGAGCTGGCCACGGCGTCCATCAGTCTGCCACGACCGGCTGGGGTCTGAAGCAACTGCTCATCATCGATATTGGTGATGAAGCCCATTTCGAGCAGGACGGCGGGAATGTCCGGCGCCAGCAGCACGATGAAGCCCGCGTCACGGTGGCTGCGACGCAGCAAGGTCGTCTCTTCCCCGACCGATTGCAGCAGGGTCTCGGCGAAGGCGGCGGAGCGGTTCTTGGTGGCGCGTTGCGACAGGTCCAGCAGGATCTGGCTGACCGCGCGGTCGCGCCCAGGCAGGTTGGCCTTCATCAGCCAGTCGTCCTTCTCGAGCACCCGCGCCACGCGCTCGGTGCCCTTTTCCGACAGGGTGTAGACGCTGGCCCCGCGGGTCGTGGCGTCGGGGCCCGAATCGGCGTGCAGCGAGATGAACAGGTCGGCGTCGGCGCGGCGGGCGATCTGCACCCGCGATTCCAAGGGAACGAAGGTGTCGGACTGACGGGTCAGGACCACGGTGTAGCGGCCCGATTTTTCCAGCCGGGATTTCAGCGCCTTGGCGGCGGCCAGGGTGACGTCCTTTTCGGCGGTGGTGGCGCCCGACGAGCCAGGGTCCTTGCCGCCGTGGCCGGCGTCGATGACGATCACCTTCTTCAGGCGGAGGGCTGAGGCCTTGACCGATGCTGACACGAGGGTTGGTCGAAGCGCCGGCGACTGGGCCGCGCCCACTGAATCGGTCGCTTTGAGATCGATGACATAGCGATAGGCCGACGTCCCGTCGCCGGGGGGCAACAGGAAACGGCGGCGAACCTCGGCATTGGCCTTGAGGTCGAGGCGAAGGCGCGCGCCACCCGCAGCCTCGTCGATCGACCAGCGCTCGACAAGCCCCTGCCCCGTACCTTGCAGATCACCGGCGATGGTGACGTTGGGCAGGCCGATCACCACGCGGCGATCTCCGGTTCCGTCGGCCAACAGCTTGCCGGAGGCCGCGCGATCCAGATCGATGACGATGCGGGTCTCGTTGCGGTCGCCGCCGAAGCGGACCTTTTGCACGCCTGCGGCCGGCGCGGGCCCCTGGGCCATAGCCACCGCGACGCCAGCCAGCGCTAAGCCGCCGACGATCATCGCCGCGCGCGCCCAACCCGTTCTTGCCGCCGAGATCAAAACCCTAGCCATGCCCGCCCGTTCGCCCCGCGGCGTTCAACCTAACCAAACCACGATATCTGCATCTTCGAGTAGAGAAACCGTTAACCCACGATGCGACATGGCCGCGCGAACGGCTTCAGTCGAGTGCTTTTCTTTTGTGATGCGTTGTTGCTACACTATGGTCCGCGCGCTGAACGCCCTGATCGTCATGGCGGTAAGCGCGAGTGGTTCCTATCTCGCGGACACTTGCATCCCCTTAGGGTGCAAATCACGTCCGTGGCCGGAATCGCCGGACTGAATTGAGTTTGGGCGCGATTACCAGCGTGAGGCACGAAGCCTTCGTCTGGATCGTCCCGCAGGGCCCGCGTCGGACCCTTAAGCCAACCCTGGCGTCGACGCTCCCTCCGATCCGCGCCCCCCGGCGCGTTTAAGGAACACAGAAACCTCATGGGCTGCGCCGCACCCGACCGCCTCTGGCGACCGACCTTCCGCAACCGCCTTGGCGGTGCGACGGGCGGTGACGTGCGCGCCCTTCATTCATATCGGCGCCCGAGCCCAGCGCTCGCCGTGCGCCGTGGAGATACCCTTTATGTCGAAAAAGATGTTGATCGACGCCGCCCACGCCGAAGAGACGCGTGTGGTGGTCGTGGATGGTACCCGGGTTGAAGAATTCGATTTTGAAAGCCGGACCCGCAAACAGCTCCGCGGAAATATCTATCTCGCCAAGGTGACCCGCGTTGAGCCCAGCCTGCAGGCTGCGTTCATCGAGTATGGCGGCAACCGTCACGGTTTCCTGGCCTTCAACGAGATTCACCCAGACTATTACCAGATCCCGGTCGCCGACCGCGAAGCGCTGATGCGCGACGATTCTCACGATGATGAGGATGACCATCACCATGGCCGTGATGGCGGCAACGAAGGCGACGCCGTCGATGACGAGGACGACGCCGTCGAGGAAGAACTGGCGCGCCGCAAGCGCCGCCTGATGCGCAAGTACAAGATCCAGGACGTGATCCGCCGCCGGCAGATCATGCTGGTTCAGGTGGTCAAGGAAGAGCGCGGCAACAAGGGCGCGGCCCTGACCACCTATCTGTCGCTGGCCGGCCGCTACGGCGTCCTGATGCCCAACACCGCCCGCGGCGGCGGCATCAGTCGCAAGATCACCACGGTCACCGACCGCAAGCGTCTCAAGAGCGTCGTGCAGGGGCTGGACGTCCCGCAGGGCATGGGCCTGATCGTCCGCACGGCGGGCGCCAAGCGCACCAAGGCCGAGATCAAGCGCGACTACGAATATCTGCTGCGTCTGTGGGAAAACATCCGCGACAACACGCTGCACTCGATCGCCCCGGCGCTGATCTACGAGGAAGAAGACCTCGTCAAACGCGCCATTCGCGACATGTATGACAAGGAGCTGGAAGGCATCTGGGTCGAGGGCGAGGCTGGCTACAAGGAAGCGCGCGAGTTCATGCGCATGCTGATGCCCAGCCAGGCCAAGAAGGTGTTCCCGTATCGGGAGCCGGCGCCGCTGTTCGTCAATCACAAGATCGAGGACCATCTGGCCCAGATCTATTCGCCAACCGTGCCCCTGCGGTCGGGCGGCTATCTGGTGATCAACCAGACCGAAGCCCTGGTGGCCATCGACGTCAACTCGGGCAAGGCGACCCGCGAGCGCAACATTGAAGCCACCGCGCTGAAGACCAACCTGGAAGCGGCGGAAGAAGCCGCCCGCCAGCTGCGTCTGCGCGACCTGGCCGGCCTGATCGTCATCGACTTCATCGACATGGATGAAGGCAAGAACAACCGCGCCGTTGAAAAGGTCCTGAAGGACTCGCTCAAGGACGATCGCGCCCGCATCCAGATGGGCAAGATCAGTGGTTTTGGCCTGATGGAAATCAGCCGCCAGCGCCGCCGCACCGGCGTGCTGGAAGGCACCACCCACGTCTGCGAACATTGCGACGGCACCGGCCGCGTCCGCTCGGTCGAGTCCAGCGCCCTGGCGGCGCTTCGCGCTGTCGAGGTCGAGGCCCTGAAGGGCGGCGGCGCCGTCACCCTGAAGGTCAGCCGCCCGGTCGGGATCTACATCCTGAACGAAAAGCGCGCCTATCTGCTGCGCCTGCAACAGACCCACGCGCTGTTCGTCACCGTGCTGGTCGATGACGCCCTGCACCAGGCCGAGCACGATATCGACCGCACCGAGCTGGGCGAACGCCCGGCCCCGCAGATCTTCGCCCCGATCGAGCCGGACCCCGTCTATGAGGACGAGGCGTTCGACGACGAGGAGGACGAGGACGAAGAAGAGATCGAAGCCGAGGTCGAGCCCTCGGATGAGGAGAGCGCCGAGCCGCGCCCTGCCCGTCCGGCCCGCGCCGAGCCGGCTGAGGATGACGCCAACGGCCGTCGCGGTCGTAAGCGCCGGCGTCGCGGCGGTCGTCGAGACGACGCTGAAGAGGCCCCGGCCGAAGCGGCCGGCGTCGAGGACGAGGAAGACGCCGACGGCGTCGAACGCGCCGAGGGCGACATCGAGGGCGAGGACGAGGAGTCCCGCCGCCGTCGTCGCCGTCGCGGTCGCCGTGGCGGTCGTCGTGGCGGCCGCGAGGACGGCGATCGTCCGGCCGACGCCTTCACCTGGGCCCGACCGCGGGTGCCGTTCGGCGAGAACGCCTTTGTCTGGCACGATCCCGAAACCCTGGATGGCGGCCGCGGCGAGCGTCGCCCTGAGCGAGCCGATCGTCCCGAGCGCGTAGAGGCGGCGGAAGCGGTCGCCGCGCCTGTCGCGGAAACCGCCGCGCGTCCCGAACGCGCCGAACGCGCCGAACGCGGTGGTCGCCGTGGGCGAGGCCGTGGCGAACGCACCGAACAGGTGGCCGACGCCTCGAGCGTCGAACGGGCTCCCGCTCAACGGGTCGATGTCGCCGATCTGGAGCCGGCGCCGCTGGCCCCGGCGGTGATCGAAGGTCCGCCGGCCGATATCTGGGTCGAACTGCCGCCGCAGGAAGACGCGCCGAAGAAGGCGCGCCGTCCGCGCAGCCGGGGTCGCAAGACCACCGACGAGGTCGTTGAAACCGTGGAGGCCGAAACCGTGGAGGTCGAAGCCGTGGCGGAAACGCCGGTCGCCGAAGCCACCCCGATCGCCCCTCCGGTGATCGAGGACACGCCGATGGTGGCCGCCGACGTCGAGGTCGTCGCTCCAACCCCAGAGCCCGAGCCGGTCGCTATCGAGCCCGCTGAGACGCCTGTCGCGGTCGAGCCCGATCCGTCCGAGATCCTGACCCCGCCTGAAAAGCCCAAGCGCGGCTGGTGGCGTCGCGGCTGATAAGCCGTGATGAAGGCCGGCGGGGCCCTGGTCCCGCCGGCCTTCATCACTATCTCCGTGGGGAACTCGATCGACCGCTGTTTCCAGGTCGCCGAGAACCGCGTTAGACTGCTGTTTGAGCGCGGGGGCGCGATCAGGAGAGCTTCGATGACCTCCCGCAGTTGGGCGGCTTCCGGCAAGAACGGTCTGCGAACCGGCTCGGCGCTTTCGGCGCTGATCCTGCTCGCGGCCACGCTGACGCCGGCCACGCCGGCTAGCGCCCAGAACGGCGCCTCCCTGATCCGCGACACCGAGATCGAGGAAATCCTGCACCGCGACGCCGACCCGATCTATGCGGCGGCGGGCCTGGACCCAAAGACGGTGCGTATCCTGCTGGTCGGCGACAAGGAACTGAACGCCTTCGCCACCCAGGGCCTGATGATGGGTCTCAACACCGGCCTGATCCTTCAGACCGAGACGCCCAACCAGTTGAAGGGCGTCATTGCCCACGAAACCGGCCACCTGGCCGGCGCTCACCCGCTGCGCTCCGACGAGATGATGAAGGCCGGCCTCAAGCCGATGATCCTGACCATGGGCCTGGGCGTGCTGGCCGCCTTGGCCGGCGCCCCCGACGCCGGGGCCGTGCTGATGGGCAACGCCCAGTATTTCGGCGCCCTGGGGGCCCTGGGCTACAGCCGAGACCAGGAGTCCCGGGCCGACCAGGCCGGCGCGGGCTTTCTGGAGGCCACCGGCCAGTCGGGTCGCGGCCTGGTCGAGTTCTTCGACAATTTCCGCTATCAGGAGGTCTTCGACCAGTCGCGGCGTTTCGCCTATTTCCGCAGCCACCCGCTGTCGGGCGACCGGATCGACGCCCTGCGCGGCCGGGTCGAGAAGCAAGCGCATTACAACGCCGTCGATGATCCGGAGTCCCTGGCCGAACACGAGATCATGAAGGCCAAGCTGGAGGGCTTCATCAATCCCGGCGTGGCGATCGTCAAGTACAAGGAAAACGATCGCGGCTTTCCAGCCCGCTATGCCCGGGCCATCGCCTATTACCAGATGAAGGAGCCCGACCGGGCCCTGAAAATCCTGGAAGGCCTGATCGCCGAGAACCCGAACAATCCCTATCTCTGGGAGCTCAAGGGCCAGATCCTGTTCGAGTTTAACCGTGTCAAGGAGGCCGAAGAGCCCCAGCGCCGCTCGGTGGCGCTGAAGCCTGACGCCGCCTTGCTGCGGGTCAATCTGGGCCAGACCCTGATCGGCCAGAGCGACCCCAAGAAGGTCGAGGAGGGCATCGCCGAACTGAAGCGCTCGCTGATCGACGAGAGCGACAATTCGGTGGCCTGGCGCCTGCTGGCCCAGGCCTATGACCAGCGCGGCGAGGACGGCGAGGCCCGCCTGGCCACCGCCGAGCAGTATTTCAACATGGGCGCCACCCAGGAGGCCCGCGTCTTCGCCATGCGAGCCCGGGAACTGCTGAAGAAGGACAGTGTCGAATGGCGTCGCGCCACCGACATCGTCCTGACCTCCAACCCTTCCAACCAGGACCTCAAGGACCTGGCCAAGGAAGGCGCCGTCACCTCGGGCCTGCGCCGCTAGTCGCCGCCCTTTCCAGAGACCTCCATGCCCTTTCAACGTCCGCTGGCGCTGGCCGCCGCGTCCCTCGCCGCCCTTTCCCTGATCGCCTGCGGCCCGGCCAAGCCGGACAAGGCTTTCGGCGAGAAGGTCCATGCCTATCTCCTGGCCAATCCCGAAGTGCTGATGGAGGTCAGCGCCAAGCTGCAGGAAAAGCAGGCCGGCCAAGCCGCCGAGAAGGCCAAGGACGTCATCGGCAAGTATCGCCAGGCGCTGGAGCGCGATCCACGTGACTTCGTGGCCAATCCGAATGGCTCGATCACCGTGGTCGAGTTCTTCGACTACCGCTGCGGCTACTGCAAGCTGGCCGCGCCGCAGGTGGTGGCGCTGATCCAGCAAAACCCCGACGTGCGGTTCGTGTTCAAGGACTTCGTGATCTTCGGCCATGATTCCGAGGTCGCCGCCCGCATGGTCCTGGGGGCCAAGGACCAGGGCAAGACCATCGCTCTGCATCAGCGCCTGATGGCCGAGAAGAGCCTGGACGCCGCCGCCGTGATTCGCATCGCCGGCGAGGTCGGCATTGATGTCGCCAAGGCCCAGGCCGTGGCGACCAACGCCACCACCACCCAGCACCTGGCCGACACCCACGCCCTGGCCGAGGCCCTGGCCATCGAAGGCACGCCGGCCTTCTTTGTCGGCGACAAGATGATCGCCGGAGCCGACATGGAAGCGCTGAAACTGGCCATCGACAATGTCCGGGCGGGACGGGCGAAGAAGGTTTAGGGGCTCACCCACTTGCCCCCACCTGACCGCTTTGCGGTCTTTCCGCCCCCTCGCCGCGACAGGCGACGAAGTCGCCAGGTGGGGGCAAGTCGGTGTGATCTCACGCCAATCTGGCTGTGAGGCGAATTGGGAAGGGTGCGAAGCGCCCGGGCCTCGCCCGGAATAGCTTTGAGTAGATGTACCGTTTCGACAAGGTCGGACGCTTCGCGTGGCCTTCAGACGGGAGCCATCGAAGCGCGGGGTCTTAACCCGCTTCCGAAGTTGGCCCCCGGCGGGCGGAAGGGCGGCTAACCCCTCCGGACCGTGCGGGCGATTTCAGCCCGCACCTGCCAGCCTGTCCGCCGACCCTGAGCGCCGGGGCTTCGTCACCTGAATGAACCTGCCCCAACTCCAACCCAAGGCGTCTCCTTGACGGAGACACGGCGGACAAGCCTTCCCGCTCGACCACCCCTGAAAGCCGCCTCGGTCGCCGTACGTGCGCCCTCCCCGTGCTTTCAGGTGAGACCAGTATGCGGGCGGTCTGACAGGGGGAGCATAAAATCAGGTCGAGAAAATTCAACGCGTTGAAATCGCGAGACTTTGCTTCCTATCCACCGAGCATTAACGTCTGCTGACGGGGGACATGCGCATGTCCCCAATCGCCGGCTCAGGCGTCCTTGGCCAGCTTGACCAACTGCACGAGGATTTTCTCCGCCGCGTCGAGCCGCCTGGCGGGCGTGTCCCACTCGCCCTTGATCACCACCTTCTGGTCGGGACGCACCTTCCAGACGATGTTGTTCTTGGCCACGAACTGCATCAGCGCCATCGGATTGGCGTAGATGTCGTTGCGGAAGCTGGCGACCGCGCCCTTGGGGCCGACGTCGATCTTGGCGACATTGGCCTCGCGGCACAGGCCCTTGATGGCGACGACCTTGAGCAAGCTATCCGTCTCGGGCGGCAGCGGACCGAAGCGGTCGATCAGCTCGGCGGCCAGGGCCTCGCGGTCGGCGGACTTCTCGGCTTCCGAAAGGCGGCGATACAGCGACAGCCGCACGTTCAGGTCGGGCACATATTCGTCGGGGATCATCACCGCAGCGCCGGTATTGATCTGCGGCGACCAGCCGCGATCCTCGCTGAGGGCCTCGGCCCCCTGGCGCTGGCGCAGCTCGGCGACGGCGTCCTCCAGCATCTGCTGGTACAGCTCGACGCCGATCTCCTTGATGTGGCCGCTCTGCTCGTCGCCCAGCAGGTTGCCGCCGCCGCGTTGGTCCAGGTCGTGGCTGGCCAGCTGGAAGCCGGCGCCCAGGCTGTCCAGCGACTGCAGCACCTTCAGCCGCTTCTCGGCCGATAGGGTGATGGTCTTCTCGTTGGGCGTGGTCAGATAGGCGTAGGCCCGCGCCTTGGACCGGCCGACCCGGCCGCGGATCTGGTAGAGCTGAGCCAGGCCGAACATGTCGGCGCGGTGGACGATCAGGGTGTTGGCCGAGGGAATATCGAGCCCACTCTCGACGATCGTCGTCGCAAGCAGCACGTCGTACTGGCCCTCATAGAAGGCGGTCATCACGTCTTCCAGCTGGGTCGGGGCCATCTGGCCGTGGCCCACCACATATTTGACCTCGGGCACCTGGACGCGGAGGAACTTCTCGATCTCCTCCAGGTCCTTGATGCGCGGCACCACATAATAGGCCTGGCCGCCGCGATACTTCTCGCGCAGCAGGGCCTCGCGCAGGGTCACCGGATCGAAGGGGCTGATATAGGTGCGCACCGCCAGGCGGTCGACCGGCGGGGTGGCGATGATCGACATTTCCCGGATGCCGCTGAGCGCCATCTGCAGGGTGCGCGGGATGGGCGTGGCGGTCAGGGTCAGCATGTGGACGTCGGCCCGCAGCTCCTTGAGCTTCTCCTTGGCCTTGACCCCGAAATGCTGCTCCTCGTCGACGATGACCAAACCCAGGTCCTTGAACGACACCTGCTTGGACAGGATGGCGTGGGTGCCGACCACGATCTCCAGCTGGCCATTGGCGAGGCCCTCGCGGGTCTCGGCGGCCTCCTTGCCGGTGACCAGGCGCGACAGGCGGGTGATCTTGACCGGCCAGCCCTGGAAGCGGTCCTTGAAGGTCTTGTAGTGCTGGCGGGCCAGAAGCGTCGTCGGGCAGACGATGGCCACCTGCTTGCCGCTCATCGCCACCACGAAAGCCGCGCGCAGGGCGACCTCGGTCTTGCCAAAGCCCACGTCGCCGCAGATCAGCCGGTCCATCGGCTTGCCCGAGCCGAGGTCCTCCAGCACGTCGGCGATGGCCGACAGCTGGTCGTCGGTCTCCTCATAGGGGAAGCGGGCGCAGAACTCGTCGAACACGCCGTGCGGCGGCTCAGTCTCTTCCACCGACTTCAGCTGGCGGGCGGCGGCGATCTGGATCAGGCCCTCGGCCATGATCCGCAGCCGTTCCTTGGCCTTGGACTTACGCCCCTGCCAGGCTGCGCCGCCCAGCTTGTCCAGCTGGACGTTCTCGCCGTCGGCCCCGTAGCGGGTCAGCAGGTCGATGTTCTCGACCGGCAGATAGAGCTTGCTCTCGCCGCCATACAGCAGGTCCAGGCAGTCGTGCGGCGCGCCCTGCACATCGAGAGTCTTGAGGCCTTCGTAGCGGCCGATGCCGTGGTCGATATGGACGACCAGGTCGCCAGGGGTCAGGGCGCTGGCCTCGGCCAGGAAATTGGCGGCGCGACGCTTCTTGCGCGGCCGGGCCAGGCGGTCGCCGAGGATGTCGGTCTCGGAGATCACGACAAGCGTGTCGGTCTCGAAACCGTTGTCGAGCGGCAGGACCACGCGCTGCGGGACCTTGGGATCGGCGGCCTTGGCGGCCTGCCAATAGGCGGCGAAGTGGATCCTGGTCAGGCCATGATCGGCCAGCATCATGCCAAGGCGCTCGGACGAGCCTTCCGACCACGACGCGAACAGCACGCGTTTCCCCTGCCCGGCCAGGGTGGTGGCGTGTTCGGCGGTGGCCTGGAAGAGGTTGACGCTGTCCTGGGCCCGCTCGGCGGCGAAGGTGCGACCGAGCTTCGCGCCCATGTCGATGACGTCGAGCCCTTGAGGCTGGAAGGGCGTGAACTTGCGGTTGGGGCGGTTGTCGAGCGCCTGATCCCACTCGGCGGCGGTCAGGTAGAGGGCGTCGGGCTTCAGCGGGCGATAGGCCGACTTGCGGTCGGCCGAGGCGCGGGCGTCATAGGCGTCGGCGATCATCGCCAGGCGCTCGTCGCGGCTCTCGGTGACCTGGTGGTCGACCCCGACCAGGGCCCCGTCCGGCAGATAGTCGAACAGGGTCGCCATCCGCTCATAGAACAGCGGCAGCCAGTGCTCGAGGCCGGCCCGGCGGCCGCCTTCGCTGACCGTTGCGTAGAGGGCGTCGTCGCCCGGCGCGCCGAACTCGCGGATATATCCGCCGCGGAACCGCGAAATGCCCGCCTTGTCGAGCAGGGCCTCGCTGACCGGCAGCAGCTCGACGGTCTTCAGCGACTTGGTCGAGCGCTGAGTCTCGGGATCGAAGGCCCGGATGCTTTCCAGCGTGTCGCCGAACAGGTCCAGTCGCACCGGCTCCTCGGCGGCCGGCGGATAGACGTCGATCACCCCGCCGCGGATCGCGAACTCGCCGCGCTCCGAGACGGTCGAGGCCCGCACATAACCGTTGATCGCGAAATAGCGCTCCAGGTCGGCCACATCGACCACGCCCCCGACCTTGGCCCCGTAGCTGGCCCGTTGCAGCACGGCCTTCTCCGGCACGCGTTGCAGCAGGGCCGGCGCGGCGGTGACCAGGATGGCCGGCTTGTCCTTGCCCAGGCCCTGGGCCAGGCGGTGCAGGGTGGCCATCCGCGTGGCGGCCACGCCGGCCGAGGGGCCGATGCGGTCATAGGGCAGGCAGTCCCAGGACGGGAACAGCACGGCCTCGATCTCGGGGGAGAAGAACTTCAGGGCGTCGATGAAGGCGCTGGCCCGCGCGGTGTCGCGGGCCACGAAGACGGTCAGCCCGCCGCGCGCCCGGGCGATGTCGGCCATCACCAGGGCGTCAAACCCCTCTGGCGCCCCGGCCAGGGTCAGGCCCCCGGCGGCCTTGGCGATCTGTTTGGCGTCGTAGGCCATGCAACTCTTCAAAGATTGATCAGCGACAACGCCGCCGGTGTGACTGCTGTTACTCAAATTCCGCTCATCCCAGCGAATGCCGGGACCCAGATTCGTCCGGGTCGGCATGTGGGTTTCACCTGGGTCCCGGCATTCGCCGGGATGAGCGGTTTAAAAAACTAGGTTCAGGCCCCGTCCCCAACCGGCCGCACGGCGTGGGCCTCATACCGAAAGGTCTTGATAAGGGTCAGGACATCGGTGTCGAACCTGGCCGGCGTCGCTTCCTGACCAACGATCCAGGCGTAGATCTCGCGATCCGACTCCTCCATCAGGGTTTCGAAGGTGTCGAGCTGCTCAGGCGTCAGGTTCGGCCCATGGATATCCGCGAACGGCCCCAGAATGAGGTCCGCTTCCCGAAATCCGCGGTGCCAGGCCCGGAACTTCAGCCGCCGGAGGCGGGAGTCGTGATCGATGGTCATGTGACCGGGGATATAGAGGGGTCCAGGCGTTGGCGCCAGCTATGGTCAGCGATAGATGCCGGTATAACTGAGGCTGCCGCCGCATTGGCATTCGCCAATTTGCGTGACTGTCCACAACCCATTCTTCTGGATCTGGATATCGAAGCCGTTCCCCTCGGAACCCCGATAGCGTGTCTTACCATCCACCATCTCGGCGACGAACATTTCAAGACCCTCATAGAATCCTGGGACGACCCCGCTATCCGGCGGTGATTCAGGAAGAGGTCCGTTGTCGATGTCGAACTTGAAGACCCTCCAGCCACCGCCTAAATCCCGGCTCCAGATCGTCGCACGCGGATAATGGCCGACGCGATGCAGAGACCTGCCGTGGGATAAGGGGAACGGCGCGCCTTGCACCACCTCGTCAAGGCGGTCCTGGTAGCGATAGCGAACGCACTTTGCGTCCTGACACTTCATGAGCTCTATTCGTAGGTCATTCTCGCTCGCGATCGAGACCCATTCATCCACGCGCCGCTGATCGACAAAGGTCTTGAAGACAGCGCGTTCGAGGCCTGCGAGGGCGGAATCGGCGCAAACCCAACCTTCGACCTGCTTCGGGATAGCTCGGCCCGCCAGATAGCGATCGTGACAGCTGGTCGGCGTGACCGCCCCCGCTGGCCGCGCCCCAAGGCTCGCTGACGCCAGCATGGCCAGCGCCAACAACAGATATCGCTTCAACGAGCTCTTCCCAGCAGGCTAGCAACGGAAGCTTCACTAGGCATGGGATGTACGCCCGTCGCAACCCTTGATACGTCCTGCCAGCCACCATACCGGCCGAGTCACGAAGGTAGCCGACAGCCATGGCGTCGCTGATGATCCAGGGCTGTGGTTCGGACGTGGGCAAGTCGACCCTGGTGGCGGGGCTGTGCCGGTTGTTCGCCAATCGCGGGCTGATCGTGCGGCCGTTCAAGCCGCAGAACATGTCCAACAACGCCGCAGTGACCAGCGACGGCGGCGAGATCGGCAGGGCCCAGGCGCTGCAGGCCCTGGCCTGCCGCACGCCCGCGACCGTGCACATGAACCCGGTGCTGCTGAAGCCGCAGAGCGATGTCGGCGCCCAGGTCATCGTTCGCGGCCGGATGGCCGGGACCTATAAGGCCCGCGACTTCCAGGGCCTCAAGCCCGACCTGCTGGCCACCACGGTCGAGAGCTACCGCCTGCTCGCCGCCGAGGCTGATCTCGTGCTGGTCGAAGGCGCGGGCAGCCCGGCCGAGACCAACCTGCGGGCCGGCGACATCGCCAATATGGGGTTCGCCCACGCCGCCGACGTGCCGGTGGCCCTGGTGGGAGACATCGACCGGGGCCACGTGATCGCCGCCTTGGCTGGGGCGCACCTGGTGCTCGACGCCGCCGACCGCGACCGCATCAAGGGCTTCATCATCAACAAGTTCCGGGGTGATCCTTCGCTGTTCGACGAGGGCCGGCGGGAGATCGTGGCGCGCACCGGCTGGCCGGACCTGGGCATGGTTCCCTGGGTCCACCCCGCTCGGGCCCTGCCCGCCGAGGACGCCGTGGTGCTGGAGCGCCGGGCCCGCGCCGACGGCGACAGGCGCGCGCGGATCGTCGTGCCGATGCTGTCGCGGATCGCTAATTTCGACGAGTTCGACCCGCTTCGCGCCGATCCTGACATCGACTTTTCCTTCCTGCCGCCCGGAACACCCGTGCCCGGCGACGCCGATCTGGTGATCCTGCCCGGCGCCAAGGCCACCCTGGCCGACCTGGCCTTCCTTCGCGCCCAGGGTTGGGACATCGACATCCTGGCCCACGTCCGGCGCGGCGGCCGGGTGCTGGGCGTCTGTGGCGGATACCAGATGCTGGGGCGGACCGTGTCCGACCCCGAGGGTATCGAGGGCCCGCCCGGCGCGGCGGCGGGTCTTGGCCTGCTCGACGTCGAGACCGTGCTGCTCGGCGACAAGGTGCTGCGGGCGGCTTCGGGACGGTTGCTGGACGGCGACGCGGCCTTCTCCGGCTATGAGATGCACATCGGTCGCACGACCGGTCCGGGCGTGGCGCGGCCGATGCTGGTGTTCGACGGCGGGGTGGCGGACGGCGCGGTGTCGGCCGACGGCCGGGTGGCGGGGGCCTATGTCCACGGCCTGTTCGAACGCGGCGACGCCCGCGCGGCCCTGCTGGCGCCGCTGGGCGTGGCGGTATCGCCAGGCGACCATGCGTGCAAGGTCGACGCGGCCTTGGACGAGATCGCGGAGGTGCTGGAGCGATCGCTGGATATCGACGCGATTGGGCGGATCGCGGGGTTGTAGCCGTTCGAGGGACTGTTGGCTGGCCACGTCGTTCCTACGCCCCCAAGATCACGCCGTCGATTCTCGCGAGGCCCGCCGATGCCGACCGCTCTCCCCCGCTCCGCCCTGCGGGCCTTTCTTCAGACCAGATCCGCCGGCGGTCTGCTGCTGATGGGCTCAGCCGCCCTGGCTCTGCTCGTCGCCAACTCACCGCTGGCCGACGGCTATTTCCACGCCCTGCATGTCGATATCGCCGGGCTGAGCGTGGCCCACTGGGTCAATGACGGCTTGATGGCGGTGTTCTTCCTGCTGGTCGGGTTGGAGATCAAGCGCGAGATGGTCGACGGCGAGCTCTCGACCTGGTCGCTGCGCGTGCTGCCCGGCGTCGCGGCCCTGGGGGGCATGGTCGTGCCGGCCCTGATCTATGTGGCCATCAATCGCCATGCGCCTGACAACCTGCGCGGCTGGGCCATTCCCGCCGCCACCGACATCGCCTTTGCCCTGGGCGTACTGTCGTTGCTGGGGTCGCGCGTTCCGGCCTCGCTGAAGATCTTTCTGGCCGCCCTGGCGATCATCGACGACCTGGGCGCCATCCTGATCATCGCCATATTCTACACCGATCACCTGACCCTGTGGGCGCTCGGCGGGGCAGCGTTGGCCCTGGGGGTGCTGGTGGCGATGAACCGGCTCAAGGTCGACAGGCTGTGGCCCTATCTGCTGGTCGGGGCGGTGCTGTGGGTGATGTTCCTGAAGTCCGGGATCCACGCCACCCTGTCAGGCGTGATCCTGGCCATGACCATCCCGATCACCCAAATCTCCAGGACGGGGTCGCCGGCCCGGACCGAAGACCGACAGTCGCCGTTGCACCGCCTGGAGCATGGCCTGGCGCCGTGGGTCGCTTATCTGGTCGTGCCGGTGTTCGGTTTCGCCAACGCCGGAGTCGCCTTGGGCGGCATTGGCCCGGCGGCTTTGGTCGCGCCAGCCACCCTGGGCGCGGCCCTTGGGCTGTTCGTCGGCAAGCAGATCGGCGTTTTCGGCTTCAGCCTGGCGGCCATCAAGCTGGGCTGGGCTCAACGCCCGAGCGGCGCGTCGATGCTGCAGCTCTATGGCGTCGCCGCCCTGTGCGGCATCGGCTTCACCATGAGCCTGTTCATCAACAACCTGGCCTTCAAGACCCCCCTCCTGCAGGACGAGACCAAGATCGGCGTGCTGGCCGGCTCCATCCTGTCGGCCCTGCTGGGCTGGTTGATGTTCAGCCTCGCCCGCAAGCCCGCGGCCGACGACACGCGGGGCTAAGACCCATCTCCGGCGAGGATGTCGATCCGGCCGGCGGGCGCACGCCGATCGCCTATGACTGGCACGAAGGCGACATCCGCTGGTCGCGCTATGGCGGAACATGGCGGGACGCAGAGACAGCCTTCGACAGGCCGGCCGTGCGTCTTTCCAAGGATCAGTTCGGTGAAGTGCGCTGAAACGCCCGTTTCACACGCGACTTGCCAGGGGCGCCGACACGGCGTCTGATCGGCGATCATAAACGCGGGGCCAAACCCGCTGCGTGGCGAGGAAGCATGACCGGACGGCGCTCATCCTGGACCCTGGCGGCCTTCGCCGCGCCCTGCCTGCCGCTGGCGGCCCTGGGCCTGCCGCTGGTGGTCTACCTGCCCGAATACTATGTCAGCGAGCTTGGCCTATCGCTGTCGGTGGTGGGCTCGGCCTTCCTGCTGGTGCGGCTGGCCGACATCATCCTGGACCCGATCCTTGGCGGGATGATGGACCGCACGCGCACGCGCATCGGGCGCTTCAGGCCCTGGCTGGCGGCCGGCGCGCCGGTGCTGATGATCGCCGCCTTCGCTCTGTTCATGGCCAAGCCGGGGGTCGGGCCGCTCTATCTGTGGCTTAGCCTGCTGGTCTGCTATCTCGGCTATTCCATGGCCGTGCTGTCGCACACCGCCTGGGGCGCGGTGCTGTCGCCCGACTATCAGCAACGCTCGCGAGTCTATGGTTGGTGGAGCGCCGGCAATGTGGTCGGCATGATCCTGGTGCTGCTGTTGCCGCCACTGCTGGCGATCGCCTTCAAGGGCGACCATGCGGCCGGCATCCATGCCATGGGCTGGTTCATCATTGTCCTGCTGCCCCTGACCTTCGTGCTGGCCATGACCGTGGTCGGCGAGAAGAACGTTCCGCCGGTCAAGCACGAGGCCGGCTTCAAGCAGTATCTGGGCCTGATCAAGCGCCCGTCGGTGCAGAAACTGCTGCTCGCCGACCTGCTGATGGGCTTGGCGCCCGGTATCAGCGGCGCGCTGTTCTTCTTCTTCTTTGAGCGCATCAAGGGGTTCGACAAGGCGACGGCCGGCATCATGCTGCTGGTCTATTTCGTCGCCGCCTTGGGTGGCTCGCCGATCTGGCCGGCCGTCGCCAAGAGGCTTGGCAAGCACCGAGCCCTGGCCATCGCCGCCGTGGTCTACGCCGTCTTCCAGGTGGCTTCGGTGTTCATCCCCCGCGGCTTCAGCGTGATCGGCGTGGTGTCGCTGATCCTGGCCGGCCTGCCCTATTCGGCCGCGCCGCTGCTGGTGCGTTCGATGATGGCCGACATCGGCGACGAGGAGCGGCTGGCCAGCGGCGTCGACCGCACGGGCCTGCTCTACGCCGTCGTCAACGGCACCGTGAAGCTGGGCCACGCCCTGGCGATCGGCGTGTTCCTGTTGCTGGCCCAACTCGGGTTCGACCCCAAGGCTCCCAGCGCCCAAGGCGATGCGGCGCTCATCGGTCTCTTTGGCTTCGTGCCGGCGGTGCTGGCCCTGCTGGTGTGCGCGATCATCCTGCGCTATCGCCTGGACGCGACCGCCCATGCCGAGATCCGCCGTCAGCTCGACGAACGGGACGCGGCCGAGCCCCTCCCCAGCCCGAGCCCGGAACCGCATGTCTCACCCCTCCTCGCGCCCAAGCCCGCCGCTGAATGACTCGCCGCGGGATCAGGGGCACCCGCTCTTCACCCTGATCGACATCATGGCCAAGCTGCGCGATCCCGACGGCGGCTGTCCGTGGGACCAGGAGCAGACCTTCGCCACCGTCGCGCCCTATACGGTGGAAGAAGCCTATGAGGTGGCCGACGCCATCGAGCGCGGCGACTTGGCCGACCTGAAGGAAGAGCTGGGCGACCTGCTGCTACAGGTGGTGTTCCACTCGCGCATGGCCCAGGAGCAAGGCGCCTTCGACCTGGCCGGCGTGGCCACGGCGATCAATGACAAGATGATCCGCCGACACCCCCACGTCTTCGGCGACCATGCCTATGCCGACAAGGCCGACCAGAACGCCGGCTGGGAGGCTTTGAAGGCCCAGGAGCGCCAGGCCAAGGCCAAGGGTGGCGTGCTGGACGACGTGCCAGCCGGGCTCCCTGCCCTGACCCGAGCCGTGAAGCTGACCAAGCGCGCCGCTCGCGTCGGTTTCGACTGGCCGTCCACCGACGAGGTGCTCGACAAGCTGGCCGAAGAGGTCGCCGAGCTGAAGGTCGAGATCGCCGCCGGCGACAAGGCCAAGGCCCGCGAGGAACTGGGCGACATCCTGTTCGTCATCGCCAACCTGGCCCGCAAGCTGGACATCGAGCCCGAGGACGCCCTGCGCGCCACCAACGCCAAGTTTGTCCGCCGCTTTGGATTCATCGAGGCCGAGCTGGCCAAGGATGGCCGCGCGCCGGATCAGTCGGACCTGGCGGAGATGGACGGGTTGTGGGACGCGGCCAAGGCGGCGGAGAAGGCCACGCGCGGATGAGCTGGAGCTCCGCGTCCTAGAACCTGATCCGATTGCAGACCTTGTCGCCTTCCTTGGTCGCGCAAAAGCCGGTCTCCTGCGAGCCTTCCTTCACCACCAGCCAGTGGTCCTTCATGCAGGGCTCGAAGGCCTCTTCGAAGCCCGTTACGCCGGCCTCGAACTTCAGGACCGGCTGGCGATCAACGGCGTAGAACCGGACCATGCCGGTCTTGCCGCCGAAGCTGCTCTTGCCGTTGACCACGCCGCACAGCTGGCGATCATGGGTGGCCCAGACCTGCCCGACCTCGATCGGTCCCGCCTGACGCAGCCTGGCGGTCAGGGCGTGATGGACGGCCCCCCAATCGGCTTGCAGGATCGGCCGAGCCTTGGCCTGGTCGAAATGATCCTTCAGGGCCAAGCCGCCCAACACCAGCGGAATGGCTAGCAACAGACCCACCACCAGCCAGCGAAACAACACCCAGCCGCGCTTCGGCGGCGGCGTCGAGCCCCAGGCCTTGCCTTCAACGATCAACGCCTATCCTCCCACGCGACACAGACTCTAAAGATCACAAGCGTAATCTTTTGCAAGCCCGACTCGCGGGAGCATGGATCAGAACGCCGGCCAGTCGTCCAGCGAGTCGATCTCGCGCCAGGCGCGGACGATGGCGTTGACCGGATCCTTGCCCAGGAAGATCGCCGCCTCTGCCCAGCGGCGACGCAGCAGGCCGACCAAGGGCTTGCCCTCCTGGTTGATCCATTTGCGCATTTCCAGCGGCACGGCGGCCTTGTCGCCGGCGTTGATCTTGCGCAGCATGGTCGAGGCCCCGAGATTGCCGCCGCCCAGATTATAGGTCCAGGAGATCAGGCCCGCAGCCTCCCAGACCAGCAGATCCACCTTGACCCGATTGTGAACGTCCTTGGCCGCGCCCGTCATGTCGCGCAGCAGCAGCTTGACCGCCTGGGCCTCGGTGATGTTCGGGGTGGTGGGCGTCACCGGCTTGTTGGCGCCGTCCCGGATAGAGCCATAGCCTATCGTCCAGGTGCCCCCGGCGATCGCGCCGTTGTCGTCATAGGGGTGGGCGACGAAACCCTCGATCTTCTTGACCACCACGGTCGCCGCATCCGGCACCGACACCCCATCCCAATTCGTGCTCATGACTCGCCTCTCGATTGCAAAGCGCAGAGCTTTCACCGAGACCGCGAGACAGGCAAGCCCCGGAAGAACGGCGTTCGGCGATTAGTCGCTGGTGGCCATGATCCAGACGTCGGGAAACTGACGCTCGAAACGACCCAGGGCCTGGGCGTCGAGACGCGCGATCAGGCGCACGCCACCCTCAGACTCGTCCTCGCGGCTCTCGACCCGGCCATTGCGATAGATCCAGGCCAGGGCTTCGCCGTCCGCCGCCGCCAGTCGCACCGCGACGGGCGGCGTGTCGTCGATCAGGGTTCCGATCCGCTTGAGCAGTTCGGCGCAGCCTTCCCCGGTGACGGCCGAAACCGCCGAAGCGCCGACGCGGCGCGCCTGGCCATCGAGGATCTCGCGAGACTCGCCGTCGACCAGGTCGATCTTGTTCCAGACCTCGATGATGGTCTTGCCGTCCTCGGCCGTGACTTTCAGCTCGGCCAGCACCGCCTGGACGTCGCGGGCCTGGGCGTCGGTGTCGGGACTAGCCACATCGCGCACGTGCAGAACCACGTCGGCCTGCTGCACCTCCTCAAGGGTGGCGCGGAAGGCTTCGACCAGCTCATGCGGCAGGTCTGAGATGAAACCGACGGTGTCGGAGAGGATCGCCGGCCGGCCGTCGGGAAGCTTGACGTTGCGCAGGGTGGGATCCAGCGTCGCGAACAGCATGTCCTCGGCCACGACGGTGGCATGGGTCAAGCGGTTGAACAGGGTCGACTTGCCGGCGTTGGTGTAACCAACCAGGGCTACGGTCGGATACGGGACCTTCTTGCGCTGAGAGCGGTGCAGGGTGCGGGTGCGACGCACCTCGTCCAGCTCGCGCTTCAGCTTGATGATGTTGTCCTTGATCAGACGACGGTCGAGCTCGATCTGGGTCTCGCCGGGGCCGCCGGTGTTGCCGGTGCCGCCGCGCTGGCGCTCAAGGTGGGTCCAGGTGCGGACCAGGCGCGAGCGCTCGTAGTCCAGCCGGGCCAGTTCGACCTGCAGCTTGCCCTCGCGGGTGCGCGCCCGGCGGGCGAAGATCTCGAGGATCAGGCCCGTGCGGTCCACGACCTTGACGTTGAGCGACCGCTCCAGATTGCGTTGCTGGACGGGTGTCAGCTGGTCGTCGAACACCGCAACGTCGATCTTCTCGACCTCGCAGATCGCCGCGAACTCCTCGATCTTGCCCTTGCCGAACAGGGTGGCGGGGGTGACCAGGCGCAGGGGCGCGATCATCGTCTCGACGACGTTGAGGTCCAGCGCCAGCGCCAGGCCGACGGCCTCCTCGAGGCGCACGTTCGGATCGCGCGCCTCGAGAGCCGACTGGCCGCGCGTCGGACGCACGGGATGGATGACGAACGCCCTGAGGACAGGCGTCGCGTGGTCGATGGATTTGGTGGTGGATTTGGTCAAACGGTCCTAAATCAAATATTGGAGCGCGGCGGGCCACGCTCCGGGTATCAGTCGTCTTGATCAGCGCTCGGCTCGTACAATTGCACGGGCTGGGCCGGCATGATTGTCGAAATGGCGTGCTTGTAAACCAGTTGAGACTGGCCATCGCGGCGGAGCAGAACGCAGAAGTTATCGAACCAGCTGACAACGCCCTGCAGCTTCACGCCGTTCACCAGGAAGATGGTCAGCGGCGTCTTAGACTTGCGCACGCTGTTCAGGAACGTGTCTTGAAGGTTTTGTTTTTTCTCGGTCGACATGGGGATTCCCCTCTTATTGTTTCGGAGGGCAAAGCGCCCCCCACACAAACAAGTTCAGACTAGAGCATTTTTCGCCGGTTGGTATGACCAATCCGCGAAGAAAGCGCGCTAACGCCCCGAAAGCTAGATTTCAAATCTAGATCGCCGCAGCCTTGGCGCGCTCGATATAGAGACGCCGCAACCGCGTTGCTATGGGGCCGGGCTTTCCATCGCCAATTTGCGCGCCATCGACGCTGACGATCGGCAGGACAAGCGTGCCAGCGCCGGTGATGAACGCCTCGCGGGCGGCCTTGGCCTCTTCCACCGTGAACGGCTGCTCTGCGATCGGCAGGCCCGCGTCGGCGATCACCTCCAGCAGGGTCGATCTGGTGATCCCGCGCAGGATGTTGGCCTGGGTGTCGCGGGTCCGCAGGCGGCCCTCGGCGTCGACGATCCAGGCGTTGGATGAGGCCCCCTCGGTCACCAGGCCCAGCTCGTCGACGAACCAGGCCTCGACCGCGCCACGCTCGCGGGCCGCCTGCTTGGCCAGGGCGTTGGGCAGCAGTCCGATCGACTTGATGTCACAGCGGCCCCAGCGGTTCTCGGCGACGGTGACCACCGACTGGCCTTTGGCGGCCTTGGCCTCGGCCGCCACGCGGTCGACGCGCTTGGCGGTGATCACCACGGCCGGCGGCACGGCGGGATTGGGGAAGGCGTGGTCGCGCGAGGCGACGCCGCGACTGACCTGCAGATAGACCATGCCCTCGACCACCCGGTTGCGGCGGATAGCCTCGCGCAGCACGACGGTCAGGGCCGCCTCGCTCATCGGACGGGAGATCTGAAGCGCGTCCAGGCTGCGCCAGAGACGGGTGAAATGGCCCGCCGCGTCGGCCAGCTTGCCGCCGAACACCGCCCACACCTCGTAGACGCCGTCGGCCAGCTGATAGCCGCGATCCTCGATATGCACGACGGCCTCGCCGTGACGCACGAACCGGCCATTGACATAGGCGAAGCGCGACATCTGCCCTATTCTTCCTCTTCCACCCGTGCGCCCGCGACACCGAGAGATTTGAGTTTCCGGTGCAGGGCCGAGCGCTCCATGCCGATGAAGTTGGCGGTCCGCGAGATATTGCCGCCGAACCGCAGGATCTGGGCGTTCAGATATTCCCTCTCGAATAGCTCGCGGGCCTCGCGCAGCGGCAGGGCGATGATCCGCTCGGCCCCGATGGCCCCGGCATTGCCGCCCGTCGGCTGCTCGTGGGTGTTGAGCATCTCGGCGGTGATCAGGTCGCCCGGCTCGCCTGACGCCAGGATCAGCATGCGCTCGACATTGTTGCGCAGCTGGCGGACATTGCCCGGCCAGGCCTGGACCTGCAGGGTCGCCAGGGCGTCCTCGCCCAGCTTGCGACGTTGCATGCCGGTGGCCTCGGCGATGCGCTCGACGAAATAGGCGATCAGCTCGGGGATGTCTTCGCGACGCTCCGATAGACCCGGCACGCGCACCGGCACCACGTTCAGGCGGTGGAACAGGTCCTCGCGGAACCGTCCGGCGGCGATCTCCTCGCGCAGCTCGCGGGAGGTCGATGAAATGACCCGCACATCCACCTGCACGTCGGTGTCGCCGCCGACCCGGCGGAAGCGCTGCTCGACCAGCACCCGCAGGATGCGGCTCTGGGTCTCGCGCGGCATGTCGGCCACCTCGTCGAGATAGAGCGTTCCGCCGTGGGCTCGCTCGAACACGCCGATCTTGCGCGGCCGACCGCCCTCGCCTTCCTCGCCGAACAGCTCGACGTCGAGACGTTCGGGCGCCATGCCCGCGGCGCTGACCGCCACGAACTCGTTGCGTAGTCGCGCGCTGGAGCCGTGGATCAACCGCGCCACCAGCTCCTTGCCGGAGCCGGGCGGGCCCGAGACCAGCACCCGGCTGTTGGCCGGGGCGACCTTGGCGATCAGCTGGCGCAGGGCCTGGGCCGCCGTCGACTTGCCCATCAGGCCATCGGAGCTGAAGCTCTGCACCCGCAGACGGCGGTTCTCGCGCTTGAGGTTGGCCGCCTCCAGCGCCCGCTCCACCACCAGCAACAGGCGGTCGGACTTGAACGGCTTTTCCAGGAACTCATAGGCGCCGCGCTTGATGGCGCTGACGGCGGTCTCGATGTTGCCGTGACCCGAGATCATGATCACCGGCAGGTCGGGATCCAGGCCCTTGACCATGTCGAGCAGTTCCAGCCCGTCCATGCCCCCGCCCTGCATCCAGATGTCGAGCACCAGCAGAGCGGGTTTGCGAGCCCGTAGCGCGGCCAGGGCCTGGTCGCTGTCAGCGGCCACGCGGACGGCGTAGCCCTCGTCCTCGAGAATGCCGGCCACCAGTTCGCGGATATCGACCTCGTCGTCGACCACAAGCACGTCAGCGCTCATATCATCTCCTCTACGCCACTCAGTGCGTTGGCGGCGGCGAGCCGCGCGGTGGTGGGGAACCTCAGTATGACCCGGGCGCCGGTTCCATGCAGCGCGTCGGTCAGGACCAGCTCACCCTCGTGGTCCTCCATGATCCGCTTGACGATCGCCAGGCCAAGGCCTGTGCCCTTCTCGCGGGTCGTGACATAGGGTTCGGTCAGCCGATCGCGGTCGCGGGCCGGCAGGCCCACGCCGTTGTCCTCGACCACCAGGCAGAGATGCTCGTCATCGGAGATCAGGCTGGCGACGATCCGCCCGCCCGGCTCTGGCGTCACCAGACGACGCGCCCCAACCGCCTCGCCGGCGTTCTTGAGAATGTTGGTCAGGGCCTGACCCACCATCCGCGCGTCGCAGCTGATCCAGACGTCCTCGCCCGGCTCCTCGATCATCACGTCGGTCTCGTTATCGACGATGCGCTGGGCGAACACCGCCTGGCGCAGCATCTCGGCCAGATTGGCCGGCGCGAAGCGCGGGGCCGGCATGCGGGCGAAGGCCGAAAACTCGTCGACCATCCTGCCGATGTCACCGACCTGACGGATGATGGTCTCGGTGCAGCGGTCGAAGGTCTCGAGATCGCTGGTGATGTCCTTGCGATACTTGCGGCGAATGCGCTCGGCTGACAGCTGGATCGGGGTCAGCGGGTTCTTGATCTCGTGGGCGATGCGCCGGGCCACGTCCTTCCACGCGGCGTTGCGTTGGGCGGCCACCAGGCGGGTGATGTCGTCGAAGGTCAGCACCAGGCTCTCGGCCGCGTGGCCGGCCCCCCGGAAGCGCAGGCGTCGGGTCTCACCGCCGCGGATCACGTCGATCTCGACCTCGGCATTGGGGCGCCCCCCGCTGATCTCCTGCACGACCGGCTCCAGCTCCGCCGCAACCTCGGCCAGGGATTGGCCCACGGCGCTGTCGTCGAGCGCCAGAAGGTCGCCGGCCCGGCGGTTCAAGGCGGTGATCCGCCCCTCGGCGTCCAGGCCCACCACGCCGGCGCTGACGCCTGAAAGCACGGTCTCGATGAACTGCCGGCGCGACTCGGCGTCCAGGCTGGCGACGCGCAGCGCCGCCTGCTGCGCCTGCAGGTCAGTGGTCATCATGTTGAAGGCCACGGACAGGGCGCGGATTTCCTCGGGCCCGATCTCGACATCGACCCGGGCGTCCAGATCCCCCGCCGACACCCGTCCAGCGGCCTGTACCAGGCCGGAAACCGGGGCCGCGATCGAGTTGGCGGCCGCGATGCCGACCCAGACGGCGGCGACCAGGACCAAAAGCGCGGTCTCGATATAGCTGAGCCCGAAGATCACCTGGATGCGATCCTGGTTCTTCGCCGCCTCGCGATAGGAAATCAGCGACTCCTCGGACTCGATCAGGTGGGCCAGGATGCCCTTGTCGATCGGCCGGGCCACGTAGAGATAGGCGTCGGGAAAGCCCTTGAGGCGGTAAAGCGCCCGGAACAGATCCTCCGTGACAAAGCGCTGTGAGGTGATCTCGCCGGTGTCCGTCCATTTGAAGCTCGACGGTGGCGGGGCCAGGAACGGCGGCGCGTCATCGCTCTCGGCGCGCGCCAGGATGCGGCCGTCGCGGTCCAGCACATAGGCGGCCGAGAAGCCGTTGTCGTCCGCCAGGCTGCGCAGGAAGTGGCCGAAGGCGACAGGCGAGTCGGCCAGGGTCGGCGCCGCCTCGTTCAGCGTGCCGGCCATCGGCCCGACATGCTGGCTGATATAGGTGATCTGCTCGGCGACATAGGAGCGGGCCACGGTGGCGGAGTTTTCGACCACCGTGCGCACGCGCTGGCTGAACCAGGCGTCGACGCCGCGGTTGACCAGCACGCCGAAGAACAGGGCCACGATGACGGCCGGGGCGACGGCCGCGACGGAGAACAGGCCGACGAAGCGCAGATGCAATCGCGCGCCAGCGTCGCTGGCTCGCGCATCAACCAGGTCCAGGAGCCGCCAGCCGACAATGCCGGCCACGCAGAGGATCAAGGCGAGGTTGAAGCCCAGCACCGCCAGGATGACCGTGGTGGCCGGTCCGATCGGCCCGGTGGTCGGCGGCGACGAGGCCAGCCCCACCGCTGTTGCGGTCAGGGCGACGGCCAGCCCGTAGGCCCCGCCGAGCGTAAAGCGCGATCGCAGCAGCTCGCGCCACCAGGCCCGGCTGAACCGGGTCGGCGGTCCTTCGAACTCCAGCACGGATGGAACGGACGCCATTCAACAAGTTTAAGGGGAGGTGTGCCCCAAACTCAACAGGTATGTGCCAATTAAGCTTCAGATAGAGCGGCTTTCCGCGGAATTACGCGGGTGACGCGCGCCTATCGCCGCCCGCGCGTCATCTCGACGCCCAAATCCTGGATCTTCTTGCGCAGAGTGTTGCGGTTGAGGCCGAGGATTTCCGCGGCGCGCACTTGGTTGCCGCGCGTGGCCGACAGGGTCAGCTGGATCAGCGGTCGTTCGACCTCCTGCAGCACGCGGTCATATAGCCCGGCCGCCGGCACGCCATCCGGCTGATCGGCGAAGTGCGACGACAGGTGGCGCTCCACCAGGCTGGCCAGGGTGACGGGGCCCTCGTCGGCATGGGCGGTGGGGGTGTGATCCTGCAGCTCGCGATCGACGATGCGGGCGGTGATCAGCTCCTCGGCATAGAGGGCGCACATCCGGCGGATCAGGTTTTCCAGCTCGCGCACATTGCCCGGCCAGGCGTGGGTCTTCATGCGGTCCAGGGCGCTGGAGTCGATGGTCTTGGAGGGCAGCCCCTCGCGGGCGGCGCGCAGCAGGAAGGTGCGGGCCAGGTCCGGAATGTCCTCGGTGCGGTCGCGCAGCGGCGGCAGGCGCACGGGGGCCACGTTGAGGCGGAAGAACAAGTCTTCCCGGAAAAGCCCCTGTTGGATCAGGCCGCGCAGGTCTCGGTTGGTGGCGGCGATGATCCGTACATTGGGCCGACGGCCGGTCTTGGGGTTGAGCACCGGCTCAGTGCCGTCGATCACCCGCAGCAGGCGTGTCTGGGCGTCCAGCGGCATGTCGCCGATCTCGTCGAGGAACAGCGTGCCGCCATCGGCCTCGATCAGCCGGCCCTGGTCGCCCTCGCCGCGTCCGAAAAGTTCGGTCTCGACCCGCTCGCGCGGCACGGCGGCCAGGTTGATGACCACGAACTTGCCGTCGCGGCGGCGACCCAGTTCGTGCAGGGCGCGGGCCACCAGTTCCTTGCCTGTGCCGCTTTCGCCGAGAATCAGCACCGTCAGATCGGCGCCGACCAGCCGGGCGATCGTGCGATAGACCTCCTGCATCGGGGCCGAGCGGCCGATCAGCGGCAGGCGCTCGTCGCGCATGGCCCGGGCCTGGGCCTTGGAGGCCTCCGCGTCGGCCGGACGCGACAGGGCGCGGCGGGCGGCGGACGTGACGTCGTCCAGATCGAAGGGCTTGGAGATGTATTCGAACGCGCCCGCGTCGGCGGCGTTGACCGCCGTCAGCAGGGTGTTCTGGGCGCTCATCACGATGATCGGCAGCTTGGGCCGTTCCTTGCGGATGCGCGGCAGAACGTCGAACACGTTCTCGTCGGGCATCATCACGTCGGTGACGATCAGGTCGCCCTCGCCGTCCATCACCCATTTCAGCAACGTGGTGGCGTTGCCCGTCGCCCGGACCTGATAGCCCAGCCGGGTGAAGGCCTGGCTGAGCACCAGACGCACCGAGCTGTCGTCGTCGGCGATCAGGATTTTCTTGCTGGCGGCGTTCATGCGTGGGCGTCTCCAGTGGAGGAAGCAAGCTTTCCGGTGGCCATGGGCAGCAGCACGCGGAACACCGTGCGGCCGGGCTCGGATTCGAAATCGATCAGTCCGCCGTGGCTGGTCACCAGCTTGGTGACCAGCGCCAGGCCCAGGCCCGTGCCGTTGGCCTTGGTTGTGACGAACGGCTGGAACAGGTGGTCGCGCAGGCTGTCGGGCACACCGGGACCGTTGTCCTGGACGCGGATTTCGATCGGCGCGCCCGCCGAGGCCTTGCCGTCGGCGCCGCGCACCCGGACGCCGGGACGCCAGGCGGTCTGGATCGACAGGATGCCCAGGCCGTCGCCGCGCATGTGGGCGGCTTCGGCGGCGTTCTTGACCAGGTTCAGGAATACCTGGATCAGGTGGTCCTCGTCGCCCCAGACATCCGGCAGCG
This sequence comes from Caulobacter sp. DWP3-1-3b2, assembly GCF_049896325.1. Classification (NCBI taxonomy): domain Bacteria; kingdom Pseudomonadati; phylum Pseudomonadota; class Alphaproteobacteria; order Caulobacterales; family Caulobacteraceae; genus Caulobacter; species Caulobacter sp. DWP3-1-3b2. Next base: position 53,736 of record NZ_JAFCUB010000021.1, read on the forward strand.
ACGGATCATAATATTCCTCCAGCGCCAAGCCGTCGGCGACGCCGTTGACGACCAGGGCGCGGACGCGGTCCAGAACCTGGTGGATATTGACGGCCTCGCGGGGGCTGGGAACCTCGTCGGAGAAGGCCTCCATGCGATCGACCAGGCGGCGGATGCGGTCAGTCTCGTCGACGATCAGCTGGGCCAGGGGCTGGTCGGCGGCGCTGGCGCCGGTCTTCAGCAGTTGGGCCGCGCCGCGAATGCCGGCCAGGGGGTTCTTGATCTCGTGGGCCAGCATGCGACCCAGGCCGACGACCGAGCGCAAACCCGCGGCGTCCGAGGCCCGCTCGACCCCGAGCACGCCCTTGACGTGCAGGGTCAGCATCACCGAGCCGTCGCCCAGCGGCGCAGCGGCGCCGTCCGCCTCGAACGGCGGCTGGCCGAACAGGTTGACCTCGACGCCGTGCTCGCGGACCAGCGCCTCTTCGAACAGGGCGCGGTCCATCATCGAGACCAGCACCGAGCCCGGCGGCAGGGCGGCGCGGAACCGGCCGCGGGCCAGCAGCGACAGGCCTTGGCCAAACAGCGCCTCGGCGGCCTCGTTGACCGCCACCAAGGCGCCTTCCCGGTCGACGACCAAGGCGGGTTCGGGGCTGAGGTCGAAGGCCGCGATCTTCAGGCTGTCGGCGATCTTGGTGGGGACGACGCGGGCATGATCGGTCATGCGGCGAGCCTCCGGTCGCCCAGCCACAGGTTGGCCAGGCCATCCTCGATCGCGGCGGGATCTTCCAGCCGGCACAGGGCCGAGCGGGCGATCCGGCGCGCTTCCTCGCTGTCGGGCCACGGCGCGGCCTCGATGTAGGAGGCAAGGTGCTTGCGGAACATCTTCAGGCCGACGCTCTGGCCGTAGAAGTCCAGGCTGCGGCGGAAATGGGTGACGGCGATGGCCAGGCGCTCGTCAGCATCCGGTTCGCGGAAGCCTTCGCCGCGCAAGGCCGCCTCGATGGCCTGGGCGATCCACGGACGGCCATAAACGCCGCGCCCGATCATCACGCCGTCGGCGCCGGACTGTTCGAGCGCCCGGCGGGCGGTGTCGCCGTCGACGATGTCGCCATTGACCAGCACCGGCACGCCGACCGCAGCCTTGACCGCCGCGACAGCCTGCCAGTCGGCCTCGCCCTTGTAGAACTGGCAGCGGGTGCGCCCGTGAACGGTGATGGCCTGGGCGCCGGCGTCCACCGCCCGGCGGGCGATGTCGGCGGCGTTGCGGCTGTGGTCATCCCAGCCCAGGCGCATCTTGACGGTAACTGGCACGTCCACGGCCTTAACGGCGGCGGCCACCAGGGCCTCGGCCAGGTCGGGCTCGCGCATCAGGGCCGAGCCCGAGGCGACGCCGCCGGTGACCTGTTTGGAGGGACAGCCGAAATTGAGGTCGATGATCTGGGCGCCGGCGTCGGCGGCCAACCGCGCGCCCTGGCCCATGAAGACGGGGTCACGGCCAACCAGTTGGACGACCATCAGCGGCAGGCCCTTACCTACCGCCGCGCGGCGCACGGCGTCGGGCCGACCTCTCGCGAATTCCGCGCAGGCGACCATTTCCGTCGCCACATAGGCCGCGCCGAGGCGGGTGGCGGTTTCCCTGAAAGGCAGATCCGAGACACCCGTCATCGGCGCGATCCATACGCGTCCGGGTACCTCGACCTTGCCGACCGCGAGAGTGTTGCTCATTTTATACGCATCCCCACCGCACTGTTTTTAGGCATATTGTGCGGCGCAGTAAAGCCCACATCGCTGGACAAGTTTCCGCATGCGGCTAAACAGCCACAATGACCTTCTCCGCCGTCATCGTCGCCGCTGGCTCCGGGACCCGCGCCGGCCCCGGCCAAGCCAAACAGTGGCGTATCGTGGCGGGCAAGCCCGTGTTGCGTTGGTCGGCCCAAGCGTTGCTGAACGCGGGTGCGCAAAGCCTTGTGATCGTGGCCGATCCGGGCGCGCGCGAAGCTTTGAGTGATGCGTTACACGGCCTTTCAGGTTGGACGACGACGGCCGGCGGCGCGACGCGCGCCCTTTCCGTCCAAGCCGGGCTGGCCCTGTTGGCCGACCGCCCGGCCGATGAGCCCGTCCTGATCCACGACGCCGCCCGTCCCTTCCTCGGCGCCGCAACAATCGCCGCGCTCCTCACCGCCGTCGCGACCGCCGACGGCGCGATTCCAGCCTTGCCGGTGGCCGATACGCTGAAAAGCGCGGCGCTCGACGCTGGTCTTGTCACGAAACCGCGTGACAACCTTTGGCGCGCCCAGACTCCCCAGGCCTTCCGCCGGGAACGTCTGGTGAAAGCCTATACGGCATGGTCCGGACCGAGCGAACCGACCGACGATGCTCAGGTGGTCGAGGCCGACGGCGGGCGCGTGGTCGCGATCCCCGGCGACCCAATGCTGATGAAACTGACCTATCCGGAGGACTTCGCCATGGCCGAGCTGTTGGCGGGCGCCGCGCGCATCACCCGCATGGGCCAGGGCTTCGACGCCCATCGCTGGGGGCCGGGCCAATCCGTGTGGCTGTGCGGCGTCGAGATCGCTCACGACGAGACCCTGATCGGTCATTCCGACGCCGACGCCGGCCTGCACGCCCTGACCGACGCCATCCTCGGCGCGATCGGCGAAGGCGACATCGGCGACCACTTCCCGCCCACAGATCCGCAATGGAAGGGCGCGTCGTCGGACAAGTTCCTGATCCATGCCGTGGATCTCGTGCGAGCGCGGGGTGGGGTTTTGATCAATGTCGACGTGACCCTGATCTGCGAGCGGCCGAAGATCAAACCGCACCGCGCGGCCATGCGTCAGCGCCTGGCCGAGATCCTCGACCTGCCGCTCGACCGGGTCAGCGTCAAGGCGACCACCACCGAAGGCATGGGCTTCACCGGCCGCGGCGAGGGTTTGGCGGCTCAGGCCATCGCCGTGGTCGAGACGCCGGCCTAGGGGCTGCGAACGGAGATCGGGGCACACACTCCCCCCATCGACATTGCCACGCGATCACCGGCCGTGGTGTGAGTGTGTCCCCGCATCAGCCGCAGGAGTCCCTCATGTTTCCGCTCGAAATCCAGACTCTGGCCCGCCTGCTGATCGATGAGGCCCGGCAAAGGTCCCTGAGGCTGGTCACGGCCGAAAGCTGCACCGGCGGCCTGGTGGCCGGCGCGATCTGCAACATTTCCGGCGCCTCCGACGTCTTCGAGCGCGGCTTCGTCACCTACACCAACCGCGCCAAGTCCGAGATGCTGGGCGTGCCGGGCGACCTAATCGCCGACCATGGCGCGGTGTCGGAGGTGGTGGCGCGAATGATGGCCGAAGGCGCACTGGAGGCCAGCAACGGCCACGTCGCCGTGTCGATCACCGGCGTGGCCGGCCCTGGCGGCGGCTCGCCGCTGAAGCCGGTGGGCACGGTGCATTTCGCCGTGGCCCGCGCCAACCGCTCGGTCGTCCATCGCCACGAGCTGTTCGAGGGCGAGACCCGCGAAGGCGTCCAATTGGCGGCCGTGCGCACGGCGCTGGAGATGCTGCGCGAGGCGGTGGCCTAGCATGGCCGACCACCCGCCCAGCGACTCGCCCGGCCATTGGCGGCGGTTTGTCGGCCTCGGACTGTCTCGCGCCGCCCTGGCCAAGGCGGCCGGTCGCCAGACCGAGCTGCGCCACGCCGTCCGGGTGTCGGCGGCGGTGCTGGCGGCCTACGCCCTGGCGACCCTGTTGCGCCTGCCGCAGGGCTATTGGGCGGTGTTCACCGCCGTGATCGTCGTCCAGTCCAGCCTGGGCGCGACCATCACCGCCTCGATCGAGCGGCTGATGGGCACCGCCGTCGGGGCCGTGGTCGGCGCGGGGGCGGCGATGCTCCACGTCCGCTTCCCCGAGGCCGGCGGACCGATCCTGGCGATCACGGCGGCCCTGCTGGCCTTCATGGCCGCCGTCCGACCCGCGTTCAAGGTGGCCCCGGTGACCGCCGTAATCATGCTGATCGGCACGACCACCCACATGGACCCGCTGGTCGCCGCCTTCCTGCGGGTGGCCGAGATCACGGTCGGCAGCGTGGTCGGCATCGCCGCCACCCTGCTGATCTTCCCCGCCCGGGCCCACGCGTCGGTGGTGGAGAGCGTCGACAAGGTCACAAGTTTGCTGGCCGATTTGCTGGAGCACTATGCCCGCAAGCTGCGCGGCGGCGAAACCGAGTTCGACGCCCGCGCCCACTATGACGACACGCTCGCGGCCCTGGCCAAGCTGCAGACCGCGATGGCCGAGGCCGAACGCGAGAACGCCAGCAAGCTTAGCGACCATTCGGTGACCGACGCCCTGCCCCGCACGCTGTGGCGGCTGCGCAACGACTGCGCCCAGATCGGCCGGGCTCTGCGCGAGACCCTGCCCGCTCCGGGCCTGACCCTGCAGTCGGCGGCTATGCTGAGCGCCTGCGCGGGGTTCCTGCGCGCCTGCGCGGCGCAGTTGGTCGGCGGCGCTCGCCCCAACCGCCTGGCCTTCGCCGAGGCGCACCAGGCCTTTCAAACCGCTGTCGAGACCCTGCGCGAAACCGGCGGGACCCGCGCGCTCGGCTTTGACGACGCCGCCCGGGTGTTTGGCCTGGTGTTCGCGGTCGAGAACCTGTTCGGCAACCTCGGCGACTTCGAGGAGCGGGTGGAGGAGACGGCGGGGAAGCGGGGTTAGCTCTTCGCCCCATAGATCGCCGCCGCCCGCGCTTCGAAACAGCCGATCAGGGTATTGGCCGCGCGATCCAGATTGGCCGCCAGCAGCGCATCGAGCACGCGCGACTTGAACGCGAAGTCGATGACGAATTCCACAGATGTTCCAGAGACATGCGGCGAAAACCGCCACTGGTTCGATAGCCGCTTGAACGGCCCATAGAGCAGGCTGACGTCCACGCTCAGCGCCTCGGCGTCGCGCCGCACGCGGGTGGCGAACTTCTCGCGCAGGAACGAGAAGCCGACCTGGGCCTCGGCGTCGACGGTCGAGACCGCGCCTTCCACCCGGCCGTTCCAGGTACGCATGCTGGTCAGCCACGGCACGAACTGCGGATAGGACTCCACATCGCCGACCAAGGTGAACAACTGCTCGGGCGCATAAGGCAGCACCCGGGTGACGACATGGCGATGCAAGGCTAGGCGCTCTTGAGGTCCAGCGCCCGGCGGGCCGCCGCCAGCTTTGCGAAATCCTCGCCGGCGTGGTGCGACGAGCGGGTCAGCGGGCTGGACGACACCGTCAGGAAGCCCTTGGCCCGGGCGATCGCCTCATAGGCTTGGAACTCTTCCGGCGTCACGAAGCGGTCGATCGGCGCGTGCTTGCGGGTGGGCTGCAGGTATTGGCCGATGGTGATGAAATCGACGCCGGCCGAGCGCATGTCGTCCATAACCTGCATGACCTCCTCCTTGGCCTCGCCCAGCCCCACCATCAGGCCGGACTTGGTGAACTGGCTCGGATCGCGCTCCTTGACCCGTTCCAGCAGGCGCAAGGAGTTGTAGTAGCGGGCGCCAGGGCGGATCTTCAGATAGAGTCGCGGCACGGTTTCCAGATTGTGGTTGAAGACGTCCGGACGGGCATCGATGACCACGTTCTCGGCCCTGTCCTTGCGTAGGAAGTCGGGGGTCAGGATTTCGATGGTCGTGCCGGGCGCGGCGGCGCGAATTGCCAGCACCACCTGGGCGAAATGCAACGCCCCACCGTCGGCCAGGTCGTCGCGGTCGACCGAGGTGATGACCACATGCTTGAGGCCCATCTTGGCCACGGCTTCGCCCACGCGGCGCGGCTCGTCGGCGTCCAGGGGGTTGGGCATGCCTGTCGCGACATTGCAGAAGGCGCAGGCGCGGGTGCAGATTTCGCCCATGATCATCATGGTGGCGTGCTTCTGGCTCCAGCATTCGCCAATGTTGGGGCAAGCGGCTTCTTCGCAGACCGTGGTCAGCTTGTGCTCGCGAACGATAGCACGGGTCTCATTGTACTGACCGGACCCGGGCGCGCGCACGCGCAGCCAGTCGGGCTTGCGCAGCACCGGCGTGTCGGGGCGGTTCTGCTTTTCCGGGTGACGGGCGCGCTCGCCTGGAACGCGGGCCTTCAACGTGTCGATCAAGGTGACCATAGTGCCTAGATCGGACTTCTTGGCCTCCGGATCAAGCATGCGATCTTGCATGTGGCCTAAAGGCGCGAAATGAGTGCCTGGAATGCGTCGCCAAGTTCTCGCCCTGCTGCTGGCCCTGCCCCTCGTCTCCTGCGGCGACGAGGCCGTCCGCGCGCCCTTCGCCGAGAGCCGCACGCCGCCCTCCTTGGCGGTGCGGTTCCAGCCGCCGCCTGGCTGGGCCTGGGGCTATGTGAAGGTCGGCGACGACGGCGTGCAGCGCTACGGCGTCTCGACCACGCCCAACGCGCCGCGCGGCCAGATCCTGATCCTGCCGGGCTGTGGCGAATCGGCCGAGGTCTGGTTCGAGACGGCGCGCGACCTCAATGCCCGCGGCTATACGGTGTGGGTGCTGGAACGCCAGGGTCAGGGCGGCTCGGAACGCGCCAGCCCCTGGCGCGATCTGGGCCATGTCACCAGCTTCGCGCCCGACGTCACGGCGACCAAGGCCATGGTCAGGGCGGTGATCCGGCCGAACGGGCGTGACCCGTTCGCGGTGCTGGGACACGGCGACGGCGGGCTGGTGGCGCTGCGGGCGGCGGAAGAAGGTCTGCGGGCCGACTCGTTGATTCTGTCTTCGCCCAATTTCGACATCGCCGACCTGCCGCGCCCCAAGAGCGAACTGATCCGCATCGCGCGCTGGGCCCGGAGCCTGAAGCTCGGCTTCCTCCGCTATCCCGGTCAGGCCGGCTGGAAACGCGACGCAGGGGTCGATGGCGCGCTGAGCCACGACAAGGCCCGGGGCGGCGTGCAGCAGGCCTGGCAACTGGCTAATCCCGACCTGCGGATGGGCGCGCCAAGTCTGGCCTGGTACGCGGCCTTCTACGACGCGGTCGACGCCGTGGGCCGCGATCTCAAGCGCGTGCGGGTTCCAGTCGTCATGCTCGACGCGGGCCAGGACTCCAAGGTTCTGCCCGCCCCGCAACGCACTGTCTGCGCCGCCCTGCCCGCCTGTGTCGAAACCCGCTATCCCACCGCCCGTCACGCCCTCCACCTTGAGGCGGACTCGGTGCGCGGTCCCTGGCTGGCCGCCATTGACGACATGGTCCGCGCCCCCATGGCCTATCCGCCACCCCGGCGTTGAAGGGCCAATCCTTGAACGCCGAGGCGTCGATCGCATTTCAGAGGGATCGGTGCGGTGACGTGCGCGTCACCGGACTTTGCAAAGCCAGGCTCCATCGCTAGGGTCCCGCTTCAATCAGACGAGCGCGCCACGTCGCGCTTGGGGGAGGTTTCGCCGGCATGCCGGTCGTATTTGACGCTCAGGCGGGCCAGAAGGCTCTCTTCGACGCCCTGTTGGACGCCCGTGACAAGTACGGGGCCCGAAAACCGATCCTGGAAGATCAGGACCGCAATCCGCTCAGCTATACCGATCTGATCCGCGCCGCGTTTGCCCTGGGCCGAAAGATCGCGGCCATGACCCAGCCGGGCGAGCATGTCGGCATCCTGCTGCCGTCAGGCTCCGGGGCGGTCGTGACCTTCTTCGCCCTGCACGCCTTCGGCCGCGTGCCGACCATGCTCAACTTCACGGCCGGCCTGCGCAACCTGCGCGCCGCCTGCGAGCTGGCCGGGGTCAAGCGGGTGCTCACGGCCCACAAATTCATCGAGCTGGGCAAGCTGCACGACATCGTCGACGCGCTGGGCGAAAAGGCGACGATCACCTATCTGGAAGACGTGCGCGGCACGATCGGCACCGGCGACAAGCTGTTCGCCGCCGTGGCCGGGGCCTTTCCCCGCACCCTGCGCGCCCATGCCAAGCCGTCGGATCCAGGCGTGGTGTTGTTCACCTCGGGCAGCTTCGGCGCCCCGCGCGGCGTGGTGTTGAGCCAGGCCAACCTGGTCTCGAACGCCGAGCAGATCGCCAGCCATATCGCGCTGGACCCGGCCTGGGTGTTCTTCAACCCGCTGCCGATCTTCCACTGTTTCGGCCTGACCGGCGGCGTGATCCTGCCGCTGTTGAAGGGCATGAAGGCCTTCCAGTATCCCTCGCCCCTGCACACCAAGCAGATCCCGGCCCTGGTCAAGGACACCGGCGCCTCGGTGCTGTTCGCCACCGACACCTTCCTCAACCACTATGCCCGCGCCTCGGACAGCGATGAGCTTTCTGGTCTGAGGTTCATCGTCTGCGGCGCTGAAAAGGTTCGCGAAGAGACCCACAACCTCATCAACGAGAAGTTTGGTGACGTGCCGGTTTTGGAGGGTTACGGGGCGACCGAGGCCTCGCCGGTGATCGCGGTCAACAAGCCCGAGGACAACCGCCGGGGCACGGTCGGCGGTCTGCTGCCCGGTCAGGAGTGGAAGATCGAACCGGTTGAGGGGATCGCCGGCGGCGGCCGCCTGCTGGTGCGCGGCCCCAACATCATGTCGGGCTATCTGCGCGAGGACGGCGGCGTCGACGCCCCCGAGGACGGCTGGCACGACACCGGCGACGTGGTGAACATGACGGACGACCTGTGGGTCACCATCAAGGGTCGGGTGAAGCGCTTCGCCAAGATCGGCGGCGAAATGGTCTCCCTGACCGCCGCTGAGGACCTCGCCAGCGCGGTCTGGCCCGACGGCCGCCACGCGGTGATCTCGATGCCCGACAAGAAGAAGGGCGAGAAGCTGGTTCTCGTCACCGACTGCCAGAACGCCGCTGTCACCTCGCTGGTCGCCCACGCCCAGAGCATCGGCGCGCCGGAACTGGCCGTGCCGCGCAAGATCCTCAAGGTGCAGGAAGTGCCGGTGCTGGGCAGTGGCAAGACCGACTATGTCGCCATCCAGCGGATGGCCGATCAGGACGCGAAGGCCGCCTAGGGCATTTTTCGAGCGAAGTGGTTCCGGTTCGCGTGAAGAAAAATGCGTCAAAACAAAAGATTAGAGCTCACGACCTGACGCAGTCAGGTCGTGAGCTCTAATGCGATTGGGGACAGGCGCATGCGGCTGTCCCCAGCCTCGCCATCAATCGCTGGAGGGAAGATTATGGAACGCTTGAACGTGTGGGCGCCGCGGGTGCTTAGCCTGCTTCGGATCATCGCCGCCCTGCTCTTCATGGAGCATGGCCTGATGAAGGTGTTCCACTTCCCGGCCGCCCAGCCCGGGTCGCCCGATCCGCTGCCGACCTTGCTGCTGGTCGCCGCTTGGCTGGAGATCGTCGGCGGCGCGCTGCTGGCGCTCGGCCTGTTCACCCGGCCGGTCGCCTTCATCCTGTCGGGGCAGATGGCGGTGGCGTATTTTCTGGCCCATTTCAGCAAGGGCTTCTGGCCGGCCCTGAACGGCGGCGAGGCGGCGATCCTGTTCTGCTTCGTGTTCCTGTACCTGGCGTTCGCCGGGCCGGGTGAGTTGAGCATCGACGCCCAGGTGCGAAAGCGGCCGTAGTTTTCCCCTTCTCCCCTTGCGGGAGAAGGTGTCAGCGAAGCTGACGGATGAGGGTTGAAGAACGAAAACGCCGCGCCTGGCTTCAAAGCTGGGCGCGGCGTTTGGCTTTTGAGAGACCCCTGATCCGTCGGCCTTCGGCCGCCACCTTCTCCCGCAAGGGGAGAAGGATCAGATCAGATGTGCAGCGCTCTGCCATAGGCGTCGAGCGCCGCCTCGTGCATGGCCTCGCTCATCGTTGGGTGAGCATAAACGATGCCGTGAAGGTCTTCCTCGGTGGCTTCCAGGGTGATGGCGGTGACGAAGCCCTGGATCATCTCGGTGACCTCATGGCCGATCATGTGGGCGCCGATCAGGGCGCCGGTCTTGCCGTCGAAGATCGTCTTGACGAAGCCCTCGGTCTCGCCGGCCGCCACGGCCTTGCCATTGACCTTGAACGGGAAGCGGCCGGCCTTGACCTCGATCCCGGCCGCCTTGGCCGCGGCTTCCGTCAGGCCCACCGAGGCGACCTGCGGGTTGGCGTAGGTGCAGCCGGGGATGGGCGAGTGGACGGCGGGCGTCTTGTAGCCGGCGATGTGCTCGGCGGCGTGGATGCCCTCGTGGCTGGCCGTGTGGGCCAGCCACGGCGGGCCGGCGGCGGCGCCGCTGGCGTAGAGGCCCGGGACAATGTGCAAGCCGTGCTTGCCGGTGACAACATGGCCG
>NZ_JAFCUB010000022.1:0-63681 GCF_049896325.1 Caulobacter sp. DWP3-1-3b2
TTCTAACCAACCCAGAAATCCGAAGCGCCCTTCTAAAGAACAGCGCCAATCCAGTCAATAAAGAATTTCAAAGAAACCCTCAGAGACCGTCCAAAGAAACCTCAAAAGCTCTTGCGAACTCTTTCCAGTTACTCCGGAGCCGCGCTTTCTAGTGAAAGCAAAACTCCGTGTCAACTGACTGTTTCCTTCCCAGTCGATGCTCTGGCCGAGGCCGTTGCGAAGGACAAAGGACGGGGTGGCGGAGCCCTTGAAGACAGGGCCTTCGCAAATTCGTCACCGAGCCGGCTGAGGCCGCAGAACTTAGCGATCCACCTTCCCAAATGCAAGGCCGCAAGGCCCTGGATCGGTCCGGCGGGCGTCAGCCCCGAAGCGAGGGCGGTGTTTAGCCATCGCTTCGGAGAGTCGCAACCGCAAAAGCGACCCGATCAATCGCACCTATCCCTTATCTGTGCGCGGATCTGTGCATGGTTTCGCGCCGCGCCCGCAGGCCGCCGCTTGCGCCCTGCCCCGCCCTGGCTTCATAGACCCGTGTAATCAGGAGTCTTCGCGTCCATGCTGTCCCAGAAAGCTCGCTACGCCCTGCGCGCCATGATCGAACTGGCCCGCGAGAGCGGCCAGGTCACGGCCGGCGAGCTGGCGGTGCGGGCCGATGCGCCGCGCAAGTTTCTGGAGGCAATACTTCTTGCATTGGCGCGCAAGGGCCTGGTGACGAGCCGGCGCGGGAAGTTCGGCGGCTATCTACTGGGCCGCGCCGCAGAGACCATCAGCTTCGCCGAGGTGATCCGGCTGGTCGACGGCCCCCTGGCCCTGGCCCCCTGTGTCAGCCGCACGGCCTTCCGCCGCTGCGAGGATTGCCGGGATCTGGCCACCTGCTCCCTACGCGAGGCGCTGCTGCGGGCGCGCGACGCCACGGCGCAGGTGCTGGAAGGCTATAGCCTGGCCGACGCGGTCAGCGGCTCGGGGGCCGAACTGCTGGGCGAGGCGGAGCGCTGAGGCGCACGGCTTCTCTCTAATATTGCGCCCTCTATATAGAGGGCGCGCCAGTGGCCCTTCGAAGCCGTGGTCAGCCGGCCGCGATATAGGCCTTGAGGCCGTCGGCCTCAGCCTGGGTCTCGCGGATCTTGTACTTTACCAGGTCGCCAATCGAGATGATGCCGGCCAGGCGCTGGCCCCTGCAGACTGGCAGGTGGCGGATCCGGCGATCGGTCATCCGCTCCAGCAGGGCGTCGACCGTCTCCTCGGGCTGGGCGAAGACCACGTCGCGGGTCATGCAGGTCGCGATCGCCCGGGTCAGGGCGCTGGCGCCCTCCTTGGCGATAACCCTCACGATGTCGCGCTCGGAGAGAATGCCGGCGATCGTCTCGTCTTCCTCGAGCACGACCATCGCCCCGACCTTGCGGGTGTGGAGCAGCGCCGCCGCAGCGCCCACCGTCTCATTGGGCGAGGCGGTAAACACAAGGTCGCCCTTCTCCTTCAGGATCTGAGAAACCAGCAAAGCTTAATCCTCCCTGCGATATCTTTGTTTTGTTGAGCGTCCTCCAAAGCGCGCTTCAGATCAATGGGCAGCATCAATGTCGCAGTTTCGGGTCTCCGGCCGCCTCCGGGCTTTACCTTAACGAAATCGCGAGACCTTGGGGGTTAGGTCGAACGTTGTCCGATTTTGGCACGAGGGTTGCTTAACAGCCCCGTGTCGACATTCGCGGAGCTTGAGATGGTCGTTTCCATGAAAAAATTGCCGGGTGGCATGGGTGCTTTGAGCCTTTGCTCGGCTGTTTTGACCCTGGCCGTCCTGCCCCTCGGCGCTGGCGCGGCCCAGGCGCAGACCTTGGAAACCAATTCCGCCGCCTTCAACGCCGGCTACGGCCGTCTGGCCGGCTCCGAAAACCACGTCGTCCAGTATTCCACCCGCGACGCCAACGGCAATCGGGTCATCGTCGATGGCGTTATGCTGACCGGCGCGGACCAGAGCGTCTATTCTTCTGGCCAATCGACGGGCTCGCTCGACAGCTATTCCGGGGTTGGGGGCCTCGGCGGCTACGGCAGCTCGACGGCGATCGGCAACAATCTGACGGTCGTCACCCAAGGCAACAACAACACCGTGATCGTCAATTCCAACCAGATCAACAACGGCAATATCAGCGCCGGAACGAATGTCGGGACATCGGGCAATGGCCAGTAAGCGCCTCCTCCTCCTGCTGGCCAGCGCCTGCGCGGCGCTGAGCGCCTGTGGCAGCGTGCCCACCCCCATGGGCAACGGCAATTACGCCACGCCGATCGGCACGGCGCCGGTGACGGCCAACCCCACGCCCTACACGGCGGGCCTGGTGTGTCTGGCGCAATATGCCCGCGCCAACCGGGTGGTTGCCCCGCGCGTCGCCATCGGCCGCATCGCCGACTATACCGGCAAGGAGGAGTCTGACGGTTCGGGCCGCAAGGTCACCCAGGGCGCGTCCCTGCTGGCGATGACCGCCTTCGCCAAGGCCGGCATGCCGATGGTCGAGCGCTTCGACACCTCGGTGTCGGAATATGAGCTGAAATACGCCAACAACAAGCTGATCTCCGACAACCCCAAGCCCGGCGCCGACGCGCCGGCCGAGTATCGCAAGATCCTCGCGGGCCAGGTCCCGGGCTCGGACTTCTATGTAGCCGGCGGGATCACGGAGCTGAACTACAACATCCGCTCGGCCGGCGTGGACGCCTATGCCGGCGACAAGGACACCGACGGCCTGAAGGGCAATTTCAAGCGCCGCGTGTTCGTGATGAACATCGCGCTGGACCTGCGCCTGATCAACACCCGCACGCTGGAGGTGGTCGATGTGATCTCCTACCAGAAACAGGTGGTTGGCCGCGAAGTCAGCCTCGGGGTGTTCGACTTCCTCAATGGCAACATCTTCGACATCTCCGCCGGTCGCGGCGCGCTGGAGCCCATGCAACTGGCCGTGCGCTCGCTGATCGAGCGGGCGGCGATCGAGATGAGCGCCAACCTGTATGGCATGCCTGGTCCGCAGACCTGCCTGAGCTACGACCCCTATGCCGGCAACACCGTCGGCGCGACCGGGGCCTTCGTGCCCGCCTACAACAACCTGGGAACCAACAATGCGCAAACCCGCGAAGACCCGTCTCGCTGGAATGATCGCAGCGATCCCAATGTGCGTGGCGCTGGGCGGAGTCGCTACTAGCCAGACCCTGCCCAGCCAGGGCTCGAACGACCAGCTGAACCTCAACGCCATCAACGCCGAGCAGACGTTGAACGTCGTCACGGCTGACGAAGGCGTCACGGCGACCACCACGGCGGGCGCTAACAGCTTTGGCATGACCCTGAACGGGGCCGACGGCGGCCTGACCTCCAACCAGAACAACCAGGGCGCCGTGCTGGCCCATGGCGTGGTCAACGCCTCGGGCTCGCTGGGCGACAGCAGCAACATCAACACCACGGCGGTCGGCAACAGCGGCACCGCCCTGGCGGCCGGCGGCACGCTCAGCGCCTTCATGGTCCAGACCAATTACGGATCGGTCACCGCCCGCAGCCAGATCGAGGCCGTGAGCGCCCTGGCCGGTGACGTGATCGAAAGCACCCAGGCGGCCGGTAACAGCCAGGGCCTGTTGCTGGTCAATGGGTCGATGGGCGCGCGGGTGAGCCAGAACAACCAGGCCGACGTCGCCGCCGACGGCGGGGCGATCATCCAGTATGTGGCCGGCATCGCTGTCGTGGCGGGCACAGCGGCCGGCAACAATATTGACCTGACCGGGGCCGACCAGTCGGCGGCCCGCGTCATCACAGACCAGAACAACGTCGCGGCCAATGTCACGGGCACAAAGTTCACCGCCTATGGCAACAGCAACCTGACGACCACGGCGGCCACCGCCTCGGGCAACAACCTCAACGCCTCCAACGAGGGCCCGCTGCTCGACGTGGCCAGCCACCAGTACAACACCGCCTATGTCCGGGCCCAGGCCGAGGGTAGCTCCTACGCGTTCGGCGGCGCCCAGGCCACGGCCTATGGCGTGGGCAATTCGGTCCTGGCCGGCAATACCGGGCCGGATGTGGTGCTCGACAACAGCCAGGTCAATGACGGCGGCGGCGTCGAGGTGATCGCCAGCTTCACCGGCGACAACGGCTATGACGCCGGATCCAGCGCCACGGCGGTGGGTAACGCGGTCAGCGGCTATGTCTGCAACCAATGCAGCGGCACGATGAGCGCCACCAACAGCCAGTCCAACAATGTCGATATCAGCGCGCGCTCGACCGTGTCCCTGACCGGCGCCGCCCGTTCGGTGGTCGGCGTCTCGTCGGCCATGGGCAACAACGCCAGCTTCTCGGTGACCAGTCCGGGGTACTAACCCCCCCGGCGCGTGGGTCCGACTTTCCAGGAGTTCGCGCCGGGCAGGTTCGCGCGATGCGCGGCGGCGAGTCTGTCCGTCGTATACTCGAAATGAACATCAGTCCGGACGCCAGAGTCGCGAGCGGCGCCGTGGATTCAAGACGCGGCCCCAATGTCTTTACCGTCGTCCTTGACCAGCCATTCCCCCATCAGACCGAAGTCGAGGTTAAGGCACTTCCCGACTTCGGGCCGACCCTTTCCCCGGAAACGAGCGAGCGCGTCGGCCGAGACGTGCTGAGATTATTGAGAGCGATCACCCGTGTGTGCAAAGGGTCAGGCGCTCCGCTACCCTCGCACCTCTGAACTGATCGACCATCGGTCCGCACCGGGTCGAAAAGCGGCCCCCTCAGTTCGGCCGCCCCTCCGCCACCAGCTCGAACGCCGCGTCCAGCGCGTCGTCGTTGGGCGCCTCGCCCCGCTTGAGCGCCGCGTCGAGCACGCCCTCCAGCGAGCCCCAGACGAAGGCCAACTGCTCCAGCACGGCCGGCAACCGCTCGGCCTCGAACCCGGGATAGAGGTCCTCGACCAGCCACAGGCCGGTGAAGGGGTCGAAGCCGAAGCGGCAGCCGATCAGGCGGAACTGGGCGCGGGCCACGGTCTCGAAAAGGGCGTCCAGGGTGCGGGCCTGGTCGAGGTCGGCGCCGTCGAGCACCTGGCAGCGCACCTGCAGCCAACCGTTCTGCGGGAACAGGTAGAAGGCTCCGCCATCCTCGGCGCCGGAGACTTCGAGGCCATTGTCGATCTCGGCGACGCGGTAGCCGGCGGCATGGCAGGCGGCGGCGATGTCGTGGAGGTGGATCTCAGACATGAGCCTGTCCTTACTTAAATCCGCTCATCCCGGCGAATGCCGGGACCCAGATCCCATGGCGGTGCGACTGATTGGAGGGGCTCGGAGCCCGTGGCGTCAGCCTCAAAGCCATTCCATCCGGGCCCCGGCCTTCGCCGGGGAGACGGAAGATAGATCGCCCCCTTATGACCGATAGTCCCCGTTGATCGCCACATATTGCTTGGTCAGATCGCACGTCCACACCGTGGCCGTCCCCTTGCCGACGCCGACATCCACCGACACCTCGAACTCGGCCTTTTTGACGTAGGCGCTCATCGCAGCCTCGTCATAGTCGGCCGAGACGAGGCCGTCGCGGGCGGCGTAGAGGTCGCCGAAGCGGATGCTGATGCGCTCTCGGTTGATCGGCTCGTCGGCGCGGCCGACGGCCATGGCGATGCGGCCCCAATTGGCGTCCTCGCCGGCGAAGGCGGTCTTGACCAAGGGGCTCTCGGCGATGGTGCGGGCGATCTTGCGGGCCGAAAGCGGGCTTTCCGCGCCATTGACGGTGATCTTGACGAACTTGCTGGCGCCCTCGCCGTCGCGGACCAACTGCAGGGCCAGGTCCAGTAGCACGGCCTCCAGCTTCTCGCGGAAGTCGGCCAGGCGGCGGTCGCCCGCCCGGTGGATCTTCGGCGCGCCCGACTGGCCAGTGGCGAACAGCAGCAAGGTGTCGTTGGTCGAACGGTCGCCGTCCACCGTCACGCAGTTGAAGGTGGTGCGGGTGTAGAGCGACACCAGGGTCTGCAAAGCGGCCGGGGCGATGGCGGCGTCCGTGGCCACGAAGGCCAGCATGGTGGCCATGTCGGGCGCGATCATGCCCGAGCCCTTGGTGATCCCGGCGATCCGCACCTCGTGCCCGTCGATCAGGGCGGTGGCGTAGGCCCCCTTCGGAAAGGTGTCGGTGGTCATGATCGCCGAGGCGGCGCCAGCCCAGGCGTCCTGCGTGAAGCGGGCCTCCACCTCGCGCAGGTTGGAGATGATCTTGGCGTCGTCGAGTATGACCCCGATCACGCCGGTCGAGGCCATCATCACGTCGCGCTGGCGGCAGTCGAAGCGCTTGCCCACGGCCGTCGCCACCCGGCGCACGGCGTCGGCGCCCGGCTTGCCGGTGAAGCTGTTGGCGCAGCCGGCGTTGACCACCAGGGCCCGCACGTCCTGCCCGCCGGTGGCGGCGAGTTGGCGCTTGCACCAGTCGACCGGGGCCGATCCAACGCCATGGCGGGTGAACACGCCGGCGCAGCTGGTGCCCTCCGCGAAGCGCATCAGCAGCATGTCCTCGCGGGCGTGCTTGTAGAAGCCGGCCCGGCCGGTGGCGATCTCGACCCCGGCGATCGGCGGGATGGTCGGGAACGGCACGGCGAGGGGCGAGACGGCCAGGCTCGGCTTGCCCGGCGCGACGGCGGCGGGCTTGGCGGCCTGAACCGCCTCCTCGGACACAAGGGGGGGCGAGCCCTGGCTGGCGGCCTTCTCGGCGCGGCGCAGGCCGGCGCGCTTGAGGGCCGTGGTCAGCGGGTCGAGCGCCCGCTCCAGGGTGTGGCCGACACTGGCCCCGACCTGGCCGACGATCTCGGCCGGGGTCGGCGACGGCGCGGCGGCGGCTTTTGGCGCGGCGGCGACGGCCTTGGCCGTCGTCTTGGGAACGGGGGGCTTGGTCATTATTTCTTGGCCGGCGCGGCGGCGGGCGCGGCGGCGTCGAGGTCGGAAGGCGGATTGCCGGGACCAGGCTGCAGCGAAGCGGGGGGCGCCGAGGCCGGCTCCTGCGGCGCGCCGGGCACGTCCTGCGGCTTGCTGGTCAGCATCTCCACCTTGCTGGCGCCCCGCAGCTTTTCCAGCAGGTCGCGCACCTGGTCATAGGTCAGGAAGCGGACGATCTGCGGACGGGCGGCCTCGAGCGTGATCGGCTCTTCCAGGCGCTTGTCCTCGACGCGCAGCACGGCCCAGCCGCCCTCGGTCTGAAACGGCCCGACCAGCGCGCCCTTCTGGGCGTCCTTGAGGGCCACGGCATAGGCGGCCGGCATGACGTCGACAGTGAAATAGCCCAGGTCACCGCCGTTGAAGCGGGTGGCGGGGTCGGTGGAGCGCTCCATGGCCAAAGCGTCGAACGACGCGCCGGTCGAGAGCAGCTTCTTGACCGCCTCGGCGTCGGCCTGGCTGCCGACCAGGATCTGGCGGGCGCGGATCTCTTCCGATCGTTTGGACAGCTTCTGCTGCTCGGCATAGAGGCCGCGGATGGCGTTCTCGTTGACCGCCTTCTCGACGACGTTCTCGACCAGCATGTCGCCCAGGATGCGCTCGCGAGCGGCGGCTAGGCGGCGTTGCGCGACAGGGTCCTTGTCGAGCTTCTGCTTGAGGGCCTCGGCGGCCAACAGCTTCTGGTCGACCACCTCGTCCAGACGCTGGCGGAACAGGTCCGAGCCGATGTCCAGCGGCTCGCCCTCGCTGATCAGCCCCTGGGCCACGGCCTCGCGC
Organism: Caulobacter sp. DWP3-1-3b2; assembly: GCF_049896325.1. Lineage (NCBI taxonomy): Bacteria > Pseudomonadati > Pseudomonadota > Alphaproteobacteria > Caulobacterales > Caulobacteraceae > Caulobacter > Caulobacter sp. DWP3-1-3b2. The sequence continues at coordinate 7,678 of NZ_JAFCUB010000022.1, forward strand.
TTGACGTCCGACGCCCAGACCGTATGGCCGTCGACCCGCGCCACGGCGGTGTCGCCCGGCTCGGGCGGCCGCTCGTCGGCCTTGTTGCGGCCGCAGGCGGCGACCAGCAGGGTCAGGGCGATCGCGGCGGCGACGCCGAAGGCGCGAGGCTTGGCAATATTCATAAGGGGCCGATCTCCGGCTGCAACGCTTTCAGCGCTCTAGCGCGGATTACCGCCAAGAGGAAACAGCTTCGCGATGCGGATCGGAAAAGGCCCGAACCTATTAAACGCCGCTCAAACCGCCACCAGGCCGCCCCGCCTCGCGTTGACACCCGCAAGGGCGGTGCTTAAGTCTCCGCGCGCGCCCTAGACGCCAGTTTCCGCTGGCTTCCATGCCACGAATTTACCGTAGTGAAGGCCCCAAAGCCCTAGCGCCGGCCTCACAGACACACCTCCGGATCCTGTATTCATGCTCGGCTTCGCCAAAAAGTTCTTCGGCTCTTCCAACGACCGCAAGGTCAAGATCATGTCCGCCCGCGTGGCGAAGATCAATGCGCTGGAGCCGGAATACGCCGCGCTGTCGGACGACGCCCTAAAGGCCAAGACCGACGAGTTCAAGGCCCGCCTGGCCAAGGGCGAGAACCTGGAAGACCTGATGCCCGAAGCCTTCGCCGTGGTGCGCGAGGCCAGCAAGCGCGTGCTGGGCATGCGTCACTTCGACGTCCAGATGGTGGGCGGCATGGTGCTGCACGGCGGCGGCATCTCGGAAATGCGCACGGGCGAGGGCAAGACCCTGGTCGCCACCCTGCCCACCTATCTGAACGCCCTCGAGGGCAAGGGCGTCCACGTCATCACGGTCAACGACTATCTGGCCCGCCGCGACGCCGACTGGATGGGCAAGATCCACAACTTCCTGGGTCTGAGCTATGGCGTGATCGTCAACGGCCTGAGCCAGGGCGAGCGCCAGCGCGCCTATCGCAGCGACATCACCTACGGCACCAACAACGAGTTCGGCTTCGACTACCTGCGCGACAACCTCGTCTACAGCGTCGAGGAAATGGTCCAGCGCGGCCACCACTATGTGATCGTCGACGAGGTCGACTCGATCCTGATCGACGAGGCCCGCACCCCGCTGATCATCTCGGGCCCGACCGAAGATCGCAGCGAGTTCTACAAGACCATCGATCTGCTGGTGAAGGATCTGATCAAGGACAAGACCAACTACGATCACGACGAGAAGCAGAAACAGGTCATCCTCACCGAGGACGGCCAGGAGCGCATCGAAGAGATCCTGATGGAGGGCGGCCACCTCGCCGAGGACACCGCCGGCCTTTATGACGCCGCCAACATCTCGGTGGTGCACCACGTCAACCAGGCCCTGCGCGCCAACATCCTCTACACGCTGGACAAGGACTACATCGTCAAGGACGGCGAGGTGATTCTGATCGACGAGTTCACCGGCCGGATGATGAGCGGCCGCCGCCTCTCGGAAGGCCTGCACCAGGCCATCGAGGCCAAGGAAGGCGCCGACGTCCAGCCCGAGAACCAGACCCTGGCCTCGGTGACGATTCAGAACTATTTCCGCCTCTACGGCAAGCTGGCCGGCATGACCGGCACGGCCGCCACCGAGGCCCAGGAATTCGACGACATCTACAAGATGGGCGTCAGCGAGATCCCGACCAACCGCCCGGTCCAGCGCATCGACGACGACGACGAGGTCTATCGCACCGAGCGCGAGAAGAACGACTCGATCCTCAAGCAGATCACCGACTGCCACGCCCGCGGCCAGCCGATCCTGGTCGGCACCGTGTCGATCGAGAAGTCCGAGGAGCTGTCGCGCCTGCTGGCCGTCTATCCCTGGGAATGGGAAGGCAAAAAGCATAAGGGCATCCCGCACCAGGTGCTGAACGCCCGCTTCCACGAGCAGGAGGCCGGCATCGTCGCCGACGCTGGCGTGCCCGGCGCGGTCACCATCGCCACCAACATGGCCGGCCGCGGCACCGACATCCAGCTGGGCGGCAATGTCGACATGCGCCTGGCCAATTGGCTGCAGCAGCAGAAGGGGCTTGGGATCACCCCGGCCCATGAGGACGAGCTGGCTCAGAAGGCCGAGCTGGACGCCGAGATCGCCGTCGCCAAGGCCCAGGCCCTGGCCGCCGGCGGCCTGTTCGTGCTAGGCACCGAGCGCCACGAAAGCCGCCGCATCGACAACCAGCTGCGCGGCCGCACCGGGCGTCAGGGCGACCCGGGCCACAGCAAGTTCTTCCTGTCGTGCGAGGACGACCTCCTGCGCATCTTCGCCGGCGAGCGGCTGGACGCGATCATGCGCACCTTCGGCGTCCAGGAAGGCGAGGCGATCACTCACAAGTGGTTGAACAACGCCATCGCCACCGCCCAGAAGCGCGTCGAGCAGCGCAACTACGAGATCCGCAAGAACCTCCTGAAGTACGACGACGTCGTCAACGACCAGCGCAAGGCCGTGTTCGAGCAGCGCCAGGAATTCATGGAGGCCACCGACCTCTCTGAGATCATCACCGAGATGCGCCGCGACGTGGTCGATGACTTCGTGGCCCGCTACATGCCGCCCAAGGCCTATGCCGAGCAGTGGGACATCGAAGGCCTGGACGAGCGCGTCCAGTCGATCTTCGGCATGGAGCTGCCGCTGAAGGACTGGGCCGCCGAGGAAGGCATCGGCGACGAGGAGATGCGCGAGCGTATCGCCAAGGCCGCCGACGAACGGGCGATCGAGCGCGAGGCGATCATCACCCCCGACCAGATGCGCTCGGTGGAAAAGAGCTTCCTGCTGCAGATGATCGATCTGCAGTGGCGCGAGCACTTGATGCACCTGGACCACCTGCGCAATGTCATCGGGCTGCGCGGCTACGGCCAGCGCGATCCGCTGAACGAGTACAAGACCGAGGCCTTCTCGCTGTTCGAGAAGCTGCTGGGCGACCTGCGGACCAACACCACCCGCTGGCTGATGACGGTCGAGATCGCCTATGCCGATCCCGAGCCGCTGCACACTCCTGAAGGCCTGATCGAGGTCCACCTGGACCCGCTGACCGGCGAAAACGTCGCCGTGGCCGGCGCCCTGCCCGAGGGCCTGTCGCCCCAGCAACGCGAAGCCCTGCCAGTCTCGGTGTTGCCGGAAGGCTGGGAATATACCGCCCGCAACGGCGCCTGCCCGTGTGGATCGGGCAAGAAGTTCAAGCACTGCCACGGGGCGCTGGTTTAGGCGCTGAGCGCTTGGTGATCTGAAGACGCCCGCCTTCGGAAACCAGGGCGGGCGTTTTTCTTTTGGCTTTTTGACCCGCTCATCCCGGCGAATGCCGGGACCCAGATCCCAAGGCGCCGGGCTGATTGGAAGAGCTCTGAGCGAGCGGAACCCGCCTCGGACCATTCCATCTGGGTCCCGGCATTCGCCGGGATGAGCGGAGTTTAAGTGACTCTCTTCCCCCCACTCCGCGCCGCCACCCACGCCGCCCCCACCAGCACTGCGGCCGCGATCATCCCGGACGCCCGGAGCCCCGCCGCGATCCGGTCGGGTCCGCCGGCCGCCAACGCGCCCATCACCGCCACGCCCGCCGCCCCCGCCGCCTGGCGGCAGGCGTTGAGCACCCCCGACGCGGTGCCTGAGAAGTGCCGGTCCACATTGGCCAGCAGGGCGCTGGTCATCACTGGCACCGCCGTGCCCATGCCGCCGGGGATCAGCAGGAAGCCGGGGACCATCAGCCAGAAGGGTGTCGTCGGCGTCAGCCGGCTGGTCAGGGCGTAGCCTAACGCCGCCACCAGCACCCCGCCGGCCATGGTCCGCGCGGGTCCAAAGCGGGCCGCAATCCGACCGCTCAGCAGGTTGGCGGCGATGAAGGTCGCCGTCAGGGGCAGGAAGGCCAGGCCAGCCTGGACCACGTCGTAGCCGGCGGAACGCTGAAGAAAGAGGCCCAGCACGAAGATGACCCCGTAATAGGTGAAGTTCACCGACACCCCGACCACCACCGCCGACCAGACCATCCGGTTGCGGAACACCTCCAAAGGAACCGCTGGATGGGCGCTGCCCCTCTCGACCGTCAGGAAGGCCGCCACGGCCAGCAAGCCGCCGACCAGCGCGCCCAGCACGAGCGGGTCGCTCCAGCCCCTGTGGCCGCCCTCGATGACCGCCCCGACCAGCAGGGTCAGGGCCACGAAGGCCAGGGCCTGGCCGGGCAGGTCCAGCGGCCGCTTCTGGCGCGGCGGGGCCTCTGGGACGAACAGCAGCGTCAGGATCGCCCCGGCCAGGCAGAGCGGCAGGTTGACCAGGAACACCCAGCGCCAGCCCAGCGCGCCGATCAGCAGGCCGCCGATCACCGGCCCGGCGGCGATCGACACCCCGCCGGCCGCCGTCCACCACCCCACGGCCCAGGCCCGCGCCTTGTCATCGCCCGCCGCCGCGTGGGTGATCAGGGCCAGGGACGGCGGCACCAGCAGGGCCGCAGCCGCGCCCTGCACCGCGCGCGACAGGACCAGCTGCGCGGCGCTCTGGGCCAGGCCGCAGGCGGCCGAGGAGACGGCGAACAGCACCAGCCCGCTTAGGAACGCCCGCCGGGGTCCGAACCGGTCGCCGAGCGCGCCCGCCGAAAGCAAGAGCGCCGCCAGCAGCAGCGTATAGGCGTCGACCACCCATTGCAGGCTGGCGGTCGGCGCGTTGAACTCGCGGCCGATCGCATCCAGGGCCACATTGACGATGGTGACGTCCAGCTGGACGATCGTGAAGCCGAAGCTGGCGGCGAGCAGGATCAGCGGCAGTTGGGCGACTCGGGGCGTGGTCATGGCGTGATCTTCGCCCAGCGCGGGCATGGATGTTACAGCGAAGACTGAAGCTTTCGCTGGCGGCCCAGAATATTCTAAAAATCCGCTCATCCCGGCGAAGGTCGGGATGAGCGGCAGAAAGGTTAGGTCATGGAAGCCAACATCGCCTCCCCCGCCGCCCTGATCGGCGATCCCAGCCGGGCGGCCATGCTGCAGGCCCTGATGGACGGCCGCGCTCACCCCGCAGGCGCCTTGGCCTGGGCGGCGGGCCTGACCGCCCAGGCGGCCAGCAACCACCTGGCCAGGCTGGTGGACGGCGGCCTGCTGAGCGTCGAGCGCCAGGGGCGCCACCGCTATTACCGCCTTGCCAACGCCGAGGTCGCCCATGTGCTCGAGGCCCTGGCCGTGCTGGCTGCGCCGGTGCGGTCGCTGCAACAGCCCCGCTCGCCCGAGGCCCGCGCGCTGCGTGAAGGCCGCTGCTGTTACGGTCACCTGGCGGGACGGCTGGGCATCGCCGTGACCGACGCCCTCGTCGCGCGGGGCGTGCTCGCGCTGGCCGACGACAAGCTTTACGCGGTCCCCGACGCCGGCCGCGCCTGGTTCGGGGACCTGGGCCTGGAGCCTACCGCCCTACGCGCCAAGCGCGGCGTCGCCCGCCAGTGCCTCGACTGGACCGAACGCCGCCACCACCTGGCCGGCCCGTTGGGCGTGGCCCTGCTGTCACGGATGGTGGCGCTAGGCTGGATCGACGCAGACACCGGCAGCCGGGCGGTGAAGTTGACCATGCTGGGGCGTGAGGAACTACGCTTGCGGCTGGGTGTAGACTTGGAGACGATGGAGGGTCGGGAGGCGGCTTAGCGTCCTTTTCCCCTTGCGGGAGAAGGTGGCGGCCGAAGGCCGACGGATGAGAGGTCGCGCGAACCCTTCCGCCGGGCGCGGTTGATCCCGCCATCAACCCCTCATCCGACCTCGCGCCGCGAGGCCACCTTTCTCCCGCAGGGGAGAAGGATTTAGGCCGCCTCCACCCCGAACTGCAGCCGCGCCAGCTTCGCATACAGCCCGCCCTGGGCCGAGAGCTCGGCGTGGGTGCCTTGCTCCACGACGCGGCCGTCTTCCATGACCACGATCCGGTCCGCCTTCAGCACCGTGGCCAGGCGGTGGGCGATGACCAGGGTGGTGCGGCCTGACATGGCGTCGTGCAGGGCCTTCTGAACCAGCCGCTCGTTCTCGGCGTCGAGCGCCGAGGTGGCCTCGTCGAGCAGCAGGATCGGGGCGTTGCGGACCAGGGCGCGGGCGATGGCCAAGCGCTGGCGCTGGCCGCCCGACAGGGTCTTGGCGCGTTCGCCGACGGGCGTGTTGAACCCCTCCGGCAGGGCTTCCAGGAAGCCTGTCGCCTGGGCGGCGGCGGCGGCGGCGCGGGCCTCGGCCTCCGTCGCGTCCTCGCGGCCAAAGCGGATGTTGTCCAGCGCCGAGCCGGAGAACAGCGGCGAGTCCTGGGCGACCAGGGCCATGCGGGCGCGGACCTCGGCCGGGTCGGCGGCGCGCAGATCGACGCCGTCCAGCTTCACCGACCCCATCTGCGGGTCATAGAAGCGCAGCAGCAGCCGCAGGACGGTGCTCTTGCCCGCCCCCGAGGGTCCGACCAGGGCCACGGTCTCGCCGGGCCTGACGGTCAGGTCGAAGCCCCGCAGCGCCGGCAGGTCCGGACGACCGGGATAGGCGAAGGTGACGTTCTCGAAAGCGATCGCCCCCAGGGCCGGCATGGGCAGGGCCTGGGGCTTTTCCGGCGCGGCGATGCCGGGCTCGGAATTGAGCAGATCGGAGATTCGCTCCATGGCGCCGGCCGCCTTCTGCACGTCGCCCCAGACCTCGCCCAGGGCGCCGACCGAGCCGGCGGAGAAGATCGCCAGCAGGGCGAACTGGGCCAGGGTGCCGCCGGTCATCTCGCCCGCCAGCACCAGGTGCGCGCCTACCCACAGCAACAGGGCCACGCCGCAGAAGGCCAGGGCCATAACCACGGCGGTCATCGCGGCCCGGGCATTGATACGCTTGACGGAAGCTTTGTAGGCGCCTTCGACGGCGCCGCCGAACCGGATGTCGGCTGCGCCCTCGCGCCCGAAGGCCTGGACGGTGTCCAGCGCGTCCAGGCTCTCGCCGGCATAGCCCACCGCGTCGGCGAACTTGTCCTGGGCGCTGACCGACAGCTTGCGGACATTGCGGCCCAGCAGGAAGATCGGCGCCAGGATCACCGGCACCATCAGCACGATGAAGCCCGCCAGCTTGGGACTGACAAAGGCCATGTAGCCCAGGCCGCCGATCAGGCTGAGGATGTTGCGCAGGGCCACCGAGACGCTGGTCCCGACCAGTTGCTCGATGATGGTGATGTCGGTGGTCATCCGCGACAGCACCTCGCCGGTGCGGGTCTTCAGGAAAAAGGCCGGGTCCAGCTTGAGCGTGTGGCCATAGAGCGCCCGGCGCAGGTCGGCGACCACGCGCTCGCCCAGCCGGGTGACGAAGAAGAACCGCAGGGCCGTGGCCACGGCCAGCAGCACGGCGACCGCGCCGAGGCCCAGGAAGGCGCTGTTGATCGCGGTGTCCGAGCCTTTGGTGAAGCCCTTGTCGATCACCCCCTTGAAAGCCCCTGTCAGGCCCAGGGTGGCCCCGGTGGAGAACAGCAGGAAGAAGCCGGCCGCCAGGGCGTCGCCCACGTGGCGGCGCACGAACGGCAGCAGATGGGCCAGGGGACGGATGTCTTTCCGACGGGGACGACGGTTGGCCGCCTCGGCCAGGTTCTGCACCAGCTCCGCGCCGGCGCTCGGCCTGCCCTCGGCCGAAATCTCGCCCGCGTTCACGTCACTCATCAACTGTCCCTTGCCAAATTCGCGCGCTTTCTTTATAGCCGCGCGTCTCCGAGAGCCACCCGCAAGGCTGGCCCCCGCCCACATTACACGCCGCCTCAAGTCGGTTGGATCGCCCGATGAAACAAGACATTCACCCCGACTACCACTTCATCACCGTCACCATGACCGACGGCACGTCCTATCAGACCCGTTCGACCTACGGGAAAGAAGGCGCGACCCTGGCGCTGGACATCGATCCGCGCGTCCACCCGGCCTGGACCGGCGGCAACGCCCACATGATGGACCGCGGCGGCCGCGTCTCGCGATTCAACGCCAAGTTCGCCGGCTTCACCGCCAAGAAGTAGGCGTCCCAACGCTTCTCGCCGCAAGGCGACGAAAGGCCGGTACCGCGTTCGCGGGCCGGCCTTTTTGGTTTTGGGGGAGTTCCGCCCCCTATGGGGGCGGACAGGCGGCGAAGCCGCCAGGTGGGGGTAAGTGCGGGCTGCCCGTGCCGCGAACACTTGCCCCCTCCGGGCCTTCGGCCCTCCTGCCCCAGAGGGGGAAGAGCCTCTAATCCATCTTTAAGCCGCGCCGAACGCCGCGGTCAGCCGGTCGAAATGCGCCTGCACCGGGCGCGGAGCCTCTTCCAGGGCCGCCTCGACATACATCCGCTTGTCCAGGTGGCGCACCCGCTCGTACAGGCGCTCGGAGCGTTGCAGCAGGTTGACGAGGCCGAAGGGCAAGTCCTCGATGGCGGCGGGGTTCCCGGACTCGAGACCCAGGCGATAGTTGTCGGCGCAGGCGGCCTCGGCGGCCATCTCGCCTTCCTTGACCGCGCGCTGCACCAGCAGCCACGAGGCCACCTGCATCAGGCGGGTCGTCAGGCGCATGCTTTCGCTGGCATAGGCCAGGGCCGCGTTACGCGACAGAATCTTGCTGTCGTGGCGGCCCGCGCCGTCGAGATAGGCGGCGGTTTCCTCGACCAGAATCATGCCTTCCTCGAACGTGCGGTCGAACAGTTCGGAGCGGGCGAAGTCCTGGATGACTCCGGCGCGCCAAGGGGCCGCGGACGCGTTCAACTCGGTCATAGCTACTCATTGCCCCTTCGAAAGGCCGCGAGACGTCTCGCCAAGGCAGGAGGACTGCAACCCCCGTGCCAGACGCAACCGTGCCGTTTCGCGACCGCCCCCCCCCAAGTCCGAATGAAGTCGAATTGTCCGAGTCAGGCGGGTTGAAGACTCCGCCTTTAGGGTAAACCGTTCGTTAGTCCAGGCGACCAAACAGCGCATTGGCCGCGTCGCGCCCAGCTTTTTTCTTCGAGAGCTGCGTCCGGGTGCGGGCGATTTCCGCCTCCAGTGCGTCGATACGCTCTTCCAGTTCGGCGACCCCGTACGTCTCTAGATCTTCATGCGTGGTCGCGCTCAGCGCATCGCCGCGGAAAGCGCGCGGCTCGACCGGTTCTTCCAACATGGATCGGTCTCCCTTGGCTCGACCCCTTTTCGAGCCGCCATCTGACGCCTACCAAGGGCGGGACGCAAGCCTCACGGGATTCTCCGCCATGTCTGACACCATGACCGCCATCGCCATCGAAGGCGGCAAGGGCCCCGCCGCCGCCCTGTTCGCGGAGACCGTGGCGCGACCCGAGCCCGGCCCCGGCCAGATCCTGATCCGGGTGCGAGCCGCCGGCGTCAACCGTCCCGACCTGTTGCAACGCCTGGGCTACTACCCGCCGCCGCCCGGCGCGTCGACCATCCTGGGCCTGGAGGTATCCGGCGAGGTGGTGATCGGATCGGGCCGCTGGAAGGAAGGCGACCAAGTCTGCGCGCTGCTGGGCGGGGGCGGCTACGCCCAATATGCCGTGGTCGACGCCCGCCACGCCCTGCCGATACCCGAAGGCTTCGACTTCGCCCATGCCGCCGCCCTGCCCGAGACGGTGTTCACCGTCTTCGCCAACATGTTCGAACATGGCGCGTTGAAACCGGGCGAGACCTTGCTGGTTCACGGCGCGACGTCCGGTATCGGGACAACGGCGATCGCCATGGCCAAGGCGCACGGTGCAAAGGTGATCGCCACCGGCCGCGGCGCCGACAAGAAGGCCCAGGCCCTGGCGCTGGGCGCCGACATCGCGGTCGACGCCAAGACCGAGGACTTCGCGCAGATCGCCAAGGCGGCCGGCGGGGTTGACGTGGTGCTCGACATGGTCGGGGCCAGCTATCTCGACAAGAATCTCGACGCCCTGAAGCTGGGCGGCCGCATCGTCTATATCGCCGCCCTGGCCGGGCCGATCCTGGAGGTTCCGGTCATGACCCTGATGCAGAAGCGCGCGGTGCTGACCGGCTCGACCCTGCGCCCCCGCTCCGCCGACGAGAAGGCCCGCCTGGCCGCCGAAGTCGAGCGCGTGGTCTGGCCGTGGATCGCGGCAGGCAAGGTCAAGCCGGTGATCGACGCGACCTTCCCGTTGGAAGACGCCGCCCGGGCCCACGCCCACCTGGAAGCGGGCGAGCATGTCGGCAAGGTGGTGCTGCTGGCGTGAGGAGCCACGCTGCGTTTACGATTGCTCTGAGACAATCTTGAGTGCGCTAGAGGTTCAAAGCGGGGAAGCGTTATGAGCCTCAATAGCCTGCGCGACTTGATTGAGAATTTGCACCACGTGGCGCTGGGCGCCCTTGTTTTAGCTGGTGTAGGATTGATCTCGGCTAAGAAGTCCCATCCCCTGCTTCAGTGATCAGGTTGGTCGGTGGTGATTGCTGGGATGATGTTGTTTGGGTCTGACTCGAAGGGCACAGGTCTCGACACCTCAGCTCCACACCTGGCGGTGCTAGCAAGCATCGGGTTGCTTGTTGGCGGTATGGTCACGGCGCGGGAAATTCTACGTAACCGCCGCATGCCAATTCGAGACCGCATAGCACTTGAAAGGCGGCGCTATGGCCGGCAGCCCCCCACGAACTTAGGCTGATAGACGCACATTGCGATCCCCGTTCCCTTTCGAGAAGAACCGCATTATAGGTCCACACTAGAACATCCCGCCCGGCCGCAAGGTCGGGCGCCGTCATTTCTGGAGCCCCTCATGGCCGACATCCTGATGCCCAAGGCGACCGCCGTCTGGCTCGTGGAAAACACGTCGCTGACCTTTGAGCAGATCGCCGACTTCTGTGGTCTGCATCCGTTGGAAGTCAGCGGCATCGCCGACGGCGAGGTCGCCCGCGACATCCGCGGCGCCGACCCGATGGGCAATGGCCAGCTGACCCGCGAAGAGCTGGACAAGGCCCAGGCCAACGACCAGTACCGCATGAAGGCCCAAGTCAGCCGTCACGCCGAGCTGCTGAAGCCGCAGAAGAAGGCCCCGCGCTACACCCCGGTGTCGCGCCGTCAGGACCGTCCGGACGCCATCGCCTGGTTCGTCCGCCATCACCCGGAAGTCACCGACGCGCAGATCTCCAAACTGCTGGGCACCACCAAGTCGACCATCGACCAGGTGCGCAACCGCCAGCACTGGAATTCGGCCAACATCAAGCCGGTCGATCCGGTGACGCTGGGCCTGGTGGGCCAGCTGGAACTGGACGCCTTGGTCAAGAAGGCCGCCGAGAAGAAGGCCAAGGACGACTTGAAGAAGGGCATCCTGCCCGAGGATCCGACCCTGCGTCCCGCGTCGGAGACCAGCGCTTTGCCCGATGACCACGACGCCGAAGAGGCAGCGATCCGCAAGGGCCGCATCGAGCCCAAGGCCGAGGACGTATTCGGCAAGTCCACCTATGTGCCGGACGAGGACGAAGACGACGAGGACTGATGAATTGGGGACAGGCGCATGCGCCTGCCCCGACCGCAGACAAAAGGCCCGCCCCGGTTTCACGCGGGGCGGGCCTTTCTGTTTTCGGCCTCCTCAATCGGTCACCGCGCTTCAGGCGATGACGCAGAGGGGGCTAGTGAAGTCTGGCCCTGAGGCCTTCGATCTCCTCCTTGAGCCTGAGCTTCTGCCGCTTCAACTCCTTGAGGCGGGAAGTGTCGCTGACCGGTCGACTGGTCTCCTCCTGGATCGTGCGGTCGAGGTTCTCGTGGCGGGACCCAAGCTCGCGGATACGGGATTCGATGGCCATGGCTGTCGGCTCCTTGCTGTTGGAGATCAAAGACAACACCCGCTGCGCCGCGCTGTCAGATCACATATGATTGCACTCAGCCCCGCTTGACGTGGCCCCGCTTGCTCCCATGACGGACGAAAATTCACCATGTCGGACCCTGCCCCCCTCCCGGACAAGCCGCGCTTAGTCGTTGGAATTTCAGGCGCTTCCGGCGTCGTCTACGGCCTGCGCACCCTCGATGCGTGCCGCGAACTGGGAGTCGAGAGTCACCTGGTTCTGTCCAAGTCGGCGGCCCTGACCTCGTCTCAAGAAACCGGCCTCAGCGTCGCGGAGATCAATCTGAAGGCGGATGTTGTGCATCGGGCAGGCGACGTCGGCGCCGCGATCGCGTCGGGGTCGTACCGGACGCTGGGCATGATCGTCGCCCCCTGCTCGGTGCGCACCATGAGCGAAATCGCAACGGGCGTAACGGCTTCGCTTCTGACCCGAGCGGCCGACGTCACGCTGAAGGAGCGCCGCACCCTGGTGCTGATGGTCCGCGAGACGCCGCTGCACCTGGGTCACCTGCGCACCATGACCAAGCTGGCCGAGATGGGGGCGGTGATCGCCCCGCCGCTTCCCGCGTTCTATACCAAGCCGGCGACGATCGCGGAAATGGTCGACCAGTCGGTGGGCCGGGCGCTCGACCTGTTCGGCCTGTCCTGGCGGCCGGTCAAGCGCTGGGGCGAAGACCTGGCGACGATCACCGGAGAGGCCTGAAAAGGCCTGGGGGTTAACCAAGATGCGACTTTGGCAGTGGGCCCTGGAGGTCTATGCGCGACCGTCTGTCGCAGCCGCGTGCCTGGCCTTGCAGGACGGCCACGGCCAGAACGCGCCCTATCTGCTGTGGGCGGCCTGGCGGGCCAGCGAGGGCCGGGCGGCCGACACCGCCGTCGCCTTCCAGTTGGTCAAGCGCTGGGACATGGCGGTCGGCGCCCCTCTGCGCGATGTGCGGCGGTCGATCAAGGCCGCTTGGCCCGGGATCGACGGCGGCGCTCGCGACGATTTCCGCAACCGGGTCAAGGACACGGAACTGGCGGGCGAGAAGGTGCTGATGGAAAGCCTGGAGGCCTTGAGCGGCGAACCGGGCCAGGCGCTGGACCTGTTTTCGACCTTGCTGGACGCCGCCGGCGCCTCAGGCGACCCGCCGCGCGAGAGCGCCCTGCGCGCCCTGGCCGACGCCTTGAACGGTGAAGCTTCATGACGCCCTTTACCCGCTGTCAGGCTTTGGTATCTATCACCGCCCAGGCGCGCGGCTTTGAGGAGCGTCCATGAACGACGACGAAGCCTTCGAAGACAGCGACATCGCCCTCGAGCGACGCCTGGCGATCCTGCGCGAAGAGCACCAGGATCTCGCCGACGCGGTGACCGCCCTGGAAGACCGACCCCTGCCCGACATGCTGCAGCTCGCCCGCCTCAAGCGCCGCAAGCTGGCCCTGAAGGACGAGATCGTCCGGCTCGAAGATCAGCTGATGCCGGATATCATCGCTTAGAGCGCCGTGGATCAGCAGGGGACACGCACTCGTCCTACGGCTTGTGCGATCCATGTCCTGAGCGGTGGGACGAGTGTGTGTCCCCTTCGCTCGCACGTCCATGACAGCGAGTTTCAGGCCTCTTTGCGCGTCCGCTTCCTCAGGAACATCGAGGCGTCGGCCTCGGCCAAGGCGACTTCGGGATCGGCGCCAGGCTCGATCTCGCGCACGCCATAGGAGATGTGCAACGGCGCCGACCATTCGCCAAACTGCACCGGCGTGCCGCTGACGGCGGCGGCCAGGGTGTCGGCCTTGGCCGAAGCGGTCTGCTGGTCGGCCTGGACCAGCAGGACGGCGAACTCGTCGCCACCGATCCTGCCGACCACGTCGGTCTCGCGGACATTGGCCAGCAGGCGTTCGGCGACGGCTTTCAAGGCCTCGTCGCCCGCCGCGTGACCGAAGCGGTCATTGACGCTCTTGAAGCCATCGAGGTCGAAGAACACCAGGCTGGCGGGCGAGCCGTAGCGCTGGGCGAAGGCGGCGACCCGCTTGATTTCGCGCAGGAAGGCCCGCCGGTTCAGCACGGGGGCCAGCACGTCCATGTCGGCCAGGCCCTGGGCCTCATTGAGCTTGAACTTCAGGCGACCGACCTCGGCCCGAAGATCGTCGATCTCAACCATCAGGGTCTTGAGCGCGGCCTGCACCTGGGGCGTCAGGTCGTCCTCGCCCAGGCCCAGGAACCCGGCCTTGTCGGCGGCCACCACGGCGCGGGTCACGGCCGGGCCGGCGGCCTCGGTCAGGGCTCGGCGGCGGATCGCCGAGAAGGATTCGGTGCGGGCGCTCGTGATCTTCATGGGGTGGCGGGAATCACTTGTTGCAAAGCTTCACGCATTTCTGCGTTCGTTCATTAACCATGGCAATGGTCACCACCCTGTGTCGCAGCGTCGCGGAGTCAAGACATCGGCCCGGCCCACCTGAGGTTTTCCGACGAGATGGCGCTTTGGAGGCGGGGCGCCAGCGGCTATAAGGCCCGCGATTCAGGGGTCATGACGCCCCTTCGCCCGCCCAGGGAAATCATCGCCGATGCCCACGACCACGCCACCCGTCGCCCCCCCCGTGGTCATTGTCATGGGCAGCCGCTCGGACTGGCCGACGATGAGGAAGGCGGCCGACGCGCTCGACGCCCTGGGCGTGGCCTATGAGGCCAAGGTGGTTTCGGCCCACCGCACCCCCCAGCGCCTGGTCGCGTTCTCGACGGGCGCGCAAGACGCCGGATACAAGGTGATCATCGCCGGGGCCGGCGGCGCTGCTCATTTGCCGGGCATGGTTGCAGCGATGACGATCCTGCCGGTGCTGGGCGTGCCGGTGCAGTCGAAGGCCTTGAACGGTCTGGATTCCCTGCTCTCCATCGTACAGATGCCCGGCGGCGTACCGGTGGCGACCCTGGCGATCGGCGAGGCGGGGGCCAGGAACGCCGGCCTGCTGGCGGCGCAGATCCTGGCGCTGTCGGACCCGGCGCTCAGCCAGCGCCTGCAAGCGTTTCGCGACGCGCAGACCGAGGATGTGGTGGAAAGCGTGGAAGACTGATGACGGCTCCCCTCCCCCCCGGCTCCACCCTCGGCATCCTGGGCGGCGGGCAGCTGGGCCGCATGCTGGCACTGGCCGCCGCGCGGCTGGGCTTCGACGTGGTGATCCTCGATCCCGAGGAAAACAGCCCCGCCGGCCGGGTCGCCGCCCGCCAGATCGTCGCCGCCTATGACGACCGCTGGGCGCTGAAACGCCTGGCCGAGGCCTGCGACGTGGTCACCTACGAGTTCGAGAACGTCCCGGCCGACACCGTCGCCGAACTCACCGCCCTGGGCGTGCTGGTCGCCCCCGGCGCCAAGGCGTTGGCCGCCGCCCAGGACCGGGTGGTCGAAAAGAGCTTCCTGGCCGAGATCGGCGTTCCCACCGTGGCCTTCGCGTCGGTCGAGACCGCCGAAGACCTGACCGCCGCCGTGGCGCGCATCGGCGCCCCGTCGCTGCTGAAGACCCGCCGCGAGGGCTATGACGGCAAGGGCCAGGCCTGGATCCAGCGCCCCAGCGACGCCGCCGCCAGCTTCGAGAAGATCGGCGCCAAGCCGGCCATCCTCGAGGCTCCCGCAGACTTCGTGCGCGAGCTGTCGGTGATCGCCGCGCGCAGCCGCAACGGCGAGATCGCCTGTTATCCCCTCGCCGACAACCACCACGAAGGCGGCGTCCTGCGCCGCACCAGCGCCCCAGCCAAGGTCACCGACGCCACCCGCGACCAGGCCGAGACCATCGTCATCAAGATCCTGACCGCGCTGGACTATGTGGGCGTGATCGGGGTGGAGTTGTTCGAGCTGGCCGGCGGCAAGCTGCTGGTCAACGAGTTCGCCCCCCGGGTGCACAATACCGGCCACTGGACCCAGGACGGCTGCGAGGTCGACCAATTCGAGCAGCACATCCGCGCCGTCGCCGGCTGGCCGCTGGGCCCCACCGCCGCCCGCGCCCATGTCGAGATGACCAACCTGCTTGGCCCCGAGGTCGACGCCTGGGCCAAGCTGGCCGCCGAGCCCGAGACCCGCGTCCATCTCTACGGCAAGGGCGAAGCCCGGCCGGGTCGAAAGATGGGGCACGTGAACCGGCTGCGCGGTTTGAGGGACTAGGTCATGGTCGAGCAAGCGCTCATCGGCCTGATCGGCGGCCTGAGCTGGGAAAGCTCGGCCCAGTACTATCGGCTGATCAACGAGGGCGTTCGCGATCGCGTCGGCGGGGTGGCCTCGGCCCGCAGCCTGATGTGGTCGTTTGACTTTGCGGAGATCGAGGCCCTGCAGCACGTCGGCGACTGGGGCGCCCTGGCCGGCGAGCTGGTGGTGGCCGCCCAGGCGCTGGAGTGCGGCGGGGCCGACTTCCTGGTGCTATGCACCAACACCATGCACCGCTGCGCTTGGGCCATCGACGCGGCGGTCAAGATCCCGCTGCTGCATATCGCTGATCCAACGGCCCAGGCGATCCAGGCGGCGGGCCTGACGCGGGTTGGCCTGCTGGGCACGGCCTTCACCATGGAGCAGGACTTCTATCGCGGCCGGCTGGCCGACAGGTTCGGCCTGGAGGTGCTGATCCCCGAGGTCGAGGACCGCGCCGCAGTGCACGACATCATCTATCGCGAGCTGGTGACCGGTCAGGTGCTGGACGCCTCCCGCGAAGTCTATCGCGCGGTGATCGCACGGTTGGTGGAGCGTGGAGCGCAGGCGGTGATCCTGGGCTGCACGGAGATCATGCTGTTGGTCTCGCAGACCGACAGCAGCGTTCCGTTGTTCGACACGACGGCGCTGCATGCGCAGGCGGCGGTGGAGATGGCGCTGGGCGGACCGAGCTAGAGGGTCCTCCCCCTGTGGGGGAGGCGATCGCGGAGCGATCGGTGGGGGGAGTATTGAGGTCGTCGATCCGAGTTGTGGTCGTCTCCCGAACCCTCCCCCCTCCGTCGGCTTCGCCGACACCTCCCCCACAGGGGGAGGACTTCTACCCCCGCCCGTATCTCATCCGCGCCAAGGCCCCCGCCACCTCGGCCATCAGGTTCATCGGCTTGACGCCGGCCTTCCACTTCTCGAAGGCCATGACGTTGTCGATTCTCGCGTCCAGGTGCTGCAGCGCCGACTCGCGGCCCGACGCCATGTCGACCGCCAGGGTCGAGACCAGGATCCCCGACAGGATCGCGCGCTTGGAATAGTGATTCTCGTCGGTCGCCGTGTCGCCCGCCCAGCGCCACAGCACGTCGGCGCTCTCCCAGACCAGGGTCATGGCGAGGGGCATGTTGGTCGGAAAGGCCAGGAAGGCGGCCAGTTTTCGCAAGGCCCCGGCGTCGCCGACCGCAGCGTCCAGTCGCGCCACGACGCCCCGGCGGATCTTGTCGCGAATCTTCAGGGACGCCGGGTCCAGGGCGCTCAGCGACGCCAGGGCGGCCTTGTCGTGGCGGCGCGACAGCAGGGCGGCCAGGTCCTTGGGGCCTTGCGGCAAAAGGAGTTGCGCCTCCCCGGCATTGAGGCCGGCGGCCATGGCGGCGGCCTTGGCCATGCCAGCGTTCCAGCCCAGGCGCGGGGCCAGGCGCAGGGCCTCGTCCAGCACGCGTTGCTCGGTGATATCGGACCAGTCCGCGGTGTCGCTCATGAATCCGAGTCTATACGGGAGTTTAGGCCGCGTCGCGATGGACAGAGCCCCATCCCTCTGCTATCAGCCGCCCCTCGTTTCCCGGAAGCCCCCCTTCCGGGTTTATCAGGTTTTGTTCGCCCGCCCGGCCCCTGAGAGGGACTCGGGACATTGGTCGGGCCGTCGAATGGAGAGAGACCCCTGGTCCAGATTTTCGTCCGCGACAACAACGTCGATCAGGCCCTCAAGGCCCTGAAGAAGAAGATGCAACGCGAAGGCTCGTTCCGCGAAATGAAGCGGCACGTGCACTATGAGAAGCCGTCGGAAAAGCGCGCCCGTCAAAAGGCCGAAGCCGTCCGTCGCGCTCGCAAGCTGGCCCGCAAGCGCGCCCAGCGCGAAGGCTTGATCCCGATGCCGAAGAAGCCGGTCGGCGCTCGGTAGACCACGCCCTCACGGCGACGAAGCAAAAGCCCGCGTGGAGCGATCCACGCGGGCTTTTCTTTGCTTGGTCCTTCCTCTGTGGGGGAGGCGATCGCAAAGCGATCGGTGGGGGGAGTCTTAGGAGGTCGCTCCGGGTTGTGGCCGTCGCCGACCATTCCCCCTCCGTCGGCTGCGCCGACACCTGCCCCACGGGGGGAGGACTTAGTGTTCCCCCACGAATTCCACCGCCTTGACAATGTGCCCGGCAAAGGTCTCGCCCAGCAGCCGTGTGTGGGTCGCGGCTTCCACATGATCCACATAGCCATGCTTCGACGCCTGGGCCGGAGCGGCTTGCAGCGCTTTCCAGAACTCGCGGCCCTTCAGGGGACCGGCGGTCACCACCGCCACCGGCCACTCAGGATCATAAGGCGCCACGGCCGCCGCCTGGACCGCCGCCTCGGGCCAGAGGACCACCTCCTGGGCGGCCGTGCGGTTATGCCGGCCATTGGCGAAGGCCCAGCGCTTCTCGGCCTTGGCGGTGGGTGGCAGGCCGATCTTGTCGGCTATGCCGGTATGGACCAGCGGCTTGAACAGACCCATCGAGGCGCCGCGCGCCGCCCATCGCGACGCCTCGGCGAAGGCCTTGATGAAGGTCCCCAAGGCTTTGGACTGCGACGCTTCGGCGGTGGCGGCGTCGACCAGCACCAGCCCCTTCACCTGGCTGGGATTGCGGCCGGCATATTGGCGCAGCCGCAGGCCAGCCATCGAGTGGCCCGCCAGAATGAACGGCCCCTTCTCGCCCGAGGCGGCGACCAGTTTCTCGAAGTCGGAGACGATGGCGAGGCCGTCGCGCGGCTCCGGGCCTGGGGCTGAGAACCCCATGCCGGCCCGGTCATAGGCGCACGAGCGCCAGCCGGCGGCGGTAAGCGCTTCCTGGGTCGCGCCCCAGTCGGCGGCGAAGCCGAAGGCTCCGGCCTCGAGCCAGACCACGGGGCGATCGCTGGCGGGACCTTCGCAGACCAGACGCAGCGTTCGCCCCTCGCCAATGTCGGTCATGGCCCCGCGTGGGGAGGGCTGTCCCGCCATGGCCATCACGCCGCCCACGGCGACGAACGAGACGAGAAGAAGAGCAAATCCGGCAAGGGCGCGTCCCACGTGTCTGAGCATGTGGGCAGTCTAGCCGAGCTTCGATGTCGGTCGAGTGACGCGGCTGTAATATTGAACCCTAGGGCATTTCCCGACCTGACTGCGTCAGGCCGTGAGCTCTAATCTTCTGTTTCGACGCATTTTTCTTCACGCGAACCGGAACCACTTCGCTCGAAAAATGCCCTAGCCGTCGACGACGTTGATCCGCGTGCGCACCCGGCCGCCCTTGACGCGAATGACCTGGCCGCCAACTTCGGAAGCGCCTTCCTTCTCCGCCATCTGGGCGGCCATCTTGGCCTTCATGCCCTCAGGCCATTTGGACACCTGGGCCAGGCGCACCTTGCGACCCACCCTGGCGGCGGCCTTCAGCGGCAAATCGCCCTTCTCGGCGAAAGTCTTGCCCATGAACAGAGCCGGGTTCAGGGGCTCGCCTGCCTTGTTGCGCAGTTCGAAATGCAGGTGCGAGCCGGTGGAGCGGCCGCTGTTGCCGACATAGGCCACGGTCGCACCGCGCTTGACGAAGGTCCCGCGCCTTAGCCCCGCGTCGCGTCCCAGATGGGCGTAGAAGCTGTGAAAGCCGTCCTTGTGGACCACTTCCACGAACCGGCCGTAGGTGGACGACACGCCGCTGCGCAGGACGACGCCGTCGGTGGCGACGTGGACCGCCGCGCCAGCCGGGGCGGCAATATCGACGCCCTCGTGCAGGCGGCCGTTTTCCTCCCAAGGCATCTGGCGCAGGCCAAAGGGCGAATTGATGGTCCGGCCCGGCAGAGGGGCGTCGAACACGAAGGCTGGCGGCGGCGGAGGCGGTGGCTCAACCTTATCGACCGGCGCGGCGACGGGGACCGCCGCGGGCGCGTCCAGCCCGCTGTTCATCGCGCCCACGGCCGAGACGGCGTTGACCATGCCCCAGACGACAATAGCGCCGCCGACCGCCGCGAACGCGGCCAGGGAATAGGGCGATGATGTTGCGGCCAGGACTCGTGACGACAATAGCAGGATCCTCACAGAGGTTCGGTCGACCTGAAGGACCGCGCCAAAGCGCGTTTCCATCCCATGGCCGACCTTTCGGGATGGTGAAGGCGCTCCATATGCCGCAGCCATGCGGCTAAAAGGCGGCGACTTAACCATGCGTTAAGCATGACCATGACGAGCAGCCAGCGCCGCTCCTGAGATTACAGGAATTTTAGAATATTACTTCCAGTACACTTGTTTAATTACATGTCATGAATGAGACGTAACGAGTATTGATGAAAAGTCGAAACTATACCTTTGGACATGGGGCGCAGGGACGCGCCGGACGAATACAAACCAAAGGGACCACTCAAATGCGCAAGTTCATCACCAGCCTGACCGCCGTCGCCACCCTGTCGCTGGCCGCCGTGCCCGCCTTGGGCCTGCTGCAAGCCGCCCACGCCGCCCAGCCCACCGCCACAGTCTCCCTGGTCGGCCTGGAGCTCTCCAATCCGGCCCACGCCGCAGAATTCGCCGCCCGTCTGAACGACGCCGCCGACACGGTCTGTCGCGACATGGCCCGCTCCAACCCGAGCGGCAACTTCACGATCGCCGGCTGCAAGGTCGCTGTTCACAAGCAAGCCGACTCGCAACTCTCCAAGACCCAGCGCAAGAGCGTCGCCGTCGCCTCGCGCGCCGTTCCTGTCTCGGTCGCCGTCCGCTGAGCGGACGGATGATCGCCGAAGCAAAAGCCCCGGACGGGAACGTCCGGGGCTTTTGTTTGCAGCGGAGTACGGCCGGGCAACTCTCTCCCACGGGGTTTTGGAAAGAGGCCCAAACCCAAGCCTCACCACGCTTCTGGCGCTCAAGCTGCCCCAATCGTGCAAGAGAATTCACCATGCGCGCTCTTGGCCCGGCTTCTGCAGTGTGCAATGCAACAAGTTATTGCTGTGCAGCATTGATACATCTGTCACACGCACACAGTACGTCTAATGATTGAGCCAGACCCAGGAGTTACCCATGGCCGACGACAACAACTACTTCGTCCGACCCGTCTCCGGCGTTTGGCACGTCACCTGGAATGACGCGCCCGACCTGATCGGCTCCTATCCGTGCCAGCCTGAAGCGGTTGGCGTCGCCGAGCTGCTGGCCAAGCACATGCGCGCCCAGGGCAAGACCGCCAAGGTGCACGTCGCCGAGCCGGAAGTCCGCCGCGCGACCTGGGGCCGCAGCATCGTCAACACGGCTCAGGCCGCAGCTTAAGATTCGTCTCTCCGTGGAGGGGCTGGGACGTGCGCATACGCACGTCCCCATTTAACGACCCTAGAGCATTTCCCGACCTGACTGCGTCAGGCCGTGGGCTCTAATCTTTTGTTTTGACGCATTTTTCTTCACGCGAACCGGAACCACTTCGCTCGAAAAATGCTCTAGACACCCCGCCGCCAACCGTTCGGCGATGGCCCCGGCTTCGGCGGGCTTGAAGACGGTCTCGTCGAGACACAGTTCCAGCCACAAGCCATCCAAGAGGGCGGTCAGGGCGATGGCCAGCCAGGTGACCCGCAGGTTGGCCGGCTCGCCCGCCAGCAGCTGGGCGGCGCCGCTTCGAGGACCTTCAAATCCGGTCCCGCAGCGCGTACCAGCTCAGCCCGGCCACCGTCAGGGGCCACCGCAGCAGACGTCCGCCCGGAAACGGCGGCGTCGGCAGCTTCGCCAGCAGGTCCACGCCAGACGGATCCCCCAGCGCCGCATCCGCCAGCAGCTTACCGAACCAAGGGGCCAGCATCACCCCTTGCCCCGAATAGCCGGCGGCCACCCTCACCCCCGGCGCCAATTGGCGCACGTAAGGCGCGCGGTGGACGGTGATGCCCAGGGTCCCACCCCAGGCATAGTCCACCTTCACATCCGCCAGGTCCGGATAGACCTTCAACATGTGCCGCCGCACGAAGGCTTTCAGATCGGACGGGAAGCCGGGGCTGTAGTTTTCGCCGCCGCCGAAGATCAGCCGGCCGTCGGGGCTCTTGCGGAAATAGCTGACGACGAAGCGGCTGTCGGCGACCGCGGCGTTCGACCGGATGATCGTGTCAGCCCGCGCGCCCAACGGCTCGGTGGCCAGGATGAAGTTGTTGATCGGCATGACCCGCGCCATCGCCGCGCCGCCGGCCAAGCCGTCCAGATAGCCGTCGCCGGTCAGGATCAGTTGGTCACAAGTGACCCGGCCGGTCGGGGTCTCGACCACGATCGCCCCGCCTTCGCGCCGCCAGGCTGTGGCGCGGGTCTGCTCATGGATCACCGCGCCGGCCGACATCGCCGCCCGCGCCAGGCCCAACGCCAGGTTCAGCGGATGCAGGTGGCCGCCGCCATGGTCGACGAAGCCCCCGTGGTAGAACTCGGTCCCCAGTTCGGCCGCCAGGTCCGGCGCGTCGATCAAGGCCAGTTGGTCATAGCCATAGCGCTTGCGCAGGAAGGCGATGTGGGCGGCGTCCTGCGCCTCGCCGCCCTTGCGGTGGCGGGCGTGGATCATGCCCGGCGTGAAGTCACAGGCGATCTGGTGGGTGGCGATCAGGGCCAGCAGGTGGGCGCGGGCGTCCTGGCTCATCCGCCATAGGCCCAGGGCATCGTCGCGGCCAACCGTCTTCTCCAGCCAGGCCTGGTCGTTGCGCTGGCCCGTATGGACCTGGCCGCCATTGCGCCCGCTGCCGCCGCTGCCGACCTGGGCGGCCTCCAGGACGGTGACCCTCACACCCCGCGTGGCCAACTCCAACGTGGCGCCAAGGCCGGTATAGCCCGCGCCGATCACGCAGACGTCAGTGCGAGTGTCGGTCGCTAGCGCCGACAACGCCGGGAAGGGGTTGGCCGTGGCGGCGTACCAACTGGCGGGGTGGCCGGTGTTCAAGACTCACTCTCCCAGAGGGAGAGGGAGGGACCTGTTGCGTAGCAATGGGAGGGTGAGGGGTTAGGGCGCCCGACGGCGTGCCGGCGCTCCGGCCAGCGGCGTAACCCCTCATCCTCCCACACCTGCGGCGCGGGCCCCTCCTTCCCCCTCTGGGAGAAGGTCGTGACGACCGCCTCACACATTCAGCAACAGGAACTCCCGCTCCCAGGGGCTGATGGTGCGCATGAAGGTCTCGTACTCGGCCTGTTTCACCGTGGCGTAGGCGGCGCAGAAGGTGGCGCCCAGCAGTTCGATCAGCGGGGTGGCGGCCTCGAACAGGGCCACCGACTCCAGCAGGCTGCGCGGCAGCTCGATGCCGCGGATATTGGCGTCGGTATCGACTGGGGCGCTGGGGGTCAGATTGCCGACCATGCCCAGATACCCCGCCGCCAGAACTGCGGCGATGGCCAGATAGGGGTTGGCGTCGGACGAGGGGATGCGGTTTTCCAGCCGGCGATTGGCGGGGTCGGACGGCGGCACGCGCAGGCCGCAGGTGCGGTTGTCATAGCCCCACTGGGTATTGACCGGCGCGCCGCTCTCCCGGGCGATCCGCCGATAGGAATTCACATAGGGCGCCAGTATGGCCATGATCGCCGGCAGATAGCGCTGCTGGCCGGCGATGAAGCCGTAGAACAGCGGCGTGGCCTCGCCGGACTTTGGATCCGAGAACAGGTTCTGGCCGTCGGCCCCCAGGATCGACTGGTGGATGTGCATGGCGCTGCCGGGCTCGGCAGCCATCGGTTTCGCCATGAAGGTGGCGTAGATCTCGTGCTCCAGCGCCACCTCGCGGATGGTGCGCTTGAACATGAACACCTGGTCGGCCAGTTCCAGCGGATGGCCATGGCGCAGGTTGATCTCCATCTGGGCCACGCCGCTTTCGTGGATCAGGGTGTCGATCTCCAGGCCCTGGCGCTCGGAATATTCGTACATGTCCTCGAACAGGGCGTCGAACTCGTTGACCGCCGCGATCGAATAGCCCTGGCGGCCGGTCTCGGGTCGGCCCGAGCGGCCCACGGGAGGCTTCAGCGGGTAGTCAGGGTCGGTGTTCTTCTCGACGAGGTAGAACTCGATCTCCGGCGCGACGATCGGGTCCCAGCCCTTTTCGCGATAGAGGGCCACGATCCGGCGCAACACCTGACGCGGGCTTTCCTCCACCGGCCGGCCGTCGGGGTGGAAGGCGTCGTGGATCACCTGGGCGGTCGGGTCCTGGGCCCAGGGCACCACGGCCAGGGTGGCCAGGTCCGGGGTGAGGATCACGTCGGTGTCGGCCTGGACCGAATTGACCTCGCCCTCGAACTCGGGGAAGTCGCCGGTGATGGTCTGGTAGAATACCGCCAGCGGCAGGTTCATCGACGGCGTGCCCAGGAACTTGCGCACCGGCATGATCTTGCCCCGCGCCACGCCGGCCAGATCGGGCACGACGCACTCGATCTCCTCGATGTTCTGCCGGTCGAACCACGCCTTGGCGTCGTCGAGCGAGGCGACCCCGCGCGTGGTTTTCGGGGCGGGTTTGGATTTCTTGTCTTTGTACTTCACGGGGGCGCTCCTCGCGCGTGTGGAAGTCTAGCTAAGCTTGAACGGGTTGATGACGCGGACGCCTTCGACCATCTGGTCGTGGGAAAGATCCTCGGTGTAGAGCTCCGAACAGCCGGCGGTGCGCGCGGCGGCGACGACGGCGCTGTCCCAGTAGGAAAAACCGTACCGTCCCTTGATCGACAGCGCGTCGGACAAGGTTTCGATGGTGATCGCCACCACCTGATGCCGCCGCCAACCTTCGATGAACCGCACCGCCAGGTCATGCGACATCGGCTTGGGCCGCGTAGGTCTGGTGATCTGGACATAAAACTCCTGCAGCACCTGCACCGACAAGACCCCGTCCGCGCGGTCCAGAAGCGCCTCCGCGCTGCGACGCTTGCGACTTTCCGCCGGCGTGGTGCTGAGCGCGTAGATCAAGATGTTGGTGTCGAAGAAGACGGGCACCTCAACGACCGCGCTCGTGAAGCGCGTCGCGTGACAGCAGGGGTCCAGCCTCGAAATCACCCAGTTCCGCTCGTGCCTCCATCTCCAGGCGCTTGCGACGCTCGAAGTCGCTTTCGCCGGCCGCCGTCTCGGTCAGGAACTTCCGCACCAGCGCGGAGACGGACGTGTCCTGCTCCGCCGCCTTGATCCGGGCGCGGCGGTAGGTTTCGTCATCCACGGCGACTGTGATGTTTTTCATGTTCTCACAGTATCACAGCCAGGCTGCAGCCCAAAGTCGGGATAAGGTTCGCGCTCTGCTCAATGGGTCGGAGAACAATGGCTTCAGAGGGCGTTTTTTGCTATTCTTGGCAACGGCCGAGCCCGAACCGACGATCTTCGACGACAGCGACGACGAGGCCGACCGCCTCGCCGAAACGGCGGCCGACGCGGATGCCAAATCCGGTCGCGTCGTGCCCGACGCCCGCGTGCGCGAATGGCTCAAGACGCTCGGCACGCCAGACCAGCAGCCGACGCCGATGCACCTTCGAAGTGAATTGCTCAAGGGCGGTTTCAGCGCCAACGTACCCAGTCACCCCTGAATATTTTGAAGCCTTGCGAAATCGCGTGCGCGGCGAAATGACCGCCAAGCCCATTTCCTGCCTGCACCCCGCCTTGACCGTTTCTCCACTCGATGGTCCGGCCCGGATCATGATCCCGAAGGCATGAGGAATGGTGGCGCGGCGACATGAGCGGACTGGGCATAGCGCTCTTCTTTCTAGGCTTGATCGCGCCGATCGCCATGATCATCGCCGGTTGACTGGTCGCACGCCGTGTCCGGCGCTTCGGATGGGTCATTATCGTCGCGTCCATATTGCTGAGTCTGCCCGCTGGATTGCTGATCACCAGCCCCAGCTTCGGCGGGCCGCCGCCGCGCGATCCCGAGGGCGGAGCCGACGCCGCCGGTGCCGTCTGGGGCATGGCCATGATCCCCACCATCCTGCTCTGGGCTTTGGCTGTCACGGCGAGCGTCCTTATTCCGCCGATGTCCTGGCTAGCCCGCAAAATTTCAACGCTATGACGCGGGGTCCGCCTTCAATCCCCGCAGCACCGGCTCCGCCGCGTCCAGCGCCTTGCGCATGATCGCCACCATCGCGTCGATCTCCGCGTGGGTGATGATCAGCGGCGGGCAGCAGACGATGCTGTCGCGGATGGCGCGAACCATCAGGCCGTTCTCGATGCACAGGTCGCGGACCACCGGCCCGGCCTCGCCTTCCTTGTCGAGGAAGCGATGGTTGGTCCCCTTCTCGCGGACGATCTCGACCGCGCCGATCAGACCAAGCGACCGGGTCTCGCCGACCAGCGGGTGGTCGTTCAGGGTGGCCAGGGCCTTGGCGAGGTAGGGCCCCGTGTCATCGCGGGTGCGCTCGACCAGGCCTTCGCGCTCGATGATCTCGATGTTCTTCAGGGCCACGGCCGCGCAGGTCGGATGGCCTGAGTATGTAAAGCCGTGGATGAAGTCGCCGCCCTTCTCGCGCATCTCCTCGACGATGAAATCGGCCACGCCCACGGCGCTGATCGGCAGGTAGCCAGACGACAGGCCCTTGGCCATGGCGATCATGTCGGGCTTGATCCCGTAGTGCTGATGCCCGAACCACTGGCCCAGCCGCCCGAAGCCGCAGATCACCTCGTCGCAGACCAGCAGGATGCCGTACTTGCGACACACCGCCTCGACGGCCGGCCAATAGCCGTCGGGCGGAATGATCACCCCGCCCGCCCCCTGAACCGGCTCGCCGATGAAGGCGGCGACGTTCTCGGGGCCGACCTCGAGGATCTTGTCCTCGATGGCCCGCACCGCCCGGTCGCGGAAGGCGGCGGGGTCTTCGCCGAACCCGTCGCCAAAGCCGTAAGGCTGCATCACGTGCTCGACCCCGGCGATCGGCAGGTCGCCCTGCACGTGCATGTGCTTCATGCCGCCCATCGAGACGCCGGCCACGGTGGAGCCGTGATAGGCGTTCCAGCGGCTGATGAAGATCTTGCGCTGCGGCTGGCCCTTCAGCTTCCAATAGTGGCGGGCCAGGCGGAAGACCGTGTCATTGGCCTCCGACCCCGACGAGTTGAAGAACACGTGGGACAGCTGGCCGCCCATCTTCTCGGCGATCTTGGCGGCCAGCCGGATCGGCGGCGGCGAGGCCGTCTTGAAGAAGGTGTTGTAGTAGGGCAGCTCCAGCATCTGGTCGTAGGCGGCCTGGGCCAGCTCCTGCCGGCCATAGCCGACATTGACGCACCACAGCCCGGCCATGCCGTCGAGGATCTGGTGGCCGTCGCCATCGTGGATATAGACCCCGTCGGCGCGCGTGATGATCCGGCTGCCGCCGAGTTCCTGCTGCAGCTTGTAATCGGTCTGGGCCGGCAGGTGGTGGGCCAGGTCCAGGCGCCTGAGCTCGGCGATGTCGTGGTTGCGGATAGGGACGGGCATGGGGGTACTCCGGTCTTGTTCTTATCTGTAAAAAATCCGCTCATCCCGGCGAATGCCGGGACCCAGATCCTATGGCGCTGGGGTTGATTGGATAGGCGCCTCGCTCAAGGAACCCACCTCGCCGCCTGCCATCTGGGTCCCGGCATTCGCCGGGATGAGCGGTGTGAAAAGGCATCAGCTGAGCAACACCGCCGGCGAGCAGGCGTGCCAGCCGAGCCACACCGCTTCGCCCAGCTTGAAGTCTTCCTGGTCCCAGCGGGTCAGGTTCTGGCGGGTGACCTTGATCCGCCGGCCGCTCTTGATCTCGACCTCGTAGACGCTCGTGCCTCCCAGATAGGCCTCGTGCTTGATCACCCCCGCCACGGCGTTCTGGCCCAACGGGCAGTCGCCCATGTTGGGCGGGGCCCCGCCATCAGGACGCTTGTGCAGCTCGATCTTCTCGGGCCGCAGGGCCGCCCAGACCGTGCCGCCGCGCGCGCCGGTGACCCCGTGGTCGAGGAAGATGTCGCAGTCCAGCTCCGGCGAGCGGACCACCGCGTGGCTGGGCTCGTCGACCGCCAGCACGCCCTCGAACAGGTTCACGCTGCCGATGAAGTCGGCCACGAACCGGCTGTTGGGGAACTCGTAGAGGTCGCTGGGACCGGCCACCTGCTGCAGCACGCCGCGGTTCATCACCGCGCAGCGGGTAGCCAGGGCCAGGGCCTCGTCCTGGTCGTGGGTGACCATGATGAAGGTGATGCCGACCTTCTCCTGCAGGGTGCACAGCTCGGTGCGCATCTGGTCGCGCAGCTTGGCGTCCAGGGCCGACAGCGGCTCGTCGAGCAGCAGCACGCGGGGGCGCTTGACCAGGGCGCGGGCCAGGGCGACGCGCTGGCGTTGGCCGCCCGACAGCTGGTCGGGCCGGCGCTGGGCCAGGCCGTGGAGTTGCACCAAGTCCAGCGCCTCCTCCACCCGCCGGTCACGCTCGGCCTTGCTGACCCGGTCGACCTTCAGGCCATAGGCGACATTGTCGGCCACGCTCATGTGCGGGAACACGGCGTAGGACTGGAACACCATGTTCACCGGCCGCTTGTTGGGCGGCACCAGGCTGACATCCTGGCCGTCGATCAGGATCCGCCCCTCGGTCGGTGTGTCGAACCCGGCCAGCATCCGCAGCAGGGTGGTCTTGCCGCAGCCCGACGGCCCCAGCAGCGAGAAGAACTCGCCCTCCTGGATGCTGAGGGAGACGTTATCGACGGCCACCATCTTGCCGAAGCGCTTGGTGACGTTCTCGAAGGTGATGATGGGTGGGTTAATCACCGGAAGGCCCTCGAGCGCGTCGCCAGAAAATTGCTCCCCCTGTGGGGGAGCTGTCGCGGAGCGACTGAGGGGTGAGTGGCTAGCGCCGCCAACTCTCCCCTCCGGCCCTTCGGGCCACCTCCCCCATAGGGAGAGGACTTGGTCCGCGCGTCCATCATGGCTTGTCCCCATGACCACCCGCCACCCCGGCCGGATCACCCTGCATCTTCAGCGCCACCGCCGTCAGCAGCACGGTCAGCACGATCAGGATGGTCGAGGCGGCGTTGACCTCGGGCGTCACCGAGAACCGCACCATCGAATAGACCTTCACCGGGAAGGTCACGGTGTCGGGCCCCGAGGTGAAGAAGGTGATGACGAAGTCGTCCAGGCTGAGCGTGAAGGCCAGCAGGGCGCCGGCCACCAGGGCGGGGGCCATGTGCGGCAGGATCACGTCCCAGATGGTGCGCCACTCGCCGGCCCCGAGATCCCGGGCCGCCTCCTCCATCTCGCGGTTGAAGCTGGCCATACGGGCGCGCACCACCACGGCCACGAACGGGAACGAGAACGACACGTGGGCGATGGTGATGGCCCCTAGGTTCAGCGGCCAGGGCAGGCCGACGGGCCAGGGCAACACCTTGGCGAAGAACACCAGCATGGCCACGCCCATGCAGATCTCGGGCACCACGATCGGCAGGGCCAGGGCTCCGTCCAGCACGGTCTTGCCGGGAAAGCGGAACCGCCACAGGGCCAGGGCGACCATGGCCCCGAGCGCCACGCTGAACACCGTGCAAAGGGCCGCGATGGTCAGGGAATTGGCGAAGGCCTCGATCAGCGAGGAGTCGTGGAAGGCCTTGTCGTAATATTTGAGTGTGAAACCCTTCCAGACGATGTTGCGCCGGCTGTCATTGAAGCTGAAGGCCATCAGGGCCAGCAGTGGCGCGTAGAGGAAGACGGCCACGGCGAAGAGCCAGGCCTGCATCTGCCAGCGGCGGAGATATTCCAGCGGGCCGGGCGGGGATTTGCGGAGCTTGCTCATGCGCGGTCCTCCCCCCTTGGGGGAGGCGGCCGAAGGCCGGTGGGGGGAGTTTTAGGATCGAGGATCGGGGTGGCGGCGAATGGTCGATCACTCCCCCCTCCGTCGGCTGCGCCGACACCTCCCCCATGGGAGGAGGACTTGCCGTGATGAACGCTCACGCCCTCACCCCCTTCTTCCGTCCCAGCAGCGCCTGCACCGCGATCGCCACGAAGGTCAGGTACATCAGCAGGAACGACAGGGCCGCGCCGAACGGCCAGTCGTTGGCGCGCTTGAACTGGCGCTCGATGACATTGGCGATCATCTGGCTGTCGGGGCCACCCAGCAGGTCGGGGGTCAGATAGGCCCCGAGCGCCGGGATGAAGGTGATCAGTATGCCCGAGGCGATGCCCGGCAAGGCGAGCGGCACGACCACCTTGAACAGGGTCCGCATATGGCCGGCCCCCAGGTCGAGGCTGGCCTCCAGCAGCGACTTGTCCAGCCGGTCCAGCGCCGAATACAGCGGCAGCACCATGAACGGCAGGTGGACATAAACCAGCCCGACGATCACCGCGAAATTGGTGTGCATCATCGGAATCGGCTGGAACGGCGCCAGGGGCAGGACCTTGCCGGCCAGGGTCCAAACGGCTTCGAGGCCCTTGTTGATATAGCCCTCATCGCGGAGCACGGCGATCAGGGCGTAGGTGCGGATCAGCAGGTTGGTCCAGAACGGCAGCATGATCAGCAGCAGCAGCCAGGCCTTGGCCTTCTGCGACGCGAAGGTGATGGCCAGGGCGACGGGGAAGCCGATCACCAGGCACAGTCCTGTGGTCAGAGCCGCCACCCCGGCCGATTTCAGGAAAATCTTCAGATACAGCGGCTCGATCGCCCGCGCGTAGTTCTTGAAGGTGCCGGTGATCGCGATCTGGGTCAGGCCGTCATTGTGGCCAAAGCTGTAGGCCCAGACGATGGCCAGGGGCACCAGGAAGAACAGCACCAGCCACACCAGCGGCGGGCCAAGCGCCGTGGCGAAGACGGCTTTCGCCTGTTTCCAGCTTTGCTCCATGTCCCTCTCCCAAGTCCTCCCCCTCTGGGGGAGGTGTCGGCGAAGCCGACGGAGGGGGGGAGTATTAGGCCGACGACCACAGCCCGGATCGACGGCCCTAAAACTCCCCCCTCCGATCGCTTCGCGATCGCCTCCCCCACAGGGGGTGGACCTAACGCCCGCTAAGCCGCCCTCACCCGGGTGATGACTTCCTCGTACAGGCTCGCCTTTTCCGCCCCCTCGAACGCCCCGTACTCGCACTTGCTCATGATGTCAGCGGGCGGGAAGATCACCGGATTGTCGCGATATTCCGGCGGCATCAGCGCCTTGGCCGCCGCGTTCGGGGTCGGATAGAGGATGGTCTTGGAGATCGCGGCCCCGGCTTGGGCGTCCAGTAGGTAGTTGATGAACCTGTGGGCGTTGTCGGGACGCGGCGCGCCCTTGGGGATGCACAGGGTGTCGGAATTGATCAGCGACCCCTCCTTGGGGATCACGAAATCCAGGTCCGGATCGTCCTTCATCACCTGGGCGATGTCGCCATTATATTCGAGCACCAGGTCCACATCGCCGGCCACCAGCATGTCCTGGCCGTTGTCGTCGTGGAAGGCCTTCACATAGGGCTTTTGGCGGATCAACATCTGCTCGATCTCGGTGACCAGCCCGGGCGGGATATTGTTGACGCTGTGGCCCTTGTACTTGGCGGCCAGGCGGATCAGGTCGGCGCTTTCCGACAGCAGGGCGATGCGGCCGTTATATTGAGCGCTGTCGAACAGGTACTTCCAGCTGTCGGGCACGCCCTTCACCTTGGACTTGCGATAGCCGATGCCCAGCACCAGCCAAGTATAGGGCATGGAGAACTTCCGGCCCGGGTCGTAGTCGGGATTGAGGAAGGCCGTGTCGATGTTCTTGAGGTTGGGGATCTTGGCGTGGTCCAGCACCTCCAGCATGCCCGCCTGGCCCATGCGGGTGACGAACTCGTTGGACGGCACGATCACGTCATAGCCCGCATTGCCCGCCTTCAGCTTGGCGAACAGCTCATCATTGGTGGCGAACAGGCTCATGTTCACGTCGACGCCCGAGGTCTTCTTGAAGTCGGCCAGGGTCGTCTCGCCGATATAGGTGTCCCAGTTGTAGAAGTTCAGCTTGGCTTCCTCGCCGCCCGGACCGGTCGGGGCCTTGGGCTTCTCGCCGCAAGCGGTGAAGGAAATGCCGATGGCCGCAGCGCCCATGGCGGTCAGCAGCGAGCGGCGGGTGCCCAAAACTCGCCCGGTATGAATGCGGTTGGTGCTCATGGCCTTGGTCTCTCCCCTTTGAAGTCGACTGGTGACGGACAATCTCGATACATCCCCCCTCCCCTTTGATGGGGGAGGGGTCGGGGGTGGGGGTGACCAGGGCGGTGGCGGCGACCTCGATCGCGCCATGTCCTGAACCGCCGCATCACCCCCATCCCTGGCCCTTCCCCCATCAAGGGGGAAGGGAGACCAGCCTTGCAACTCTCGCTCCCCACTCTCGGCGTAACCGTCAGGCGTTGCGCAGATACCAGTCATAATCCAGCTGGGTGACCACCTCGGCGAAGCGCGCCTGTTCGGTGCGCTTGACCGAGACGAACATCTCCACGAACCGCGCGCCCAGATAGTCGCGCAAGATTTCGGAGGCCTCGAACAGATTGACCGCCGCATACCAGTCGGTGGGCAGGCGGATCTTTTCCTTGGCGGCCGCCGCATAGCCGTCGCCGACCACCGCTGGGCCTGGATCGATCCGATTGGTGATCCCGTGGTGAGCGCAGGCCAGCAGAACGGCCAGCACCAGATACGGATTGCCGTCGGCCCCGGCCACGCGGTGTTCCACATGCCGGGTCGGCGGCGGGCCGGCCGGCACGCGTAGGGACACCGTGCGGTTGTTGACGCCCCAGGTCGGGGCCACCGGCGCATAGCTGTTGGCTTTGAAGCGGCGATAGGAATTGGCGTTGGGCGCCAGTATGGCCATGCAGTCGGCCATCAGTACCTTCATGCCGCCGATCGCGTGCTTGAGCAGCTCGGAGCCCTCCGGATCCTCGGCCGCGCACAGGTTGTTTCCCGCCGCGTCGTTGAAGCTCATATGGACGTGGAAGCCGTTGCCGGCCTTGTCGGCCCAGGGCTTGGCCATGAAGGTGGCCTCGCAGCCGTGCTTCAGGGCCACGCCCTTGGCGGCGCGCTTGTAGAGCAGGGCGTCGTCGCAGCAGGCCAGGGCGTCGGACTTGTGCTTGAGGGTCAGCTCGACCTGGCTGGGGGCGAACTCCGAGATCGCCCCCTCCAGCGGCACGCCCAGCACGTCGCAGGTCTCCCACAGGTCCTTCAGGAACGGGGCGATGGCCTCCAGCTCGGGCAGGCCATAAACCTCGATGCCCTGCGGCCGGCGGCCGGTCAGGGCCGACTTGGGCGGTTGCAGCTCGCCGTGCGGGCCGCGCTCCAGATCGACCAGGTAATATTCCAGCTCGCAGGCCGCGACCGGCGTCAGGCCGTCGGCGGCGAAGCGGTCCAGCACGCATTTGAGCACATGACGCGGGTCCAGGTCGTTGGGCGTTCCATCCAGCTCGTACAGCGACAGCATCACCTGGCACATGTCCTGGCCGAGCCACGGGGCCAGGGTGAGCGTGCCGGGGACCGGCCTCGCCCGGCGGTCGGCGTCGCCGTCCTCCCAGACCAGGCCGGTCTCCTCGCAGTCAGCCCCCAGGGTGTCGACCACCAGGATCGAGCCGGGCAGGAAGCGGCCATAGTCATAGACCGCCTGCAGTTCGTGGATCCTGAGGCGTTTGCCGCGCGGCACCCCGGTCATGGAGGTGAAGAACACCTCGACGTACTTGACGTCCGGGTTGGCGGCGAGGAAGTCGCGGCATTCCTGTGGATCGGCGACCGAAGGGAGCGTCACGGGCGTTGCTCCATCCCAAAACCCCAATGCGCAACGCTCATGCCTCTAACCCCTCCAGCGCCCCGGCGAACCCGTCGACCGCCGCGACCAGGCGGTCGATAGCGGCGTCTTCGGTCATCGGCGACACCAGCATCATGGTGTGGAAGGGCGCGATCAGCACCCCGCGATTGATCAGCCACAGATGAAGCGCGGACAGCAGGGCGTGGTCCAGTGTCTCGCGCATCTCGGCGGCGTTTTTCGGTGGACGCTCGGCGAGGATCAGCTCGACTCGCGCCCCAACCTGCACCACCGACCACGGCAGGGCCCGCACGGCGATCATGCCGCGCAGGTCCTCGACCAGCTTTTGGGCGCCGGTCAGCATCCGGTCATAGGCCGCGTCGGTCATCACCTCGGACAGCATGGCCCGCATGGCCGCCAAGGCCAGCGCGTTGCCCGACAACGTCGTGCCGATCCCCGACTGGCCCGGACCGATCCGCGCGGCTGCGGCGTCCATGCGGTCGGAAAGCGCGGCGGTCACGCCCCAGACCGCCGCCGGCACCCCGCCGGCGATGGCCTTGCCGACCACGAAGACGTCGGGCTTCAGGCCGTGGGCGCGGCTATAGCCGCCTGGGCCGGTCGAGAGGGTGTGGGTCTCGTCGAGGATCAACAAGGTCCCGGCTGCGCGGGTCATCGCCCGCAGCGCGTCGTGAAAGCCCGGGTCGGGCAGGATCATCCCGCAATTGGTCATCACCGGCTCGGCCAGAACGGCGGCCACATCGCCTGGGGCCAGGGCGGCTTGCAGCGCGGCCAGATCGTTGAACGGCGCCACGCGGGTGGTGGCTGTCAGGTCGTGCACCTGACCCACCAAGCCGGGCTTCATCACCGGCACGCCGCCGTCCAGCACCACGAAGGCGTCATCGACCATGCCGTGATAGCAGCCGTCGAACACCAGGATCACCGGCCGCTGCGTCACCGCCCGCGCCCAGCGGATGGCCGCGCGGTTGGCGTCGCTGGCCGTGGTCGCCGCCTGCCACAGCGGCAGGCCGAACCGCTCGGCCAGCAACCGGCCGACGATCACCGCCGTGGCCGTGGGCAGCATGAACCCCGCGCCGCGCAAGGCCTGATCGGCGATGGCTCGGGCCACGGCCGGTTCGCCATGGCCGAACATCGCCGGCGTGTCGGCCAGGCAGAAGTCATCATACAACTTCCCATCCACGTCGGTGATCTGGGCGCCGACGCCCTGGGCCGCGAAGATCGGGCTCGGGCTGGCCCAGTCGCCCATCCAGTGCATTGGCGTCCCGCCGCGCCAGACCTCGGCCGCCGACCACACCATCGCCGCCGAACGCGGATGCTCGGTCGTGAAGCGCTGGGCCTCGGCCTCGATGAGGTGGGAGAGGCTGGAGGCAGTCGTCATGGCGTCGATCGAGAAAATGCAGGCACGGATGATCCTCAACTGTGATCACAGTTTGCGTCGGACAGGCGACTGTCAAGATCAGGTCGTCATCGCCTCGGCGGGTTTGCGAGGTTGCATTTCCCCGTGATCTTCACACCGTGAGCAGGACGAAGAAAGCACCCTAGCCGCCCACCGCCACGCGCATCTTTTCCATGCCTTCCGACAGGTCGGCCGCTATGGCCTGGCGGGCGGCCTCGGCGTCGCCGGTCTTCAGGGCGTCCATGGCCTCGGCGTGGCGATCGGCCGGCAGGCCGACCGTGCCGACCCGGCCGAACACGACCCGCATGAACGGCCCGATCTGCAGCCACAGGGCGCGCGCCATCGACAGCAGCACCTCCGCCTCGGCCCGTTCGTAGATGGCGAAGTGGAAAGCGTGGTTGGCGGTCATGTAACCGTCGACGTCGCCGGCCGCGAGGGCCGCGTCCAGGCGCACGTCGATGGCCTTGAGCGCCCGGATGAGGGCGGCGTCGGCCTGGGACGCGGCGCGGGCGGCCAGTTCGGGCTCGATCCACAGCCGGACCTGGGACAGCTGTTCCAGGCGGGCGGCGGTCAGGGACGGCACGGAAAGCCGCTTGTTGGCCGGGTTGATCGCAAGGGCCCGCTCGGCCACGAGCCGACGCACCGCGTCGCGCACCGGCATCGGACTGACCCCCAGCTCGGCGGCCAGGCTGCGCAGGGACACCCCGACGCCTGGCGCGATCCGGCCGGTGACCAGGGCCTGGCGGATGGAGTCATAGACCTGGTCGTGGACGGTGGGGCTGTCGGTGAGCGGACGTCTCGGCGAGGCCGGTGATGCTGATGGGGACACACACGCACTCCTCTGCCTGCGCCACGATCACACCGACGGGGAATGCGTGTGTGTCCCCGACACATCCGCGCCCTGCCCGATTGACCTTGCCAGAAGACCCGCAATTGCGATCACAATGCAAGTCCTTGGGCAAGCCTGTACGGAGACCCGCCATGGCCGACATCCGCGCCAACGACCTCGACGCCTTCTGGATGCCGTTCACGCCCAACCGGCGCTTCAAGGCCAATCCGCGCCTGCTGAGCCGCGCTGAGGGCATGCACTATTACACCCCCGACGGCCGCCAGATCCTCGACGCCACCTCGGGCCTGTGGTGCGTCAACGCCGGGCACAACCGGCCCAAGATCGTCGAGGCCATTCGCCGTCAGGCCGGAGAAATGGACTATGCGCCGAGCTTCAACATGGGCCACCCCGCCGCCTTCGCCTTCGCCAGCCGTATCGCCCAGATCACGCCCAAGGGCCTGGACCGCATCTTCTTCACCGGCTCGGGCTCGGAGTCGGTCGACACCGCCCTGAAGATCGCCCTGGCCTATCACCGCGCCCGCGGCAAGGGGACCAAGACCCGGCTGATCGGCCGCGAGCGCGGCTATCACGGCGTCGGCTTCGGGGGCATATCGGTGGGCGGAATCCCCAAGAACCGGATGTATTTTGGAAGCTTGCTGACCGGCGTCGATCACCTGCCGCACACCCATGGCGTGGAGGGCAACCTGTTCAGCCAGGGTCTGCCGAAGAACGGCGCCGGGTTGGCCGACGCCTTGGAAGCGATCGTCGCCCTGCATGACGCCAGCAACATCGCCGCCGTGATCGTCGAGCCCGTGGCGGGCTCGACCGGCGTGCTCGTCCCGCCCGAGGGCTACCTGCAACGCCTGCGGGCGATCTGCGACAAGCACGACATCCTGCTGATCTTCGATGAGGTAATCACCGGGTTTGGCCGGGTCGGCGCGGCCTTCGCCGCCGAGCGCTTCGGGGTGATCCCCGACATGATCTGCATGGCCAAGGGCCTCACCAACGCCGCCGTCCCGGCCGGCGCCGTCGCCGCGTCCGAAGGAATCTACCAGGCGATGATGGACGGCGCCGACGCCCCCATCGAGCTCTTCCACGGCTACACCTATTCGGCCCACCCGCTGGCCTGCGCGGCAGGACTGGCGGCGCTGGAGGTCTACCAGGAAGAGGACCTGTTCAACCGCGCTCTGGCGATGGAACCCTATTGGCGCGCCGCCGTGCATTCGCTGAAAGACGCCCGCCATGTCATCGACATCCGCGACTTCGGCCTGATCGCCGGCATCGAACTGGAGCCCCGTCTGGGCGCCCCCACGGCCCGCGCCATGGCGGCCTTCGAGACGGCCTTCGACCAGGGGCTTCTGGTGCGGGTGACCGGCGACATCATCGCCCTGTCGCCGCCGTTGATCATCGAGGAAGCGCAGGTCGATCAGGTGGTGGACACCATCCGGGCGGCGCTGGCGGGGGTGGATTGACCCTCTCTTAGCGGAGAAAGGGAAGAGCCTCCGCGAAGCGCGAGGCGGACTGGCCATGCGCCCATATTTCCGCATAACAGAGACCGCTGCCTCAGGGGACCCTCATGAAACGCCAGATCACCGCCGGCTTCGCCGCCCTGATGCTCATCGGCCTCGCCGCGCCGGCCCACGCCGAGCCGCGCGTCCCGCCGATCCCCAAGGCGGTGATCGCCGATCCGCCGCGAGACGCGGCCCATCCGGCCGACATGGCCGCCTTCACCGTTTCGACGGGCGGGGTGGGCGTCAACGCGCTGATGTACCTGGCCTCGGGCGATCAGCCGCATGCGACGATGCTGTTCCTGCACGGCTTCCCCGGCAACGAGACCAATATCGACCTGATGCAGGCCGTGCGCCGGGCCGGCTGGAATGTGCTGAAGATCAATTATCGCGGCTCGTGGGGCAGCCCCGGCAAGTTCTCGTTCGCCAATGCCCGGGTCGACGGCGAGGCGGCCACGGCCTTCCTGTTCGACCCAGCCAATGTCGCCAAATACCATATCGACACTACCAGGATCGTGGTGGCCGGCCACAGCATGGGCGGCTTCATGGCCGCTGACGCCGCGTCCGCCGAGCCGCGCGTGGCCGGAACCGTACTGATCGACGCCTGGGACATCGGCAAGAACGCGGCCCAGATCACCAGCCCCGCCGCGCGCAAGGCGGCCGCCGACAAGATGCGGCCCGACACCCTTCCACTGGCCGGGACCAGCGCCGAGTTGCTCGTCAAGGAGATTGAGGCGAACGCCGCCAAGCTGAATCTGGAAGCGCTGAGCGCCCGGATCGCCAGCCGTCCCGTGCTGATGATCGGCGCCGAACATGCCAGGGCGCCGACCATGCGCAAGCTGGCGGCCGCCGTCCGGGCCGCCCAGGCCACCGCCTTGACCGAAACCTACATAGACACCGACCACAGCTTCTCCGACGCGCGCATCGCGCTGGAGGGCGAGGTGATCCGCTGGCTAGGCCGCTTCGATCCGGCGAGCGCCAAGCCGGGCACGCCGCAGATTCCGCTGAACGCTCCCTATGACGAGGCCAACCCCTTTGCCAAGATCCTGCGTGGCGAGGTCGTCGTGCCTAAGGTCTACGAGGACGACCAGGTGCTGGCCTTCATGGACTACGCGCCCGCCGAGCCCGGCCATGTGCTGGTGATCTCCAAGACTTCCAAGGCCCGAAACATCCTGGAGGTCTCGCCGCAGGACCTGTCGCGGATCATGGCCGTGGCCGCCCGCGTGGGCCAGGCCCAGGTCGACGGCCTGGGGGTCGAGGGCTTTACCATCGTCCAGAACAACGGCGTAGGCCAAAGCGTGCCGCACCTGCACATCCACGTCATCCCCCGCGCGGCCGGCAAGCCGCTGATGTTCGTCGAGCATGAGAAGGGCGATCCCCAGGCGATCGAGGCGATGGCGGCGAAGATACGGGCGGCGATGAAATAGTCGCCGAGGCGGGCCTGGATGCGGGCAGGCACACGTGGCTGTCCCCGTCCGTTGTCTGGCTCTAGCCAAACCGCTCCACCACCGCTCGCGCCGCCGCCACGCCCGTGGCGAAACAGGCTTGCAGCAGGTACCCGCCGGTCGGAGCCTCCCAGTCCAGCATTTCGCCGGCCACGAACACGCCGGGAACGCCCCTCAGCTCCAGCCCGTCGAGACTGTCGAACCTCAGCCCGCCGGCCGAGGAGATCGCACGTTCAAGACCCTGGACGCCGGTCAGCACGATCGGCGCGGCCTTGATCGCCGCCGCCAAGGCGTCGGGCGCGACC
Source organism: Caulobacter sp. DWP3-1-3b2 (assembly GCF_049896325.1). NCBI lineage: Bacteria > Pseudomonadati > Pseudomonadota > Alphaproteobacteria > Caulobacterales > Caulobacteraceae > Caulobacter > Caulobacter sp. DWP3-1-3b2. The sequence goes on from NZ_JAFCUB010000022.1 coordinate 46,647, forward strand.
GGCAGGGCCACGCCGTGGGCCTCGCGCAGCAGGCCGATCTCGACCGGCGACAGGCGGGCGGCCTTGCGCAGCCAGCTTGACAGCGACTGGCCTCCCCGTGGCCGCGACAGGCGCGCGGTCAGTTGAGCCTCCGACACGTCGGGCCGCAGATCGACAACGAGCGTTGCGGATTCCCGCGCCTCGACCGCGTCACGCAAGGCGGCCGAGAGGGCGTAGACCGCCCCGCCCTCCAGGCCATAGCCAGCGGCCAGGGCGTCGCCGCGCGACGTCGCACCCTCGAAGCTCAGGCCAATGTTCTTCAGCGGTGATCCGGCGAAGCGCTCGCGGAACAGCGCCGTCCAGGCGACCGTGAACCCGACATTGGCCGGCCGGAACGGCGCCACCACAGCACCTCGCGCCGCCAGCAGCGCCGCCCAGGCGCCGTCCGAGCCCAACCGCGCCCAGCTGGCGCCGCCGAGGGCCAGGATCGTGGCGCGCGGCCGCACCGTCTGGACGCCATCAGCGGTGTCGAAGCTCAATGCTCCGGTCACATCCCACCCGGTCCAGGTCGAGCGGGTTTTGAACGCAACCCCCTGCTCCTCCAGCCGCGCGATCCAGGCCCGCAGCAGCGGCGAGGCCTTCAGCGCCTTCGGAAACACCCGGCCGCTGGAGCCGACGAAGGTCGCCTGCCCCAGCCCTTCGGCCCAGGCGATCAGATCGGCCGGCTTAAAGGCCTCCAGCAGCGATCGCAGCGTCGCGCTCGCCGCGCCGTAGCGCTCGGCGAGCCGCTCGAAGTCCTCCGAATGGGTCAGGTTCAGCCCGCCGCGCCCGGCCATCAGGAACTTGCGCCCCAGGGTCGGCATGCGCTCGTAAACCGCCACCGACAGCCCCGCCCCGCTCAGCACCTCGGCCGCCATCAGCCCGGCCGGCCCGCCGCCGATCACGGCGACGTCTGGGGTCTGGGGTGCGGTCACGCAGGCTCGACGTCGGTCAGGGCGAAGTCGTCGCCTTTATAAAGCAACGGCACGCCGTTGGTCCGGGCACAGGCGTAGGCGAAGCAATCGCCCATGTTCAGCTTGGCGGGATGCACGCCCTTGCCAAAGCGAGCGTGAGCGACGAGGGCGAGATCACCTTCGGCGGCGCCGATATCCACGAGTCGTGCGCCAACGCTGGCCTGGAAGGCGGCCAGACGCGCGCTGGCCTGCGATATTTCATCCGCCGTCTCTCTTGCCACGGCGCGAACCGTCTCCCAGTTGGCGATCGGCGAGGTCAAAACAATTGTCGCGGCAGCCAAGGCAATGCGCAGCCGGTCGCGTTCGGGCTCGTTTAGGACGATGGCTGTCCAGGCCGACGCGTCGACGAACATCAGTCGCCGTTGATCATGTCGAAGAAAGCCTTGTCCGCCGTCAGACCGGTTCTAGGCACGGCGTCGAACTCCGCCAAAATGGCGTCCATGCGCGCCAGCTTTTCAGCCCGCACCTTGTCATCCGCCTCGCGCGCCCGGCGTACGGCCAGCTTGATGGCCTCGGTAATGCCAACGTGGTTGTCCTCGGCATATTGCCGCAACATCGCGTCGGCCTCGGCGTCTCGGACATGGAAGGGCATCGGAAACCTCCGTCTAGCCGGAACATAACATCGGCTAGACGCGTCGCCAACTCAGGCTCCAAACGCAAAGCGGGCGCTGGATGGCTCCAGCGCCCGCTCGCTAACCCATAGTTCGAAGAGGCTTAGGCGTTGACCGAAGCGGCGTCGATCTTGAAGCCCGGACCCATCGTCGAGGACAGGCCGATACGCTTCACATAGATGCCCTTGGCGCCGGCCGGCTTGGCCTTGACCAGAGCGTCGACCATCGCCTTGACGTTGATCAGCAGGGCTTCGTCGGTGAACGACACCTTGCCGATGCCGGCGTGGACGATGCCCGCCTTCTCGACGCGGAACTCGACGGCGCCGCCCTTGGCGTCCTTCACGGCTTGACCCACGTTCGGGGTCACGGTGCCGACCTTCGGGTTGGGCATCAGGCCGCGCGGGCCCAGCACCTTACCGAGGCGACCGACCAGGGCCATCATGTCCGGGGTCGCGATGACGCGATCGAAATCCATGAAGCCGCCGACGATCTTTTCGTACAGGTCTTCGGCGCCGACGTGTTCAGCGCCCGCCGCGGTGGCTTCGGCCGCCTTGGCGTCCTTGGCGAAAACGGCGACGCGAACGTCGCGGCCGGTGCCCGACGGCAGGTTGACGACGCCGCGGACCTGTTGGTCGGCGTGGCGCGGATCGACGCCGAGATTGATCGAGAGTTCGACCGACTCGTCGAACTTGGCGTTGGCGTTGGCCTTCACGAGGGCGATGGCTTCGGCGACGGCATGCGCGGCTTCGCGATCGCCGGTCCAGGCCTGGATGCGCTTGGGTTGCTTGGCCATGGTCTAGGCCTCCACGATCTTAAGGCCCATGGCCTTGGCGGAGCCTTCGATGATCTTGGCCGCAGCCTCGATGTCGTTGGCGTTCAGGTCCTTCATCTTCTTTCCGGCGATCTCGCGCAGCTGGCTGCGCGTGACTTCACCGACGGTTTCGCGACCGGTCAGCTTCGCGCCGGACTTCAGGCCGGTGATCTGCTTCAAGTAGTGCGTCGCCGGGGGCGTCTTGGTGACGAAGGTGAACGACTTGTCTTGGTACACAGTGATCACGGTCGGCAGGGGGGTGCCCTTTTCGACGTTCTCGGTGCGCGCGTTGAACTCCTTGCAGAAGCCCATGATGTTGACGCCGCGCTGGCCCAGTGCGGGGCCGATGGGCGGTGAAGGCGTGGCGGAGCCGGCCTTCACCTGGAGCTTGATATAGCCCAGGATCTTTTTAGCCATTGTATCCTCTCAAGAAAGCCGGGTTTAGCGGCCTTCGCTGTGTGGCCGTGGTCCGGGCTGGCGGCCCTCCCACGGATTTGAGCTCGCCGAGAACGACGAGCACGCCCCGAGACAAAAGTCCTGGAGCGAGGCGCGTCGTCTAGCAGGTGCGGGGTGGGGAGTCTAGGTGGGGGCGCAAGAGACGAGCCTGCAAGCGGACGCTTGGGAGGACCGTTATGGGTGGAAGTCGGCCATCGCCGCCACATCGATCAATTGAAGTCGCGAAACGCTGCGCCCCTTGGAAGGGATCGTTCTCCCGAGTTCAAGGCACTCAGGAGGCGCTCGCGATCCTCCTGCGGCAATCGATCCTGATTGTACGCCTTCAACACCCCGTCAGGTACAATAGGAGTCGGGGGCTCGTCCCTCAGAGGCTGGGTGGGACGGAGCATTATGCGACCAGTCTGAACCCAGAATTCGTACGTAGCAGCTTCTTCCGGTTTGAAATTTCCGCATCGATATTGGTCGTACACGTCATCTAGATCAGGTATATCCCGCGCATTCCTTTGATCCATGCCCTTTTTTATTCGTATGAAAACCGAGTGGGCGGCATCTCCGCTGCTTACTTCGTCGCAGCCATCTTCGAAATGCTTACCAACAGGCGGTAGCGACCGGACATACGCTTGTGCGGCAGCGCTTAACGGAGGTTTTGAGGCGCTTTCCACATCATGAGAAGCGGGAGCTGAAGCCGGCTTTTCGGTGCACGCGCATAGCAAAGCGCAGGCCGCCAATACCCAAGTCCGCATTCTTGACCTCCCGGACGCGCGCCATTGCTCAGCTACACCGGAAGGTAGCATCGATCCCGTTGCCCTCAAGCAGACTTTCCCACCGTCCGCTCAGGGTCCAAGTTGGCCATTCTCGCCATTGCCACAAAACGGACGCCTGCATCCTGCCCGCTCTTCTCATCACCCGCTTCGCGGGGGAGGTGGCGCGGCGCCTTCGCACCGTGACGGAGGGGGCGTCTGCGGCGTTGGAGCGCCCCCTCCGTCACGATGCGTATTCGCATCGCGCCACCTCCGCCGTTTCACGGGTGACGAGAAGGCCTGTCGTTCCCCCGCCCCGCTGCCTCGGTCAGGTCGAACAGCAGCTTCGAGGCGCCCGCCGCGATCAACCACAGGAAGGCCAGGATACGCAGCACAGGCGCGGCTTGTGGATGGTGCGCGGCGAGGACGAGCAGTAGGACGAAGCCTCCGACTGCGGCCAAGGCCAGGGTCAGGGAGGCGAGCTTGCAGTGGAAGACGGACATCGGACGGTTCCGGACGGCGGATGAGGCCGTCGTTGTCGCGCCGGAAGGCGTAAGCGATCCATTCGGTATCGGGCTGGAGACGTAAGGGCGGCGTAAGGCCTGCCGACACCCACTTGCTCCCACCTGGCCGCTTCGCGGTCTGTCAGCGGCGAGGGGCGGAATGCAAAAAACCCGCGCCTTGCGAGCGCGGGGTTTTCGAATGCTTCGGTCGTGAAACCGCCTTTAGGCGATCTTCTCGACCTGGCTGTATTCCAGTTCCACCGGGGTGGCGCGGCCGAAGATCGAGACAGTGACACGCAGGCGCGAGCGCTCCTCGTCGACCTGCTCGACCGAGCCATTGAAGCTGGCGAACGGGCCGTCGGTGACGCGGACGTTCTCGCCGATCTCGAACAGCACGACCGTCTTGGGACGCTCGACGCCCTCTTCGATCGCGCCGACGATGCGCTGAACTTCCTTTTCCGACACCGGCTGCGGCTTGGAGGCGCTACCCAGGAAGCCCGTGACCTTCGGAGTGTTCTTGATCAGGTGATAGGCTTCATCCGACAGGTGCATCTTCACCAGCACATAGCCGGGGAAGAACTTGCGCTCGGCATTGACCTTGCGGCCGCGACGGATCTCGACGACGTCCTCGGTGGGCACCAGGATTTCGGAGAAGCTGTCTTCCAGGCCGTGGCTCTTGGCCTGTTCGCGGATGCTCTCGGCCACCTTCTTCTCGAAGTTCGAGTAGGCGTGGACGATGTACCACTTGTGGTTCGGGTTGGACGCGGTTTCGGTGCTCATGGTGATTTCTTATCCCGCGGCGAACTTGAGGAGGAGGTTGGCGCCCATCCCCAGGATCCAGTCGGCGAACGTGAAGAACAGCGCGCTGATCACCACCATGATGAAGACCATCACCGAGGTGATCCAGGTCTCCTTGCGGGTGGTCCAGGTAATCTTGCGCGCCTCGGCCCGCACTTCCTGAGCGAACCGCATCGGGTTGAACGGCTTCTTGGGCGCGGCCGGGGCCGCGGTCTTGGCGGCGTTGGACGCCCCGCCCGCGGGTGCGAGGGCCGCGGCCGTCTTGGCGGCGCGGCTCTTGATCGCTGACGGGCTCGAACCCGGTTTCCTGGCCATGACTTAAGAGGCTCGCGACTTTCGGTGGGTCAGCCCGAAAAGCCGGACCGACCGATGACATATAGTGGCAGGAGTGGAGGGACTCGAACCCACGACCCTCGGTTTTGGAGACCGATGCTCTACCAGCTGAGCTACACTCCTGCAGAACCGCGATCCCTTTAGCGGGGATCTTGGCTTTCCGACAATGAACATCGCGCCGGTAGGCTGTTCAAAAGCCCGCCAGCGCGTTGGTCTCATCGCCAGAGCCGCGTCGTTTAGCAGGGTCGTTCGAGCCGGGCAAGCGGCCCGGAGCGGGTTCGCGGCGTTCGGCGTTCGACGCGGCGGCGTTCTTTGCCGGACCGGACCCGGATCAAGGGCGCAGGCGGCGCGTTGGAGATGACCAACAACCGACCAGACGGAGGATTTCGCCATGCCGACACCAACCAGCCCGACGCAGGATCGGCCGTCCAACCGCGAGGTCGAGAACGAGAATCAGCGGCCTTCAGAGGCCGGCGATGGGGGTGGCAAGGCCCCACGCCCCGCGACGGAGCCGCGAGGCGCCGAAGATAGCTCAATCTCGCCAAAAACCCAGACGGATCCTGGTTCGGGCGAGGCCTGAGCGATCAGCCAGCCTTTTCCGGCGCCGGCGCTGCGGCGGGCGCCGCGCACTGGATATTGAGATACGACCACTTGACCTCGGCGAGCTGACGTCCGCACTCGGTGTTCTTGCCCAGGTCGCGACCTTGCAGCGACACGGCCACGCCCTTGGCGGGGTCTGGCGCCGGGGAAGCTCCAGAGATGTCATAATAACCGCCGCCCGGACCGCGCACCACGATGCACGATGTCGATTCGACGGGTCGAACACAGCCCGAGGCCGTGACCGACTTGCCTTCAAGGGCCACCGGCTGGGCCTTTTCGGCCTTGGTGGCCGCGTTCTCGCCGCAAGCCGCCAAGCTTAACGCTAACAGACTGGCCGCCGCGGCGGCCTTTACGAACCTTACCCGCATACGTTCCTCCGTATCATTGGCCTCGCGCCAAAGGCGACGAGACAAAGGAAGAGTGCGCCCGGTTTAGGGAGGCGGCAACACAATTTTGACACGGTTCAAAAAACAGGCGTCACGGTTTTTGACGCTTTTGAGGAAGATTTTCTCAAGGCCCTTTCAGACCTCGAAAGTTGACATCGGCATGGCTGTGCTCACATGAGACGCAGGTTGCCTCAGGGCCGTGGCGACACCCTCTAGAATCTCGCGCCTCGCCGCGCGGCAAGGACTTAGAAGACACGCACCATGACGGCCACGACGATTGCGCCCCCGCCCAAGGAAGCCGCCCAGCACACCGAGACCGTCCTGTGGGTCAAGCATTGGACGGACCGTCTGTTCAGCTTCGCCATCACCCGTCCGGCCAGCTTCCGTTTCCGCTCCGGCGAGTTCGTGATGATCGGCCTGCCGCCCCGTGAGGAGCTGGGCGAGAAGAAGCCCATCTTGCGCGCCTATTCGATCGGCTCACCCAGTTTCGCCGAGGAGCTGGAGTTCTTCTCGATCAAGGTCCCCGACGGCCCCCTGACCTCGCGCCTGCAGCAGATCCAGCCGGGTGATCACGTGCTGCTGGGCAAGAAGCCGACCGGCACCCTGGTGCTGGACGCCGTGCGGCCGGGCAAGCGCCTGTTCCTGTTCGGCACCGGTACGGGCCTGGCGCCCTGGCTGGCCGTGGCCCGCGACCCCGACGCCTATAGCCGCTTCGAGCAGGTGATCGTCGCCCACGGCGTGCGTGAGGTGCAGGAACTGGCCTATCGCGACCTGTTCACTTCGGAAATTCACGATGACCCGCTGGTCGGCGACGAGGCCAGGGCTCAGCTCGTCTATTACCCCACCGTCACCCGCGAGCCGTTCGAGCGTCAGGGCCGGTTCACCGACCTGATCGAGAGCGGCCAACTGTTCCGCGACCTTGGCCTGGACGCCGTCAAGTTCGATCCCGAGCACGACCGCGCCATGCTGTGCGGCTCGATGGCGATGATCAAGGACACCGCCGCCTTGCTGGAAGCCCACGGGCTGAAGGAAGGCTCCAACGCCGAGCCTGGCGACTTCGTGATCGAGCGGGCGTTTGTGGGCTGATCTGATCCGGGAGCACGGCTCGTGAGCGACGACGTTCCTCCACTCAAGAACCTCACCGTCGAAGAGGCCCGCGCCCGCATGCTGGCCGACGCGGCGCGGCTGGGCGTCGAGGACGTCGTGCTGCAGGCGGGCCTGGGCCGGGTGCTGGCCGCCGCCATCGTCGCGGACCGTGACCAGCCGCCCTTCGACGCTTCGGCCATGGACGGCTGGGCGGTGCGCTTCGCCGACCTTGCCCCTGGCGCGCATTTCCAGGTGGCCGGCGAGAGCGCCGCCGGCCATGCCCATGCCCGCCCCGTCGAGGCCGGCCAGGCGGTGCGGATCTTCACCGGCGCCCCCGTGCCGCCCGGCGCCGATACGGTGGTGATCCAGGAGAACGCCTCACGCGACGGCGGAGTGGTGACCTTCCAGATTGACCGCGATCCGCCGCCCCGCAACATCCGCCCAGCCGGCGGCGACTTCAGGTCCGGCGACACCTTGCTGCCGGCCGGCGCGCGGCTGGATGCTTGGACGCTGTCCCTGGCCGCCTCGGCCGGCCGGGGCCGACTGAGTGTCGCGCGACGGCCGCGCGTCGCCATCCTGGCCACCGGCGACGAACTCGTGCCCCCCGGCCACATCCCGGCTCCCGACCAAATCTTCGAGTCGGGCTCCTTAGCCTTGGCGGCCCTGGTCGAGGGCTGGGGCGGCGAGGCCGAGCGGCTTAAGGCTCGGGGCGACGACTTGGACGCCATCGCCGACGCGGTCGCCGAATGCTCGGCCGACCTGATCGTCACCGTCGGCGGCGCCTCGGTCGGCGACCACGACCTGGTCAAGCCGGCGCTGAAGACGCTCGGCTTGGCCTTGCGCGTCGAGACCGTCGCGGTGCGCCCCGGCAAGCCGACCTGGTTCGGGCGCCTGGCCGACGGTCGGCGTGTGCTGGGCCTGCCGGGCAATCCCGCCTCGGCACTGGTCTGCGCCGAGCTGTTCCTGCGCCCGCTGCTGGCCGCCCTGACCGGCGCCGATCCGGCCCTGCCGATCAGCGCCGGCGCCCTGGCCACGCCCCTGCCCGCCAACGGCCCGCGAGAACACTGGATGCGCGCCGTGCGAACGATCGACGATGAAGGTCGGGTGAGGGTCACGCCGTTCCCCGACCAGGACTCCTCGCTGATAGGGGTGTTCTCGCGCGCCGATTGCCTGGTGGTCAGACCAGCCGGCTCCCCGGCGGCGGAGGTTGGAGATGTGGTGAGGCTGCTGCCGCTGGCGCGAGGTTAAAAGGCGGTCGTCCACGGCCCCTGACGCCATCTGGCGCCGCAACCGCGACGCCACGCGACGAGCATGCTAAGCCCATTGCGAAGCGGCCTGACGGCGGTCGCGGCGGAGTTTCGTCAATGGGTCGAATGGGCAAGATCGCGGCGCATGTGGTGCTGGCCTTCATGGCCCTGCTCCTGGCCCAGGTGCTGAGCGCCGGCGTCGCCCCCCTTGCCCCCTCGGCCCTGGCCCATGCCGCCCTGTTCGCCGTGGCGGCCCTGCTGGTCGAGATCCTGTTCCAGGTCGAGCGTTCGCCGTGGCGGTTCTTCGCCGCCAGCGACGGCCTTCGCCTGGCCCGTTCGGCCTTGCTGACCACCCTGACCTTCGCCCTGCTGGCCCGCCTGGCCGGCGTCTGGCAGCCTGGAGGCTTGCGCACGCTGGCCGTCGCCTTCCTGCTGCAGACCGCCCTGCTGGCCGGTCTGCGGATTGTACGCCGCACCGTGCACGAGGACATTCTGGTCGAGTCGCTGCTTCGCCTGCGCCCCGCCCCCGCCTCGCCCGCCCTGCCCCGCCTGCTGATCGTCGGTTCGGCCAGCGAGGCCGAGGCCTTCCTGCGCGCCCCCGCCACCGTCGGCGAGCGCTACGCGCCGGTCGGAGTGCTGACCCCCGAGGCCCGCGAGACCGGCGATGAGCTCAGCGGCGTCTGCGTGCTGGGCGTGATCGCCGATTTCGACGCCGTGATGGCCCAGTTGCGCGACGGCGGGCTGCAGCCCGCCGCCCTGCTGTTCCTGACCGAGGGCCCGCTCAGCGCCTTTGGGGCCGAGCGCCTGGGGCGGTTGAAGACCGAGGGCGTGCGTCTGCTGCGTCACCACGGGGTGGTCGACATGGGCGCGACCGGCGGCGGCGCTCTGCGCGAGATCAGCCTCGAGGAGCTGCTCAGCCGCGCGCCGGTGCGGCTCGATCCCGAACCCGTCCGCGCCCTGGTGGCCGGCCGACGGGTGCTGGTCACCGGGGCCGGCGGCAGCATCGGCTCGGAATTGGCGCGGCAGATCGCCGCCAGCGGCTGCGCCCAACTGACTCTGCTGGACGCCGCCGAGGCCAACCTCTTCCACATCGACCGCGAGTTGGGCGAGGCCTGGCCGCAGATGGCCCGCCGCGACGTGCTGTGCGACGTGCGCGACGCGGCCCGCCTGGCCCTGGTGTTCGCCGCCGAAAAGCCCGAGATCGTCTTCCACGCCGCCGCCCTCAAGCACGTCACACTTGTCGAGAACCACCCTTGCGAGGGCGTGCGCACCAATGTGCTGGGCAGCCGCAATGTCGCCGCCGCCGCCAAGGCCTGGGGCGCGGCCCACCTGGCCCTGATCTCCACCGACAAGGCTGTGGCCCCGGCCAGTGTGATGGGCGCCACCAAGCGCGTGGCCGAGACCGTGGTCCGGCAGTTCGGGGCTGGCGGACCGGGCGAGCCGGGTCCGCGCGTCAGCATCGTGCGGTTCGGCAATGTGCTGGGCTCGGCCGGCTCGGTGGTGCCGATCTTCCAGCACCAGATCGCCCGCGGCGGTCCGGTCACCCTGACCGACGCGCAGGTCGAGCGCTATTTCATGACCATCCCCGAGGCGGTGCAACTGGTGCTGCGCGCCGTGGCCCTGTCGGCGGCCGACGTGGAACCCCCAATAGGCGTCTTGACGCTAGAGATGGGCGAGCCGGTCAAGATCATCGACCTGGCCCGGCGGATGATCGAGCTGCAGGGCCTGGTCCCCGACCGCGACATCGAGATCCGCATCACCGGCCTTCGCCCTGGCGAGAAGCTCACCGAGGCCCTTGTTGACATCAACGAGGCCGCCCGCCCCAAGGCCCCGGGCGTCACCGAGGCCGCGCCCCTGACCCCGGCCGCGCCGATCGCCGCCGAGGCCTTGGCCAAGCTCGAAGCCGCCGCCCTGGCCGGCGACGAGTTCGGCGTCCGCGCCCAGCTGTTCGCCATGGTGGAGGGGTTGCGGACGGTCGCGCCGCCGAAGCCGGCCAAGGCAAGGACGAAGGTTTGATCTAAAGTCCGCCTATCCCGGCAAACGCCCAAAGGGATGCGCACATCTCGAAAAGATGCCGCAGCGTCGTATTCGTTTTCCTTCTCCCCTTGCGGGAGAAGGTGGCGCTGTAGCCGTCGGAGGCCGCCTTACTTCCGCAAGGGGGAGAAGAATATTCAGGGCCGACGTGTTCAAACGGATGACGCTCAGTGGAAATCCCGGCTCCGCAGCAGCCGCCCCGACACCCGCGACCGCATCACGGGCGGCGCAGCGTTGGGGTCCTCCTTGATCCGCGCCAGCTCGGCCGACAGATCGGTGAAACTGTCTGCGACCACGTGGGTCACGCCATCGGCTTGCTGGACCTTGCCGTGCACCACCAGGAACGAGGCGCTCATCACGGTGCGGCGGTTGGCGTCGAAACAGTCCTTCCAGACCACCGCATTGGCCACGCCCGTCTCGTCCTCCAGGGTGACGAACACCACGCCCTTGGCGGTGCCCGGCCGCTGGCGGATCAGCACCAGACCACCGACCGAGACCTTGCGGCCGTTGCGCAAACTCTTCAGCCCCTCGGCGGGGGTGATCCCCATCGCGTCCATCATCGGGCGGAAAAACCGCAGCGGGTGGGCCTTCAGCGACAGGCTGGTGGTGCGATAGTCCTCGGCCACCTGCTGGGGCAGGCCCATGGCCGGCAGGTTCACGGCGGCTTCGAACAACGGCAGGCCGGCCAGCAGCGGCGCCTGGCTCCCGACCTTGACCTCGCCCTTCAGCCCCTTGACGGCCCACAGGGCGTCGCGCCGCGACAGGCCCATCGAGGCGAAGGCGTCGGCCTCGGCCAGCAGTTCCAGGACGCGTTGCGACATTCCGGCCCGCGCGAAGTCGGCCGGCGAGCGGGCCCCGGCGGCGCGGGCCTCGAGCAGGATCGCGATGTCCTCCTTGTCCTGGACGCCCTTGACCTGGCGCAGACCCAGGCGGACGGCCTTCCAACGGGGCCGCATCTCGGGGTCATTGATCCTATCGCTTCGAAATTCTCCTCTCCCGCTGGAGGGGGAGGGAGGCTCCAAGGTACAGTCGAAGTCGCTCATCAGCACGTCCGGCCCCCGCACCTCGACCCCATGCTCTCGCGCATCGCGCACCAACTGAGCCGGCTGGTAGAACCCCATCGGCTGAGAGTTGATCAGGGCTGCGCAGAACACGTCTGGCCAGGCCCATTTGATCCAGGCGGAGACATAGACCAGCTTGGCGAAGCTGGCCGCGTGGCTTTCGGGAAAGCCGTAATGGCCGAAACCCTCGATCTGCTTGAAACAGCGGCTGGCAAAGTCGTGTTCATAGCCGCGCCGCACCATGCCGCCGACGAACTTGTCGCGATATTCGGCCGGATCGCCCAGGTCCTTGAAGGTGGCCATGGCCTTGCGCAGGCCATCGGCCTCGTCCGGCGTGAACTTGGCGGCGGTGATGGCCAGGCTCATGGCCTGTTCCTGGAACAGCGGCACGCCTAAAGTTTCGCCGAGGATTTGCTGGAGTTCATCAGGGTCGCCGTGCTCCGGCGAGGGCGACGGCCATTCGGGCTTTTCCTGCCCGTTCTTTCGCCGCAGATAGGGATGCACCATGTCGCCCTGGATCGGCCCAGGTCTGACAATCGCCACCTCGATGACCAGGTCGTAGAACCGGTTGGGCTTCAAACGCGGCAGCATCGACATCTGCGCCCGGCTCTCGACCTGGAACACGCCCACGCTGTCGGCGGCGGTCAGCATGTCGTAGACGCCCTTCACCTCCTTGGGCACGTCGGCCAAGTCGGTGATCGCCACGCCGTGATCGGCCCGCAGCATGCCGAACGCGCGCTGGATGGCGGTCAGCATGCCCAGGGCCAGAATGTCGACCTTCATCAGTTTCAGGCTGTCGATGTCGTCCTTGTCCCACTCGATGAAGGTGCGGTCCTTCATCGCCGCGTTGCCGATGGGCACGGTTTCGTCCAGCCGCCGCTTGGTCAGGACAAAGCCGCCGACATGCTGCGACAAATGGCGTGGGAACTGCAGCAGTTCGGTGGCCAGCACTATGGCCCGCCTGATCTGCGGATTGGCCGGATCCAGCCCTGTCTGCCGGATGTGGTCTTCGGGCAGGCCATCGCCCCAACTGCCCCACACCGTGTTGGCCAGGATGGCGGTGATATCCTCGGTCAGACCCAGGGCCTTGCCGACGTCTCGGATGGCGCTGCGCGGCCGGTAATGGATCACCGTGCCACAGATGGCGGCGTACTCGCGGCCATAGCGCTCATAGATATACTGCATCACCTCCTCGCGCCGCTCGTGTTCGAAATCGACGTCGATGTCCGGCGGCTCGCCGCGGTTCTCGGAGATGAAGCGGGTGAACAGCAGGCGGTGCTCGGTGGGATCGATGGACGTCACCCCCAGGCAGAAGCAGACCGAGGAATTGGCCGCAGAGCCGCGCCCCTGGCACAGGATGCCCATCTCCCGCGCCTTCTGGACGATGTCATGCACGGTGATGAAGTAGTTGGGATACTCCATCTTCTGGATCAGCCGCAGCTCCTCGCGAAGTTGGTCGGCGACCTTGGCCGAGACCCCCTCGGGATAGCGCCAGGCCGCGCCTTTCCAGGTCAGGTCCGCCAGGTGCTGCATCGCCGTCTTCCCCGCCGGCACGGGCTCGTCGGGATAGTGTTCCTTGACGTCGCTCAAATCGAAGTCAATGCGCTCGACGATCTCCAGCGTGCGCTCAACCGCCTGGGGCCAGCGCTCAAAGAGGCGGGCCATTTCCTGGGGGCGCTTCAGATGGCGCTCGGCGTTGGCTTCCAGGCGAAAGCCCGCCTCCTGGATCGTGCAGCCTTCACGGATGCAGGTCAGGACGTCCTGCAGGGTTCGGCGTTCGGGCGCGTGGTACAGCACGTCGTTGGTGGCGACCATCGGCGCGCGCGCGTCCCGCGCCAGGTCGGCCAGGCGCGCCAGGCGCCGGAGATCCTGGGCCGCATAGGCGCGATTGGCCGTGAGCCAGACCCGACCGCGCAACTCACTGGCCATCGCGCCAAGCCTGCTCTCGAAGGCGTCATCCAGCGTGCTGGGCGGCACGATCAAGGCCAACTGGCCCTCGGCGTGCTGCAGGAAGTCCTCCCAGAAGAGCTGACATTCGCCCTTGTCGCCGCGCCGCTGGCCCACGGTCAGCAAGCGGGTCAATCGGCCGAACGCCTCGCGATCCGAGGGGTAGCAGAGCAGGCTCGGCGTATCGTCGGCGAAGTCCAGGCGACAGCCGGTCAGGGCGCGGACCTTAAGCCTGTTCTCCTTTGCAAATGTCCAGGGCCGCACCACCCCGGCCAGGGTGTTGCGGTCGGTGACGCCCAAGGCCTTCAAGCCATAGGCCTCAGCGACCGTGATCAACTCCTTGGCGTGGGAGCCTCCGCGCAGGAAGGAGAAATTGGTGGTGGCCTGAAGCTCGGCATAGGCGAGGCTCATGGGCGAAACAGCCTAACCAAACAGGCCATGCAGCCACCATTTGGGATCGTCGCCAACGCCGTAGAAGCCCTGGCGATAGATCCAGAACCGTTCCCCGGCCTCATCCTCCACACGGTAATAGTCGCGGATCTTGGCCGGCCCGATGGTGTTGAAATCGGATCGCCACCATTCTTGGCCGATCCGCTCGGGCCCCTCGGCGCGGCGCACCCGATGGGCCTGGCCTCGCCACTGAAATTGGATGGGCGGGTCGTCAGGCAGCTTGGCCATCACCGCGATCGCCTCCGGGCGCTTGAAAAGCCGCGTGGGGCGGGGACGGTCGGGATTCCAGGTCTTGCCGGACGGCGGCCCCAGCGGCGCGCGGCGCGTCACCGACCGCTCGGGAACATGACTTTCCCGGGGCTCGTCGCGCCAGACCTTGCCGCCCAAGCGGTTGACCAGCCGATCGACCAGGGGGGCCAGGTTCTCGTCAATCCCCGCGCCAGCCTCTGCGTCCAGGCGCACCTGGACAGTCGACAGGCGTTCGACCTCGTGGGCGTAAACCGTGACCACTTCGACGCCAAAGCCGGGATCGACCGTATCGAGCTTGGGTGTCAGCAGCCGTGTCACGCGTCCGGCGTCGCGGCCAGGTCGCGACAAGCCGGCCCGGATCGGTATGGCCTTGCCATCGAGACGGTGGAAAACGATCTCGAAGCGCCGCGCGCCCTGCCCCTCCTCTTCAAGCCGCCGACAGATCAGGGCCACGGCGTCGCCAACAACGCGGCCCAGGTCATCCGGCGCGCTGATCGGTTCGAAGAAGGCTAGCCGGTCGCACCAGGGCGTAGCCGGCCGCTGAAAGCGCAAGGCCTCGCTCGCCGCGCCCAGGGCCTGGTCCAGTCGCAGGGTCAGGGCCATGCCAAACCGTCGCGCCAGTTGGGCGCGCGGCAGGCCCAGAAGTTGCCCCACATGGAATAGTCCCAGCCGCGGCAGCTGGGCCTGGGCGGCGGCGTCCAGGCGCAGGGCGGCGACCGGCAGGGGGGCCAGCAGCGGCGCCTGGCTGCGGGGCGGGGCGATGGTTCGGTCGGGGGCGAAGCGGGCCAGGGCCCAGGCCGCGCCCGGGGTGTCGGCGATCGCGCCCCTCGCCGGCGCGCCCCAGCGGTTCAGGCGGGCCAGCAGGTCGTCCAGCATCGCCGCCTCGCCGCCCCACAGGTGGGCGACGCCTTCGATGTCGAGGAACAGGCCGTCCGGCCCATCGATGGCCACGGCCGGCGAGAAGCGCACGCACCAGTCGCAGAGAATCTCCAGGGCGGCGCGGTCGCCGACGGGATCGTAATCGTCGCCGTGCAAATCCGGGACCAGGGCCGCGGCGTCGGCGGCCTTCTGGCCGACATAGAGACCGCAGGCGGCCGCCGCCTCGTCCACGGCGGCCAGACGTCGGGTCCCGCCCTCGATGGCGATCAGGGCTATAGGTCCTCCCCCCCTGGGGGAGGTGTCGGCGAAGCCGACGGTGGGGGGAGAATTATGCCGACGGCCCGTGGCTGGATCGACCTTCCGATCATTCCTCCCACCGATCGCTACGCGATCACCTCCTCCATAGGGGGAGGACTCACCCGACCCGCTGAAATTCGGAGTCTTCCTCAACCACGTCGTGATCGGCCAGTTGCGACACCAGACGGAAAGGATGCGGGCCATGGGCGGCCTCCGCTTTTTCGAGGATCCAGGCCCCGGGACGTCCGCCCCGGCACCGTTCGAGTTCGACCCGCCAGCGCGGCGGGCCCAGGCCAAGGTCGCCTGGCGGCGGCTGGCTGGGCGCGGCGGTGATGCGCCAGCGGGTCTGGGCGGCCGAGCCAGAGACCTCGCGCATCTTGCCCACTGGCCCGCCAAACGGTCTTCGACGCAGGAGCACGCCGATCGAGCCTCGCTTCTCACAGGCTAGCTGGAGACGGCGGCCCGCCTTGAGGTCTGGCGCTTCAGCCTCGCCCACGGCGGCAACCACGCCGATCGTGGAGAGGGCGTCTTCCAGCACGGCCAGCACCTCGGCCTCGTCGCGGGCCTTGACCAGGATCAGCCGCTCGGACGGAAAGCCCAGGTTCACCAGGCCCGGGACGTGCAGGTCGTCGCGCCGCATCACCCAGACCACCGCGCCTTGGGTGGCCAGGGGTCGGAGCAGCAAGGCGGAAAACGCCGTCGGGGCCGCGCTGGTCTCTTCCCCCAAGCCCGCGCCGCCCACTTCGTGCCAGGCCCCGCGCGGAAGACCGCCAGCTGGAAAACAGCCGTCGATGCGCGGATCGCCGAATGGCAGGACGGGAGGTGGAGTCCGAGTCCCCGCTTGCAAGGCGGCGATCTGGGCTCTCAAAGCCGGAAGGGCGTCGGTCGCCCCGGCCATATCTCACACTCCAATGTTCCACTTTTGTTCTGGCCTTACGGACTTGGAGAGTCAAGCGGAGCCCTGCATTGTGCGTCAAAATGGCCGTGTGAAGCCGCCAGGAGACGAGGCTTCCACGGCGGGGGGAGCGCGGGCGGCGTGGGTCCTAAAACCGCGCCTCGGTCCTCCACCACTTGCTGACCAGCATCGGACCGAACGCGGCGCTGATGCCGCAGGCGTCGGCGAACAGGTCGAACCACGACGCGTCGCGGCCGACGAAGGCCTGCAGGATCTCGATCGCCCCGCCGAACGCCAGGATCACCAGGCCGATGCGGTGCAAGCGGCTCAGCGGCAGGGCCAGGCTTGCCAGGATGCTCAGTACATAGAAGACGATGAAGTGCTTGGCCTTGTCCCAGGGGATCAGGCCGATGCTGTCATTGTCCGGCAGCAGGGCCCGGGCCAGGGCGTAGGCCGACGCGGCCAGAAAGACGGTGAAGATCAGGCGGTTGATCTTACGGGCGCGGAGGGACATCGAAACTCCTGGCTGGACGCTCGCACCTAGCCGGTCCCGTGCGGCTTGAAAATGGCCAAGCGGGGCCTTGGCCGCATCCCCTCGCAGAGTGCACGGCATCTGCACTCTTTTCCCTCTCCCCTTGCGGGAGAGGGTGGCGGCCGAAG
>NZ_JAFCUB010000023.1:0-25131 GCF_049896325.1 Caulobacter sp. DWP3-1-3b2
CAGGCTCAAAGACTGGCGGCGCGTCGCAACCCGCTACGACAAACTCGCCGCCATCTTCGCCAGCGCCGTCTTCATCGCCGCAATCATCATCTGGTGGGCTCAATGAGTCTGGACCCTAGGGCGGGGCCCTATTCCTTGTTCAGTCCACCGCCCAAGGTCGGTCCCATGCCGTCGGCATAGCCGCCGAACGCATTATGGTTTCGCTCGAGCGACGCCTTTTCCAGCCGGGCTCTCAGATCCGCGTCCAGCGTCAGTTCGGCCGTGCAAACGGGGTCGTCCTCGTCGAGCGGATCATCAACGATCGAGGCCGCCAGGACCTGCAGCAAACGCTGCCCGAACCGGGCGTCCTCCGGGGTGTCCTTGACGGGGGGGCTGGCCATGAACTCCATAACCTCAGTCAGGGCGGTCTCGTTGGCGACGCGGTCGGTCATCGGGGTGCTCCAAGTCAGATTTCACGGTCCCTGAAACGGCCAAGGTCCCATGGCGGTTGCCCAGACCCGCCTCGCGGCCCTAGACAGGCCCGCTCACTCCTCTGGACGCCCCGCCATGGCCTGGACCCGCCTCTATGACGAAGCCGAGCCGCAGCGCGTCAACCGCTGGCTGGCCCAAAACGGTGTTTGTTCGCGCCGCGAGGCCGAGGCGCTGATCAGCCAGGGCCTGGTGTCGATCGACGGCCTGCGAGTCGACGACGTTGGCCGCAAGATCGAGCCGGGCCAGACCCTGGTGCTGTCCGACCGCGCCCAGGCGCAGCTGGAAGGCGCCCTGACGGTGATGATCCACAAGCCGATCGGCATCGTCTCGGCCCAGCCCGACACCGGCCAGGTTCCAGCCGTCCGCCTGCTGACCCGCGAGGCGCTGTACGGCCAGAGCCCCGTGATCCCCGGCTTCGACAACAAGCTGGCTCCGGTGGGACGCCTGGACATGGATTCGCGCGGCCTGCTGATCCTCTCCGAGGACGGGGTGGTGGCCAAGGCGGTGATCGGCCCGGCCTCCGAGCTCGAAAAGGAATATCTGGTCTGGGTCGATGGCTGGATCACCGACGAAAAACTCGCCCTGTTGCGGCACGGGCTTGAGCTGGACGAGCGCGCCCTGCGCCCGGCCGGGGTCGAGGTGGTGGGCCGCCAGCAGCTCAAGTTCATCCTGACCGAAGGCCGCAACCGCCAGATCCGCCGGATGTGCGAGCTGGTCGAGCTGGTCGTCGTCGATCTGCTGCGGATCCGCATCGGCGATCTGCTGCTGGGCGACCTGCCCGAGGGCCGCTGGCGGCCGCTGAGCACGGAGGAACGCACCAGCCTGATCGCCTCCGGACGTTGACCCCCGGCCCGGCGAAAGGCAGGGTCGGATTCCCGCTTTGGGGATCGCGCCGGGAGGCTTAATCCGGTGATCCGTCGCTTACAGTTCGTACAGTCATGATCGCCCTCACCCCCGCCGCCGCCCATCCGATCCGCAAGAAGAACCGCAACCGCCACCGCCCGTCGGTGCGGGCCTTGCGCCTGCTCCTGCCGGTCATCGCCATCGGCGTGGCCGTGACCATCGTCGGCCAGGGCACGATCCGCGCCCTGGCGGCCAAGGACGCGCCCGTCGCCTCGGGCGCGTCGCTGCGCATGGACAATCCCCGCTTCACAGGCGCGATGAAGGACGGCCGCGCCTTCCTGATCACCGCCAGTTCGGCCACGCGCGATCCGGCCAATCCCGACCAGGTGTTTCTCAAGACCCCTCAGCTGACGCGCGGCTACGGCTCCGACGCCCCTACCCACGTCGCGTCCAAGGACGGCGTCTATAAGGAGGAGAAGGGCTTGCTGCTGCTGACCGGCGACGTCAAGATCGACAATGGCCAGGGCTATCAGTTCGCCTCGCAGAAGGCCCTGATCGACACCCGCACCGGCGACCTGGTCGGCGGCGCCGCGGTGCAGGGCCTGGGCCCGAACAACAGCGCCGTCCAGGCCGACAGCTATTCGGCCAGCGACAAGGGCGACCGGGTAATCTTCAAGGGCCGGGTGCGCACGCGCATCACACCGCAAAAGTGATCCAGACCGACGCCAAGGCGAACGGCGCCAGGCCCCGGGTCTGTTTCCTGTTCATCGCCCAGACCCACCAGATTCTGCACAGCCTGCCGATCGCTGTCGCTCTGGCGCGCGGCTGGCCGGACGTCGAGGTCGAGATCGCCGCCACCACGGCCGAGCACCTGGACTATGTGCGTGGTTTGCTGGCCCAGCTTGGCGGCGCGCCGATCACCTCGCGTTTGCTACCGCCAAGCTGGCTGCGGAACCTGCGGCTAAAGGGCGCCTCGACCCCGCCCAAGGCCCTGATGCTGGCCGCCAACGCCCAGCGCTTGGGCCGCTACGACGCCGTCGTCACGCCCGAGCGCACCACCGCCCTGCTGCGCAAGCTCGGGGTCAAGGACTGCAAGCTGGTCTACACCCAGCACGGCGCCGGCGATCGCGGCGGGCCGTTCGAGCCGCGCCTGAAGGCCTTCGACCTGGTCATGGCCGCCGGACCCAAGCAGTACGACCGGATGATCGCCGAGGGCTGGGTGACGCCCCAGACCTGCGCCATGGTCGGTTATCCCAAGTTCGACATCATCGACGCCCTGCCCGGCTCGCCGCTGCCGGTGTTCGCCCAGGCCAGGCCGGTGGTGCTGTACAACCCCCATTTCCATCCCACCCTGGGTTCGTGGCCGCGCTGGGGTCGGCAGGTGCTTGAGGCCTTCGCGGCGGACGACCGTTACAATCTGATCTTCGCCCCCCATATCCGCCTCTTCGACGGCGCGGATCCGCGGACGGTGGAGGCTCTGGCCTCGTTCGTCGATCATCCGCGCATCCATCTGGACCTTGGGGGGCCCGCCGCGATCGACATGACCTATACCCGCGCGGCCGACCTCTATCTGGGCGACGTCTCCAGCCAGGTCTACGAGTTCCTGCGCACGCCCAAGCCGTGCCTGTTCCTCAATGCCTCGGACGCCGCCTGGCAGGGCGATGAGAGCTTTCATCACTGGCTCTATGGTCCGGTGCTGAACAGCGTCGAGGGCCTGGTTGACGCGATCGCTTCAGCGCGGCGCGGCCACGGCGCCTATAGCGACGTCCAGGTGCGAGGCTTTGCTGAAAGCTTCGACCTGCAGGAAACGCCCTCCTCGGTCCGCGCCGCCCGCGCGATCGTCGAGCGGCTGCCGATGTCGAGCCGCCACGGACGATGACCCAGGACTCTCGTGTTCTGAAGCGGGTCCTGGCCAATGCCGGCACCCTGCTCGGCGGGCGCACCGTCAACGCCTTGGTCGGACTGGCCTATATCGCCCTGACCGCGCGCGGCCTTGGCGCGGTTCAACTGGGCATGCTGGTGCTGATCAACGCCTTCGCCCAGTTCCTCGGCGACGTCGCCAAGTTCCAGTCTTGGCAGACCGTGCTGCAGTACGGGACCGGGCCGTTGCTGCAAGGTGATCGATCCCGCTTCCAGCAAGTCCTGCGGTTCACGCTGCTGCTCGACCTGATCGGCGCCGCCGTTGGCGTGAGTCTGGGCGTCAGCGGCGCGTTGCTGCTGGGCGGAGCCCTGGGCTGGCCGCGCGAGCTGGCGCCGGCCGCTGCGCTCTACGCCCTATCGATCGCCATGATGACCTCGGCCACCGCCGTCGGCCTGCTGCGCCTGTTCGACCGCTTCCGCTTCCTGGCCGCCGAGCAGGCGGTCAGTTCGGCGGTGCGCCTGGTCGGCTGCGCCGTGGCCTTCGCGCTGCACGCGCCGATCGGCGGGTTCCTGGCCGCCTGGGCGGCGGGGACGGTGACCTCGTTCCTGTATGTGATTGGCGTGGCCTGGTGGGACCTGGCGCGGCGCAAGCTGCTGGACGGGTTCACCTTCCGGGGACCGCTCAGCGAGGGCCTGCCCGGCGCCTGGCGCTTTGCCTGGGCGACCAATTTCAACGGCAGCCTGGACACCGCCTTCACCCAGGTGATCACCCTGGTGGTCGGGGCGGTGCTGGGCCCGGCCCAGGCGGCGCTGTGGCGGGTTGGCCGACAGGTGGCCGACGGCATGGCCAAACCCGCCAAGCTGCTGGTGCCGGCGCTCTATCCTGAACTGGCCAAGTTGCGGGCCACGGGCGGCGAGACGGCCATGCGCAGGCTGGCCGGCCAGATCGCGCTGATGGGCAGCGCGGTGGCCGGGGCCCTGCTGCTGGTCACTGCCCTGTTCGGCGAGCCTCTCCTGGCGCTGGTGATGGGCAAGCCGTTCGCCGCCGCCGCCGGGATCATGACCTGGCAGGTCGCCGCCGCCGCCATCGGCCTGCTAGCCCTGCCGCTGGAGCCGATGCTGGTCTCGCTGAACCAGGCGGGGGCCGCCTTGCGGGTCCGCGTGGTGGTCTGCGCCCTCTATCTGCTGGCCCTCGTGCCTCTGATCAAGAACCTCGGCCTGAGTGGGGCCGGGGCGGCGTTGGTGGCCGCTGCCGCCGCCATGGCGCTGGGCATGTTCCTCACTCTGCGGCAAAGCTTGGGCCGGATGTCCGCCGCGCCAGGCGATGAACAAACTTGCGCCGATGACAAAAACGGCGCCAAAGGCGTGCCCTGATGATGACTCCGACGTCCCCTTCGCGAACCGTTCGCCTCGCCGACTTCCCCACCCTGACCGCCGCTCTCGACTTCGCGGCGAGCGGTGAGACGGGGGTCAACCTCTATTCCCTGCGCGGCGAACTGGTCGAGGCCCTGCCCTACGCCACCCTGCGCGAGCAGGCTCTGGACCTGGCTGGACGGCTGCTGGCCAGTGGCGCAAAGCCCGGCGACAGCGTGGGACTGATCGCCGACACCGAGGGCGATTTCGTACGCGCCTTCTTCGCCTGCCAATATGCGGGCCTGGCCCCCGCGCCCCTGCCGATGCCCGCGCCGCTGGGCGGCCGCGAGGCCTATGTCGAGCAGATCGCCCGCATGCTGACTACGGCACGCGCCAAGCGGCTGATCGGTCCGTCAGGCATGAAGGACTGGGTAGCCGAGATCGCCGCCAAGACCCCGCTCGACTTCGCCGGCGCGCTGGCCGACCTGCCCGAGGCGCCCCCTTCCCAAGAGGGCGGGGCCGCGCTGCCCGATATCCTGCCGGCCGCCACCTGCTACCTACAGTTCTCGTCGGGCAGCACGCGCTTTCCGACCGGCGTGTTGGTCACCCACCGGGCCTTGATGGCCAACGCCGTGGCCATCACCCGCGACGGCCTGCAGGTGAAGCCCCACGACCGCGCCGTGTCGTGGCTGCCGCTCTATCACGACATGGGGCTGATCGGCTTTCTACTCAGCCCCATGACCAGCCAGATGTCGGTCGATCTGCTGCCGACTGGAGCCTTCGTCCGCCGGCCTCTGCTGTGGCTGGATTTGATTACCAAGAACGGCGGCACCATCTCCTACAGCCCGACCTTCGGCTACGAACTGTGCGCGCGCCGCGCGGAGGTGGCCTCGATCGAGCACCTGGACCTGTCGGGCTGGCGCAGCGCCGGCCTGGGCGGCGACATGATCCGCACCGGCCCTTTGAAGGCCTTCGCCGAGCGCTTCGCCGCCGTCGGCTTCTCGGACAAGGCCTATGTGGCCAGCTACGGCATGGCCGAGGCGACCCTCGCCCTGTCGATGGCTCCTCTGGGCGGCGGCCTCAGGGTGGAGCGCCTGGATGTCGAGCGGCTGGAACGCGAGAACCTAGCCGTCACCAATGACGACGCCGAACGCTCGCGCGACTTCGCCCGCAACGGTCCCGCCCTGCCCGGCCACGAGCTGGAAGTGCGTGACGAGACCGGCGTGGTGCTGCCCGAGCGCGGCGTCGGCCGTATCTATGCGCGCGGCCCCAGCCTGATGCGGGAATATTTCGAGCAGCCGGAGGAGACAGCCCGCGTCCTATCGACCGACGGCTGGCTGGACACCGGCGACATAGGCTTCCTGATCGACGGCGAGATCGTCATCACCGGGCGCGGCAAGGACCTGATCATCCTCAACGGCCGCAACATCTGGCCGCAGGACCTGGAATGGACCGCCGAGGCCGAGGTCGAGAGCCTGCGCAGCGGCGACGTGGCGGCCTTCTCCGTGCCCGGCGACGGCGAAGAGACGGTGGTGGTGCTCGTCCAGGCGCGGGGCGGCGACGCAGACACCCGCGCGGCCCTGATCGACAAGGTCACCGGCGTCCTGCGCCTGCGCCACAGCGTCGAGACCCAGGTTCAACTGGTCGGCGCCCATGCCCTGCCCCAGACCTCGTCCGGCAAGCTGAGCCGCTCCAAGGCCCGCGCCGCCTATCTGGCCGGCGCCTACGGCGGGAGCGGCTGAAAGATGGACCCTACGCCCGTCAGGGGGCTCGTTGCCGTCACCGGCGCCACGGGCTTTCTTGGCCGGCGCGTGGTCACCGCCCTGGCGGCCGACGGCTGGACCGTGCGGGTGTTGGCCCGCCGCGACATCGCCGACCCCGCCTGGACCGACCTTGAACCACAGCTGGTGATCGGCGACCTGGCCGACGCGCCAGCCCTCGCGGCGCTGTGCGACGGGGCCAAGGTCGTTGTCCACGTGGCCGGCCTGATCAAGGCCCCCTCCCGCGCGGCGTTCGACCGGGCCAATGTCGATGGCGCGCGGCGCGTCGCGGGGGCGGCCAAGGCGGCCGGCGCGCGACTGATCCTGGTGTCCAGCCTGGCGGCGCGCGAGCCTCACCTGTCGGACTATGCCGGCAGCAAGCGCGGCGGCGAGGACGCGGCGCGCGAGGCGTTCGGCGACGCCCTGACCATCGTCCGCCCGCCCGCCATCTACGGCCCCAGCGACATGGAGACGTTGAGGCTGTTCGAAATGGCGTCGCGAAGCGCCTTCCTGCCCGTACTCGACCCCGCGGCGCGGATGGCCTGGATCCATGTCGACGACGCCGCCGCGCGTTTCGCCCATCTGGTCAAATTGCCGCGTCCTGGCCTGCTCAGCTTGTCCGACGACCGTCTTGGCGGGTATGGCTGGATCGAACTCATGCAGACCGCTTCCAAGGCGGTCGGCACGTCGCCCCGATTGATCCGTATTCCCGCCTGGGTGATCAAGTCTTTGGCGAATTTCTCAAAATGGGTCTCGATCGCCACCGGGAGCGACTCAATCTTCACCCCCGGCAAGGCCCGGGAGTTGCTTCACGGGGATTGGGCCCTATCTAGCAACGATCCGATTCCGGACTTTCCCCCGGTGCGTTACGCTCTGGCGGAGGGATTCGCGCACAGCGTGCGGTGGTATCGCTCCAAGGGTTGGTTGAAGGATAAAAAAGCTCAGAAGTCGCCGAATACGGCGATTTTCTGACAGGACGGCTGTTACAATTCGGTTATGTAGGTTTTTGGTCGGGGATATCGGCGCGTTCGATGGAAGCAGTTACGGATCTCACTTTGCGTGAAATTGGCTTGGCGACGGGCAAGGTGCTCGGACGTTCGGTCGAGGTGACGAACGTTACCCATATCGGCCGCGATCTGGCCGTCGATTCCTTGGCCTTGATGAACATCATCATGGAGCTCGAAGACACCTTCGACATCTCCATTCCTCTGGATCGCCTGGGTTCGGTCGAAACGGCCGGAGACTTGGCGGACCTGATCAAAGACCTTCGGAATAGGGCCTGAGCAATGGGGCTTTTCGACAAGCACATCGCATATCGCGACGCCTACAACGCCATCCGGCTAGCGGGCGCCGATCCCTTCAGCGTGCGCTTCGACGCCGTCACCTCGCCCACCGAGGGCGTGATCAACGGCAAACGCACCATTCTACTGGGGACGAACAACTATCTGGGCCTGACCTTCGACGCCGAGGCGATCGCATCTTCCGTCAAGGCCGTGCAGGAACGTGGCACCGGCACCACCGGTTCCCGCATCGCCAACGGCAGTTTCGAGGCCCATGTCGAGCTCGAGACGGCGCTGGCCAAGTTCTACAAGCGCAAGCACGCCATGGTGTTCACCACCGGCTACCAGGCCAATCTGGGCGTGCTGTCCACCTTGGTGGGCCGGGGCGACCATCTGATCCTCGACGCCGACAGCCACGCCTCGATCTATGACGGCGCGCGCCTGGGCCATGCCGAGGTCATCCGCTTCCGCCACAACGACCCCGAAGACCTGTACAAGCGCCTGCGCCGCATGAAGGACGTGCCCGGCGAGCGCCTGATCGTGGTCGAGGGTATCTATTCAATGATCGGCGACATCGCGCCGCTCAAGGAAATCGCCGCCGTGAAGCGCGAGCTGGGCGGCTATTTGCTGGTCGACGAGGCCCACTCGATGGGCGTGCTCGGCGAGCACGGCCGCGGCCTGGCCGAACTGGCCGGCGTGGAAGACGACGTCGATTTCGTGGTCGGCACCTTCTCCAAGAGCCTGGGCGCCATCGGCGGATTTTGCGTGTCCGACATGGACGACTTCGACGTCATGCGCGTCACCTGCCGTCCCTACATGTTCACCGCTTCGTTGCCCCCGGCTGTGGTCAGCTCGACGATCACCGCCCTGCGCCGCCTGGAAGAACAGCCCGAGCTGCGCCACAAGCTGATGGCCAACGCTCTCCGCCTGTATGACGGCTTGAGCGGCCTGGGCTACATGACCGGACCGACCTCCAGCCCGATCGTGGCGATCACCATGCCGAATGTCGAAAGCGCGATCGGCATGTGGAACGCCTTGCTGCAGAGCGGGGTCTATCTGAACCTAGCCCTGCCGCCCGCCACCCCGGACAGTCGCCCGCTGCTGCGCACCAGCGTCAGCGCCGCCCACACCGACGAGCAGATCGACCAGGTTCTGGCGGCGTTCAAGCACGTCGGCACGGCCATGGGCCTTATCGAGAGCCCGCTGAAGCGCGTCTCGGCCTAGTTTTCTCGAGTTCAGGGGGCAGCAGCTCGGCGCCGGGCCCTCACCCCTTTTCCGTCTCCCCGGCGAAGGCCGGGGCCCAGGTGAAACCCACGAGCCGCTCCGGCTGAATCTGGGTCCCCTGAGTTCACAAACGAAGTGCAACACTCTCTGACCGAGGTGTTGCGATGGGACAAGCCTATGATCACCTCACGTTTGAGGAGCGGTGCACTTCAAGTGTGAATCCACATCCCGGCGTTCGCCGGGATGAACGGAATTTTACGACACCCGTGCTTTCAAAAACCCCACCATCTCCGCCAGCACCGGCGCCTTGCCGCGCAAGGGCTTGGAGAGGGCCAGCACCGTGTCGGCGTGATTCAGCCCCGCATAGTGACGCTCCTCCACCGCCACGCCCTTGGCCCGAAGACCGGCGGCCAAAGCCACGGTGTTGCGCGGCTTGACGGTGGTGTCGGCGTCGCCGGTGGCCAGGAAGGCCGGCGGCGATCCGGCCTTGGCGTAGCGCGCCGGCTGGGTGGCGGGCAGGTCGCGGGCCTCGCCGAAGGTCTGCCGGGTGATCGGCCCGTCCAGCGGCAGAAAGTCGTAGGGACCAGACAGGCCAGCGAGCGCCTTCACGACCTTGGGATCGACGCCGGCGGTCTTCAGGTAGCGGTCATCGAGCGCCAGCATGGCGGCGATATAGGCGCCGGCCGAATGGCCGACCAGCACGAGCCGGTCCGGATCGCCGCCCAGCCCCCGGGCATGCTCGATGGCCCAGCGCACGGCCAAGGCCCCGTCCGCGATGAAGCTGGGATAGCGCACGGCCGGATAGAGCCGATAGTCAGGCACGATCGTCAGGAAGCCCTGGGCCGCCAGGGCCCGGCCCACCCAGCCGTAGTCCTGCCGACGTCCGGAATCCCAGGAACCGCCATAGAAGAACACCGCCACCGGGGCCGGGGCCGTCTCGCGCTTGGGCGCATAGACATCCAGCACCTGTCGCTCCAGGGTCCCATAGGCGGCGCCGTGCTCGCTGAGCTTGGCGGCGTCCTTGGGTGTGAAGGTGGCGAACAGCGACAGCGGCGAACAGGCCGAGGCCATGGACCCCGCCAGCGCGATCAGCCCGGCTCTCCGCGTCATCGATCCGACCATGCCCCGCTCCACCTCATGCGCCCCATGCCCACGCCTCTCAAGATACGGCGTTGCACGGAGCCCGGACGCCTACAGCCGGTAACCGCCCGCCAGAATCTTGGCGTGGACCGTCTTGGTCAGCTTCACATAGCCCTTGGCCTGATCGCGGAAATAGAGCGGATCCTTGGTGTTGGCGGGATCGAAGCCCTCCTTGACCAGGTCCATTTTGCGATATTTGAAGGTGCCGGTGGTCTCGATCTCGGGCTGCAGGCGCACGAAGATCGGACGGGCATAGGCCGGCATCTCGCGATCGACATAGTCGGCCAGGGCGTTGATGTCGAACTCCGGCCCGACTACCAGGGCGGCCATGCCGGCCTTGCCGTCCAGGTCGCCGACCGGCACGCCATAGACATTGACCTCCTTGACGCCCTCGACGCCGGACAGGCGCTCGGAGACCTCGCTGGTGGCGACGTTCTCGCCCTTCCAGCGGAAGGTGTCGCCGATCCGGTCGATGAAATAGAGGTAGCCGTCGCTGTCGCCGCGCATCAGGTCGCCGGTGCGGAACCAGGCGTCGCCCTTCTGGAAGGCGTCGTGCAGGATCTTCTTCTCGGTGGCGGCCTTGTCGGCGTAGCCGGTGAAGTTGGAGCGGGCGTCGCTGGCGATGTGGCCGATGCACTCGCCGATCTCGCCGGGCGCCGCCTCGATGCAGCAGCCGTCGGAGCCGCGCACCGGCATCTCGGTCTCGACGTCGAACTTGACGATGCGGATGTTGAACTTGCTGCGCAGATATTTCGGGATCCGGCCGATCGCCCCGCGCCGGCCGTCGAAGTTGAACAGCGAGACGTTGCCCTCGGTCGCGCCATAGAACTCCAGCACGCCACCCACCTTGAAGCGGTCGAGCATGGTGTCCCAGACGTCGGGGCGCAGGCCATTGCCGAAGATCAGCCGGATCTTGTGGGCCCGCTCGTTGGGGCTTTCGGGGTGGTTGGCCAGATAGCGGCACAGCTCGCCGATATAGACGAACATCGTGCAGCGCTCGTTGACGCAGTCGTCCCAGAACTGGCTGGCTGAAAACTTCTTGCGCAGCAGCACGCTGCCGCCGTTCAGCAGGGCCGCGCCCATGGCGCAGAGGCCGCCGGTGGCGTGATACAGCGGCAGGGTGACGTAGATGCGGTCGGTGGCGCGGGCGTCGGTCGAGCCCGCGAAGCCGCGCATATAGAGTTGAGCGCGCATGTGGGTGATGCGCGCGGCCTTGGGCAGACCCGTGGTGCCGCTGGTGAAGATGTAGAGGGCTGTGTCCTTGGCGGTGATGCCGTTGCGCGCCGTCAGGCGGTCTGGGCGTAGATGGCTGCAGCTCTTCAGGGCGTTGACCAGGTCGCGCTGGTCGCCGTGCGCCGGTCCCATCACCCACTGCTGGACGTGGCGGTCCAGCGCCCCCTTCGCCTGTTCGAAACAGGGCGAGGTCTCGGCGTCGACGATGCAGTGCAGGGCCTGGGAGATGTTCAGGCAGTGGGCCAGGGCGGGCCCGGTCAACTGGTTGTTGATCAGGGCGGTGGCGACCCCGACCTTGGACAGGCCATACCAGATGGCCAGATATTCCAGCCGGTTGGGCATGAACAGCGCCACGGTGGCGCCGCGCGTGATCCCCTGGTCCTTGGCCCAGTGGGCATAGCGGTTGGCGATGGCGTCCAGCTCGCCGTAGTTCACGGTCTTGCCTTCGAAGGTGATGGCCGGGCTGCCCGACCACTTGTCGACGGCGGCTTCCAGGTCATCGCAGATCAGGTTGCCGCTGTCGGGAGCGATGGACTTCACGCGCTTGAGGGTCCGCGTAAGCCCTTTCAGGAACCGCAGTTCACGCTTCAACCTGGCCGGCAAACTCATCGACGCACTCCGTTCAAACAACCATTGGAGAGCGGCGAGCGACCGGTCAAGACATGGCCGAGTCCACCGATGACCGCGACAGTTGAAAATGGACAGCGCCCCGCCGATAGTCGAGCAAAACGGTCTCGAAGATGCTCAAAACGTCCATGCCCAGCAGCAGGGCGGGCCGGGCGGAAGTCCCCCAATAATCGAAGGTATGAACCGGGCCAAAGACCACGGGCAGGTTGATCAGGCTGATCGGATCCAGCTTCAGACGCTTGAGCGCGGCCAAGCGACCGTCCGGCATTTGTCCCGTCAGGCTGGCCAGTTGGGTTTCGGTCCAGGCGCTGGTGACGCCCCGTCGCTAAATGGCGATGTCCATCAAAGCCCCGTTGCCGACCGTGGTGGTGGAGCCTGTGTCCAGGGAGGCAAGGGTCGGGACCCCGGCGGCCAGGGCCTCGATCAAGGCCAACCCGCGGAGACGCAGCTTTGTGGGCGCCGTGACGCTGAGCTCATCGGTCTTGGGCAGGCTGGCCCGACGTGCAGCTGCTTGCCCGCCACGTCCAGTGTCAGCCCCCGCTCGCCCAGCCAGTCCATGCCCAACAGGCCCGGCGCATTGAGATAGCGTTCCGGAAGGACCGACAGGTTCAGATGCCTGCGCTCGCGGCGGCTCACCCGGATGGTGTCGAGCGCCACGGTGCGCACCCTCTGGGCGCCGGCTATGCCGTGCAGGCTGACGTCCGGCCCTCGCGGCAGGGCCAGGCTGTCGGCCAGCACGGCGGGAATGACCGACACGCCGGCGCCGGTGTCGCCTAGGAAGGGATAGGGTCCCTGGCCATTCAGGAAGACCTGCACCGTCAACCGGCGCGCACCACCCAGCACGCGGGTCGGCGCGCTCGACGGCGGCGTGGGCGCCTGCTGATCAGCCTAGCCAACGCCAGGCGCGGCAAGGGCGGCGAGCGCCGCCGCAGTGTGGCGCCGGGATATCGAGACGTTAGCCATGGCGTCGCCTCCTTCTTGGAAGGACGCCTATACCCGCGAACCACCCATGGCCAAGACTAAGGTAATGCCGTTATCCCGTCGCCAGGCGTCGCTGATCCTCGCGCGCCGACTTCAGCTTTTCGGCCACCAGGAAGGCCAGTTCCAAGGCCTGCTCGCCGTTCAGCCGAGGGTCGCAATGGGTGTGGTAGCGGTCGGCGAGATCGCCCTCCGACACCGCCCGCGCGCCGCCGATGCACTCGGTGACGTTCTGACCAGTCATTTCCAGATGCACGCCGCCGGGGTGAACGCCCTCGGCGTTGGCGATCTCGACGAACGACTTCACCTCGGCCAGGATTCGGTCGAACGGCCGGGTCTTGTAGCCGGTCGAGGCCTTCAGCGTGTTGCCGTGCATCGGGTCGGTGGCCCAGACGACAGAACGGCCGGCCGCCTTGGTGGCCCTCATCAGGCGCGGCAGGCGGTCGGCGATCTTGTCCGAGCCAAAGCGGCCGTACAGGGTCAGTCGGCCAGGCTCATTATGCGGGTTGAGCACGTCGATCAGCCGCAGCAGGTCGTCGCCCTCCATGGTCGGACCGCACTTCAGGCCGATCGGGTTCTTGACGCCCTTCATGAACTCGATGTGGGCGCCGTCCAGCTGGCGGGTGCGCTCGCCGATCCACAGCAGGTGGGCGCTGGTGTCGTACCAGTCGCCCGAGGTGCTATCGACGCGAGTCATGGCTTCCTCGAAGCCCAGCAGCAGGGCCTCGTGGCTGGTGAAGAACTCCACCTGATGCATACCCGGATGGCTTTCGGGCGTGACCCCGATCGCGGCCATGAAGGTCAGGCTCTCGCTGATCTTGTCCGACAGCTCGCGGTAGCGCGCACCCTGCGGGCTGTCGCCCACGAAGCCCAGGGTCCAGCGGTGGATGTTGTGCAGGTCGGCATAACCGCCGCTGGCGAAGGCGCGCAGCAGGTTCAGGGTCGCGGCCGACTGGCCATAGGCCTTTAGCAGGCGGTCCGGATCGGGGATGCGCTCGGCGGCCGTGAAGTCCATGCCATTGATGTTGTCGCCGCGATAGGACGGCAGGGTGACGCCGTCGATCGTCTCGATCGGTTCCGAGCGTGGCTTGGCGAACTGGCCGGCGATGCGCCCAACCTTCACCACGGGCTTGCCGCCGGCGAAGGTCAGCACCACCGCCATCTGCAGGATCAGGCGGAAGGTGTCGCGGATGTTGTCTGCGTGGAATTCCTTGAAGCTCTCGGCGCAGTCGCCGCCCTGCAGCAGGAAGGCGCGGCCCTCGGCCACGTCGCCCAGCAGGCTCTTCAAGCGGCGCGCTTCACCGGCGAAGACCAGCGGCGGCATCTGGCGCAGGGTCTGTTCCACGCGATCGACCGCACCCATGTCCGGGTAGTCGGTCGGGACGTGTTTCGCAGGCATGGCTCTCCACGACGACGGGGTCCAACGGCTGGTCATGACGGTCTCGAACTTCTCAAAAGGGAGCGGCTTCTATCCTGGCCGCGCGGCAAAAGCAAAATTATTGCGACGAAACCCCGTTATTTAGCCCAATGGGGTAAGTTTAACCAAATTCTCGCCATCCGGTCGGCTGCCGAACCGCATCAGGCCGCAGGCGATCAGGGTCAAGGCGCCCAGGGCGAGCCACCATTCCTGCCAGACCCCGAAGCTTAAGGCCCCGATCACCAGATAGCTGACCAAGGCCCCGGCCGCCGCTGCAGCCTCGCCCCGCGAGCGCTCGGCGGTCCGTACGACAGCGTAGGCCAACCAGCAGAAGAACACCCCCGCCAGGGCCGCGCCGATCGCCCCCAGCTCCAGCCACAACTGAAGTTGGGCGTTGTGAGTGTGCAGCGGAATGGCAGCGCCGAAGGTGCGGCTGGCGTCCAGGCCCCAGCCGCGAAACGGATGGGTCTGGATGTGGTCGGCGGCGAAGGTCCAGATGTTGAGCCGGGCGTCCCAGGAAGCCGGAACCAGTTTGTGCAGCCAGGCGATCACGCCGGTCTCCACCCCGACCAGCACGGCAAGGGGCGCGACAACGAACGGCAGGGCCACCAGGCCGACCAGGACCCGTGGTCCCAGCGCGCCGCCATAACGCACCATCAGCCAGGCCACGGAGCCCAGAACCAGCGCGACTAGGCAGGCGTCGGAACTGACGATCTTGGAGGCCACCAAGGTTGCGGCGACCAGCACCCAGATCGCGCGCGGGGCGTTGCGCCGCCACAGGATCAACGTCACCGGCCAGATCAGCAGGGCCAGGGCGTAGGTGGCGGTCGAGACCTTGACCAGGGCCAGGTCGGCGCGGATCGGAACTCCGGTGAGTTGGCGAAACTGCTGATAGATCGTCGCGCCGGCGAAGGCGTCGATCACCACCAGCAGGGCCAGGGCGGTCATGCCATAGGCCAGGATCATGCCGGCCCGCTCGGCCGACCTTTCCGAAAGGCCCCGCAGCGCGACCACGGCCGCGCCGTAGCTGGCCAGTTGCAACAGCAGCTTCAGGGCGGTCAGGGCCTCGATGTCGTCATAGTCCTTCAGCGTCGAAGGATCGATCGCCGCCGGGCTCCAGATCATGCTGGTCGCCGCCCAGAGGGCCAGAGCCACCAGGATCAGCAGAGGCGGGGCGGCGGCGCGGGTCAGCCTCAGGCCCGGCAGGCAAAGAAGGCCGGCCAGCGCCATCAGCGGCGCGAAACCCAGCGGCCCCAGATAGGCCAGCAGTGACGTCATCACGACCACGAAGATCGCCACGCCGCCCAGCCAAGGCGTGGGCCGCTCCGAGGCGCCGCCGACGATCGAGGCCTGTCTGATCATGTGCCGCCCATTTCCGACGGCATGTACTTCTCGCGCATCGTCACCAGCTCCTCGGCCAGGGTGGGGTGGACCGCGCAGGTCGAGTCCCACTGCGCCTTGGTGACACCCATCTTCACGGCGATCGCCGCCATCTGGATGATCTCCGGCGCGTCCGGGCTCACCACGTGTACGCCCACCACCCTCTGGTCGTCCTGCTTGACCACCAGCTTGAACAAACAGCGCTCCTGGCCGCCATAGAAGGTCACCTTCATCGGGCGGAACACGGCGCGATAGATGTCGACCTTGCCGAAGGCGTGGCGGGCCTGCGCCTCCGTCATGCCCACCGTCCCGACGGGGGGTTGCGAGAATACCGCCGAGGCGACCATGTCGTGGTCGAAGCTCGTCGGATTGTCGTGGAATTCGGTCTGGGCGAAGGCCGCGCCCTCGCGGATCGCCACCGGCGTCAGGTTGATGCGATCGGTCACGTCGCCGACGGCCCAGATGTTCTCGGCCGTGGTCTTGGAGAAGTCATCGACGACGATCGCCCCGCGTTCGTTAAGCGTCAAGCCGACCTTCTCCAGGCCCAGCCCCTCGACATAGGGGTCGCGGCCGGTGGCGAACATCACCACGTCGGTCTCGAAGGTCAGGTCGTTGCTGAGCGTGCTGACCAGGCCGGCTTCGGTCTTCTCTATCTTCTGGTGGTCACAGCCCAGCACCACCTTGATCCCGCGCTTCTCCAGCTCGTCGGCCAGGTGCGAGCGCACGTCGTCGTCGAAGCCGCGCAGCACATTGGCGCCGCGATAGAGCAGTGTCGTCTCCACGCCCAGGCCGTTGAAGATCGAGGCGAACTCCACGGCGATATAGCCACCGCCCACCACCATCACCCGCTTGGGCAGTTCGGCCAGGTGGAAGGCCTCGTCCGAGGTGATGCCCAGGTCAGCGCCCGGGAAGTCCGGACGCCAGGGCCTGCCGCCGGTGGCGATCAGGATCTTGTGGGCGGTATAGCGGCCGGCGTCCTCGGAGCCATCCTTGGGCAGCACCTCGACGGTGTGGGCGTCGACGATCAGGGCCCGGCCGTGCAGCAGGTGCGCGCCGGCCTTCTGCAGATTGGTGACATAGATCCCCGACAGCCGGGCGATCTCGACGTCCTTGTCCTGCAGGAAGGTCTTCCAGTCGAACTTGGCGCCCTCAATGGTCCAGCCATAGCCCTTGGCGGTCTTCAGCTGGCTGGTGACCTCGCTGGCATAGACCATGAACTTCTTGGGCACGCATCCGCGGATCACGCAGGTGCCGCCGACCCGGTATTCCTCGGCCACGGCCACCTTGGCGCCGCTCATCGCCGCCACCCGCGCGGCCCGCACCCCGCCCGAACCGGCGCCGATGACAAAGAGGTCGAAGTCGTACTCAGCCATGACAGGCTCCGGGGTGCGTTCAGATCAGGGCGGCCTCGGCGAGACCGGAAGACGGCGGATATGGGTCTAGGGGACCAGCTTGACCACCCCTTGGTCGGTTCCCAGCAGGGCCTCGTCGGCCAGGTCGAGGAACAGGCCATGATCGACGACGCCGGTCACGGTCTTCAGGGCGCCGGCCAGGGCCGCCGGCTCGGCGATCACGCCGGGCTGCATGTCGTAGATCACATTGCCGCCGTCGGTGACCACCACGCCGCGATCGGCCATCCGCAGGCGCGGCGGCAACAGGTCGAACTCGGCGGCGATGTCGGCCAGGCGCTGGCCAGTATGGAGGTGCCCAAAGCGCACCACCTCGATCGGCAGCGGGAACCGGCCCAGGGTCTTCACGTGTTTGGCGGCGTCGGCGATGACCACGCAGCGCTTGGACGCCTCCCAGACCAGCTTCTCGCGCAGCAGAGCCGCGCCGCCGCCCTTGATCAGGCTGAGGCCAGGACCGATCTCGTCGGCGCCATCGACGGTCAGGTCGATGCTCTTGACATCGTCCAGCGCCACCAGGGCTATGCCGAGCTCGCGGGCCAGGCTGGCGGTGGCTTCCGAGGTCGGCACGCAGCGGACGTCCAGCTTGCGCGCCGCCAGGGCTTTCACGAACCAGACCGCCGTCGAGCCGGTGCCCAGGCCCACCACCATGCCGCTGTCGACGAGCTGCGCCGCCGCCTCGCCCGAAATCCGCTTCTGATCTTCGGCGCTCATGCTTTCCCCCTCTTGGCCAGTTTCAGGGCCCGGAACCTGTCCGCCCAGCCCGGCTTGTCGCTCTGCGGCGCGCGGGCGACGGCCAGGGCGCCGGCCGCGACGTCGCGGGTGATCACCGAGCCGGAGCCCGTCATTGCCCCGTCGCCGACCCTTACGGGCGCCACGAGCGCTGTGTTGGAGCCGATGAAGGCCCCCTCGCCGACATGGGTCTCGAACTTTTCGAAGCCGTCATAGTTACAGAAGATCGTGCCGGCCCCGATATTGGCCTTCGCCCCGATCGAACCGTCGCCCAGATAGCTCAGGTGATTGGCCTTCGCGCCAGCCCCGACCTTGACCTTCTTGACCTCGACGAAATTGCCGATGTGGGCTTCCGGGCCGATCTCCGCGCCAGGCCGCAAGCGAGCATAGGGACCGATCAAGGCTCCCTCCCCCACGGCCGCGCCCTCGACATGGCTGAACGCCTTGATCACCGCGCCGCTCGCGACGCTGACGCCGGGACCGAACACCACGAAGGGCTCGACCGTGACGCCGGCCGCAAGCCTGGTGTCCCAGCTCAGATGCACCGTATCGGGCGCCGGCATGGTCACGCCCTCGACCAGCAGGGCTTGGCGGCGCGCCGCTTGCCAGACCGCCTCGGCGGCGGCCAGCTCGGCCTGGGAGTTGACGCCCTGCACGGCCGGTTCGGGCGCGAAGGCGGCGCGGGTGGCCAACTCCCGCTCATGGGCCAGGCCGACCACGTCGGTCAGGTAGTATTCGCCCTTGGCGTTGTCGTTGCCGACCTGGGCCAACAGGTCGAAGAGTGTGGCGCGGTCGGCCGCCAGGACGCCGGAATTGCAGTGCTTGACCTGTTTGACGGTTTCGTCGGCGTCCTTCTCCTCGACGATGCGCAGCAGCACATGGCCGGGGGCCATGATCAACCGCCCGTAGCCGACGGGATTGGCGGCCTCGAAGCCCAGCACCGCGACGTCGGCGCCTCCCCCACGCGAAGAACCGCCGCGCAGAGCGAACAGCGGCTCCACCACTGCGGCGGTCAGCAGCGGGCAGTCGGCATAGGTCACCACCACGTCGCCGTCGAAATCGGCCAGGGCGTCTCGCGCGGCCAGCACGGCGTGGCCGGTTCCCAGCGGCGGGTCCTGCAGAACGGTCGCGCCCTCGCCCAGGCGCTGGCGGACATGCTCGCCGACCGCCGGGCTGTGGACGCCGACCACCACGACGATCCGCTCACAGCCGAGGGTTTGGGCGGTGTCGATGGCGTGGTCCAGCAAGGTTCTTCCGCCGATCCGGTGCAGCACCTTGGGGGTCGGCGACTTCATCCGCGTGCCCTGGCCGGCGGCGAGAATGACGGCGGCGCGCGGGCGCACTGGAGGCGAAACGGCGTTGGTCATGGGCGAAGCGACTCCGAAAGCGCGGACCAAAGTTGCATTAGCCGCGCGTTTAGCCGAAAGGCCAGAGCCATGCATGCCCAGAACGACATTCTAACGACTGACGTTCTGCGCGGCGCGACGATCGCCTTCGACCTCGACGGCACCTTGGTCGACACCGCCCCCGACCTCGTCGCCTCGCTGAACATCATCCTTGGCGAAGAGGGCCTGCCGCCCCTGCCCTTCGACGACGTGCGCAAGATGGTCGGGCGCGGGGCCAAGGCCCTATTGGAACGCGGTTTCGCCGCCGCCGGCGCGCCGCTGGACGCCGAGAGCGCGCCCGCCCTGGTCGAGCGCTTCATCGCCCTCTATTTGGGCCGGATCGCCCAGGAGAGCACGCCCTTTCCGGGCATGGTCGAGACCCTGGTGTCGTTGCGCACGGTCGGCGCCAGGCTGGCGGTCTGCACCAACAAGCTGACCCACCTGTCGATCGCCCTGCTCGACGCCCTGGACCTGACCCAATATTTCGACGCCGTGGTCGGGGCCGACCACGCCCCCGCCCCCAAGCCCGACCCGCGTCACGTGCTGGCGACGATCGCTGCGGTCGGCGGCGATCCGGCCCGCGCCGTGATGGTCGGCGACAGCATCAACGACGTGCTTTCGGCCAAGGCGGCCGGCGTGCCGACCCTGCTGGTGTCGTTCGGCTATACCGAAGCCCCGGTCGAAACCCTAGGCGGAGATCTGTTGATACACGCCTTCTCCGAGGTCCAGGAGGCCTGCGTCCGGCTTTTGACCTCTTGCGGTCGGGGAACGACCGGGCTATAGGCCCGTCCCTCTCGCGGCGAGGACTTCAAACCTCACCGACACGGCGGATGCTTAGCTCAGCGGGAGAGCACCTCGTTCACACCGAGGGGGTCGTAGGTTCAATCCCTACAGCATCCACCAACCCTTCCACCTTCTGCCTCTGAACGCCAGTCGGCGGGCCCAGCCCGATTTGACATCGGCGGTCAGGCTCCCCATCTACCAGTCATCCTGTGGGCTTCGCGATCCTTTCGCACCCCGCCGGCCGCCTGATCGCAGGCCTCTGATCCCCAAAGCTCGCGCACCGCGCAAACCACGGCTTCGGCGACCCAGAATAAGCGGGATATCCGTTTTCCGGATCCACCCGCCTTTCCTCAGAGCTCCGCGTCGCACCAGACGCTCGCGCCATAGGGCGCGCGCTCACCGAGCCTCCGCATCTGCGCGACCTGAACGTCGCCGGCCGAGGCTCAAGCCACACTCCAGAAAGCCAATATGACTATCCTTTCAACTCAAACCTTCTCCACCCATGCCCTGCCCACGATCTACGTGACGCAGGCCGACCACGAGATCCTCACCAACCTGGCCGACGCCAACGGCGGTCGCGCCCTGGGCGGCCGCGTGCTGGCCGGCGAAATGGACCGCGCCCTTATCGTTGAACCCGGGCAAGCACCCCGCCCTTTTGCCGGCATCGGCTCGACCGTCCATTACCAAGACCTGACCAGCGGCCAGGACCGCACGGTGCGCCTTAGCCTGCCGCGCGACGCCAGCATCGACAACCATCGCGTCTCGGTGGTCGCCCCGGTCGGCGCTGCGCTGATCGGCATGACCGCCGGCGAGACCTTCCGCTGGACCGATGACGAGGGCCGAACGCGCGGCATCCGGGTGCTGGCCGTCGACAACTGATTGTCGTTCGATCGCCACTAAATTTTCAATCAAGCGGAGCCATTCGCCGCCGGCCGCGTTTATCAACAGAACGGGGACCTAAGCCATGACTGATCAAACTTCGACCAAGCTGACCTTCGAGCGCGAGCTCGTCGCCCTGATCCCTCACCTGCGCGCCTTTGGCCGCTCGCTGTGCGGCAACGCCACCCACGGCGACGACTTGGCCCAGGACGCCCTGGCCAAGGCGCTGGCGTCGCGCGACTCCTATACGCCGGGCACCAACCTGAAGGCCTGGACCTTCATGATCCTGCGCAACGTCTTCTATTCCGAGAAGCGCCGTTCGTGGCGCTCGTGCTCGCTTGATCCGGAAGTGGCCGAGCGCACCCTGATCTCGGTGTCCAACCCGACCGCCGCGCTGGAGCTAGACGAACTGCGTCGCGCCTTGGACATGCTGCCTGCCGACCAGCGCGAGGCCCTGATCCTGATCGGCGCCGCAGGCATGTCGTATGAAGAAGTCAGCGACATCACCGGCGCGGCCCTGGGCACGATCAAGAGCCGGGTCAGCCGGGCCCGCGATCGCCTGGCCCTGATCTTCGCCGAGGGCGCGATCACCGAGGACCACCTACCGGCCCACACCGCCATGGCCGCGATTTTCCAGCGCATCGACACCTACCGCATGGCCCGCGCGGCTTAGACACCTTCAAGCCGGCCCATCAGAATGGCCGCCTGCCCCGTCCGGGACGGGCGGCCTTCTTGATTCCGGGGTGCGTCCCGCCACGGCGCCTCAACTTCCACTCATCCCGGCGAAAGCCGGGACCCAAACTGAGCGGGCCGTCTGGCACAGCGCAACCACCAGACTCGGCTTGGGTCCCGGCTTTCGCCGGGATGAAGAGAATTTGGGATGGCCTCCACCCCGCCAACCCTTACTGCGAAGCCGGATCCCAGGCCGCCACCTTGTAGCCGTTCTCACCCAGGCACTTGTCCATCGCCATCTTGTGGGCGTTGTCCTGGGCCATGCGCGCGGCCTTGGACCCGCCCTTGGCCTTGTCATAGGGCACCTTGAGGATCAGGCCGGTCTGGCCGGGCTCGGCGTCGCGCGCGGTGGCGCTGGACCGCGAGATCGGGAAGCTGTCCGTCTTGCCGGCCCGCACCTGATCGCGGCAGGCGGCGAAGGTGGTGGCGAAGGCCTTCTCGTCGGAGGCCTTGGTTTCCAGGCGCGGCGAATAACCCATGCCGCCGCCGCCCATCATCGAACAGGCCCCCAGCGACGTCACGCAAGCGATCGCCGAGGCGGCGACCAAGATCTTGCTACGCTTCATGTTTTCCACTCCGCAAACCGGGCGACCGGCTCGCCCGAGCTTGAGGAGCGCGCGTCTCAAGGTTCCGGTTCCCCGGCGCCTCAAGCCGCCTTGCAGACCTGCGGCGCGAACTCGGGGTAATATCCGGCCATCATCCGCTCGGCATAGGCCACCAGGTTGGGGAAGCCCTCGGCCCGGCGACGGATGGGCGAGTCGAAGAACGGCGTCAGGATCTGGGCCAGCATGGCGAAGACGATGGCGTCGACGCTGGTCGGCCGATGGCCCATCAAGAACGACTTGTTCCCCAAGGTTTCCGACAGGGCGGTCAGCGACCAGGCGGCCAGCTCGACCATCTCGTCGGGCGAATGGCGGCCCATGCCCACGGCGTTGAGATTGCTCCGCACGGCGCCCAGCAAGCCGTCAATCGCGTCGGCCCGCGCCTCGCCCGGCATGCCGTCGAACCAATGGGCCGGGCCCTTGGCGAAGTTGTCGTCGTCGGAGAACCGGAAATGGCAGTTGGCCCAGCCCAGGTGGTTCTCGACCATCCGCTCGATCGCCCAGGCATGGGCGCGCTGGGCCTTAGTGAGGCCGGCGTCCAGATCGACCCCGTAGCTGCGCTCGAGATAGGCGCGGATGAAGGTCGAATCGGCCACCTTGACGCCGTCGTCGTCGATCCACGGCAGCTGGCCCTTGGGCGAGGTTTCGGGCCGGGCCGGAACTTTTTCGTACCAGAGGCCCGCCATCTTCAGGTGGATCTCGGTCTTGGTGACATAGGGGCTGCCCTCGGGAAGACCGTAGGCGGGGCCGGTGGCGTAGAGCGTGATCATCTCGGTATCCCCTGATCCTGCGCCCCACCCATTGTCCCTGGAAGGCGCCGTGTTGCGACATTCAGACGCTACCGCCATGCTGCTGCCAGCATGCTGTCAGCATCGACGGATAGGGTGGACCCATGAGACGCGCCGAACGCCTTTTCCAGATCATCCAGATCCTCCGCCGCAACCGGCAGCCGGTGACCGCCGACGCCATGGCGGCCGAGCTGGAGACCTCCAAACGCAGCGTTTATCGCGATATCGCCGCCCTGGTCGGTCAGAGGGCGCCCATTCGCGGCGAAGCGGGCGTCGGCTATGTGCTGGAGGCCGGGTACGACATGCCGCCCCTGATGCTGACTCCCGACGAGATCGAGGCCGCCGTGCTGGGCGCCCAGTGGGTCGCCAGCCGCGGCGACCCCGTTCTGGCCACCGCCGCCCGCGACCTGATCGCCAAGATCGCCTCCGCCGTGCCCGAGGAGCTACGGCCCTATGTGTTGACCCCCGCCACGGGGACCGGCACGAACTGGAAGGCCCTGCCGGACGGCATCGACATCGCCCAGACCCGCGCCTGGATCCATGCCGGCCGCAAGATCCGCCTCGACTATCGCGATGTGGAGGGCGCCGTCAGCCAGCGGGTGATCTGGCCGGTGACGGTGGGGTATCTGGACACCGTGCGGCTGCTGATCGGCTGGTGCGAGCTGCGCGGCGATTTCCGGAATTTCCGGACGGACCGGATCGAGGGGGCCGAGTTCCTGGACGAGAAGCATGGGCAGCGGGCCGGGGTGCTGAGGGCGCGGTGGCAGAGAGCGCTGGAGGAGGAGCGAGCGCGATGGGTTGAGAAGGGGTGCGGGGGTTAGAGGCAAAGCGCCGGGCTTGTACAGAGTCTGCAAGACGGACGGAGCGCTATGGGTATTTTTCGACGCACTTGGACTTTGCTATTTCGAGTAAGTAAAATTGTTCGCCTGAGGGTGAGACAATATGCGAGCAACCGAAAATGAGAACTTGCCTGATGGAGCCACCCGTCGAAGCAGATCAAGCCGCCAGTCTTCTCGACGCGGCGGCGGATGCAGTGCTTAACGAACAAATGGTGAAGGCGGCCGACTTGCTGCTGCAAGCCGACATCCGAACGCTTCACGCCTACGCCGCCTTCGTGATGCTTCCAACAGCGGAACTTTTGGGATTTAAGAAACACGCCCGTCAGGCTCGGCACGAAGTGCATCTGCAGCATCCAGGGCTGCGAATGCCGACCGGTGTGGACGCTGAAGCTATTTTCAAGCGAGATGGTTTCCGATGTCGCTATTGCAGTTGCCGAGTGGTCAGGCCGGGGGTGCGGTCACTGCTGACAGCCCTATTCCCCGATATCGTCCGTTGGCCCAGCGGAAAGGGAGGCGATCGAGCTAAGCACGCAGCGTTTTACGCCCTGAACGGCGTTCTCGACCA
This sequence comes from Caulobacter sp. DWP3-1-3b2, assembly GCF_049896325.1. NCBI lineage: Bacteria > Pseudomonadati > Pseudomonadota > Alphaproteobacteria > Caulobacterales > Caulobacteraceae > Caulobacter > Caulobacter sp. DWP3-1-3b2. The sequence goes on from NZ_JAFCUB010000023.1 coordinate 24,278, forward strand.
TGTACAGCCCTATGCCCGAGGTGGCGACAGTTCGACGGAGAACATCGTCACAGCCTGCTGGCCTTGTAACTTCGGAAAAGAAGATCACACGATAGAGGAACTTTGCTTGTCCGACCCTCGGCTGAGAACCCCAGTTGTGGACGACTGGGACGGGCTGGCGCGACTGGTGCGCAACCGCCGCAAGCCCGCCGGAACAGTGGCCAAGCTGCAGACATTTCCGCAGTGGAGTACGCGCCCGGACATTGAGGGGTGGCTGACGTCGATGAACTCTGAAACGTCTCTGGGCGTGATCGAGGCGCTGCGAGATTTGCTTGTTTCGCTGAGAAAAATTTCGTCCGTCAGCTTGTCGATCGGGCAAAACCTAACCGTCAACATTGTCTGCGGCGGCAAATCCTTGGGCGTACTTGGTCTAAGCTTAGCGGGCGATGTCGATGTGCCCTGGCTTATCAGCGGTGAGAAAGACTGGTTCAAGCCCTTCGCGAAGAGCCTCGCTGACGCCGTTCCCGAAGCCGTATTCTACGAGACGCCCAGAATGTGGCGCGTAGACGGCTGCGGTACTGCGAGAGGGCAGATCACCGTCGATGAGCTCGTCGGCGCTGCAGCAGTCGTTCTCGCTGGCGTCGAGCAACTCGCTGGAAAGCAAACCCGCCCTCTTGGGCAGCCGTAAATGGTAGCCTTCCAGCGTTACCGAACTCTCAAGACGCCCGCTTCCAGCGAACCGCAGCATCTTCACCGGGGGCGGCTGCGCCTTGAACCCTTGGTGGATGGGAGCTCTGGCGTGGGTGCCCGGGCAGGGAGGGCCCCAGGGGCGCCCCCGCCGCGGGGGGGGGGGGGGGGGGGCGTGTGGAGGTGGG
>NZ_JAFCUB010000023.1:25141-61396 GCF_049896325.1 Caulobacter sp. DWP3-1-3b2
CCCCTCCCCGCCCGCCCCCCGGCCCCGCCCCGGCGGGGGGGCGGCCGCGCGGCTACTTTCCCGCGCACCCACGCCAGAGCAAGCTCGCCAGCAAGGTTTAAAGGCGCGGCCTTGCCGTTGCGGGCGGATTGGGAAGGGGCTGGAGCTGACGCCATGAGCGCTTTGCTTATATAGCTCGCCCAATCGCTTTGGGATCTGGGTCCCGGCATTCGCCGGGATGAGCGGGTTTAACCTAGTGGTGAGATTCAGTCGCTTGGAACCCGCCCAAATCCTTCTCGGGAAAGGGATCGAGCGATTTCCAGGGGGACTCAAACGTCGCGTTCTCTCCACTAGACCCCGTGCCGTTTCGCAAACGTCGCGAACAGCGCCGGCCAGGCCGCCACCGGCTTGCCTGTGATAGACCGCATCCCAAACCCGTGGCCGCCCTCCTCGAAGACGTGCAACTCGGCCGGGACCGCCTTGGCCTTCAGGGCCGTGAACATCATCAGGCTGTTGGCCACCGGCACGGTCTTGTCGTCGGCGGCGTGGACCAGGAACACCGGCGGGACGCGGTCGGTGACGGTCTGGTCGGGCGAATAGAGCGCGATCTGCTCGGGCGTCGGCGAGGGCCCCAGCAGTTGCTTGCGCGAGCCGCCATGGGCCGGGCCGTCGGCCATGGAAACCACGGCGTACATCAGGCACGACAGGTCCGGCCGGGCCGACAGGTCGTCGGCGGCGTCGACCGGGTCATAGACCTTGGCGTCGAAGCGGGTGGTCAGGCTGGCGGCCAGGTGCCCGCCGGCCGAGAAGCCCATGATCGCCACGCGCGCCGGGTCGAACCTCATCGCCGCCGCCTTGGACCGCGCCAGCCGCACGGCGCGCTGGGCGTCCTGCAGCGGCGCGTCGGGCCCCGCGCCCCACCCGTCGCCGGGCAGGCGATAGAGCAGGACGAAACAGGTATAGCCATGGTCGGCCAGCCAGCGGGCGGTCTCGAAGCCCTCCTTGTCGGTCACCACCCGCTCATAGCCGCCGCCGGGCATCAGGATCACCGCCGCGCCATTGGGCTTGGCGGGGCGGATCACGGTCAGGGTCGGCTTGCGGGTGTGGGTCACGGCGCGGTCGCGCAGGCCCTTGGGGTCCCCGCGCTCGATGATCGTCTCGACCACCGTGACGCCGCTCGCGCCGGGCGGATCGCCGGGCCACAGGGACAGGATTTCCGTGGGGTCCATGGGAGGAGCCTGGGTCTTAGGTTTCGCCTTGGCCTGGGCGGCGCCCGCGACGGCCGAGGCCAGCAGGCCGCCGGTCAGGCTGGCCAGGGTTCCCCGACGGTTCAACATGGCGACGTCCCTAAGCAACTTTCGGGAACCGTAGGACCCCCTGTTCGCCACCGCAAGTCACCGGTGTCATTGCCTTGGCGCCTAACCCCCCGCGAACCGCAGGTGGTGCAGCACGATCCCGCTGGTGGTGGCGACGTTCAGCGAGTCGAAACCGCCGGCCATCGGGATGCCCACCGTCCGTACCCGCGCCATCACCTCGGCCGACAGCCCCGGCCCCTCGGCGCCCAGCAGCACCGCCGCGCGCGCCGGCGGGACCAGCGCGGCCAGGGTCTGGTCGGCCGCCGGGCTCAACGCCAAACCCTGGAAGCCGTGACGCTCGAGCAAGGCCACAACGTCCTCCCCCGGCGCCAGCCAGGCGGTGGGCACGCTCATTGTCGCGCCGATCGAGACGCGGATGGCCTTACGGTAGAAGGGATCGCAGCAGTCGCCGTCGAGGATCACCCCGTCCACGCCGAAGGCGGCTGCGTTGCGGAAGATGCCGCCGAGATTGTCGTGATTGGCGATGCCCATCAGGATGAGCACCACCGCCCGCTCGCCGGCTTGCGCCAACAAGGCCTCCGCTCTCAGCGGCTCGGGCTTGCGCCCCACGGCCAGCACGCCGCGGTGCAGGTGGAAGCCGGCGATGGCGTCCAGCACCGCCTGGCCGACGACATAGACCGGCACGCCGTCGGGCAGGGCCTCGAACACCGCCGCCAGTTTGTCGGCCCGCTTGCCATCGACCAGCAGCGACTGCACTCGATCCGGCCTGTCGCGGACGAAGGCCCGCAGCACGGTCTCGCCCTCGGCGATGAACAGGCCCTGGCGGCCGACCAAATCGCGCTCCTTGATGTCGCGATAGGGTGCCACGCGCGAGTCGTTGGGATCGTCGATGGGGATCAGGTCGGCCACAGGGACCCTCGCGGAAGCGCTAACGCACGCCCCGTATCGGAAGGATCGCCAGGCCGCCAGCCGTCGCAAGGCCCGCGGCGACCAGATAGAGAGCGTGATAGTTCACGTGGGTCGGCCCCAGGAAGTACAGGGCCAGCACCGGGGCCAGGGCCTGGGGGAGGGTGTTGGCCAGGTTGATCACCCCCAGGTCCTTGCCGGCGTTCTTCTGCGAGGGCAGCACCTGGCTGACCAGGGCGATGTCGACGGCGTAGTAGCAGCCCGCCCCGCAGCCGAAGATCAGGAAGCCTAGGACGACGATCGGCCACGCCGGCACCAGCGAGAAGGTGATCATCGCCGCCGCCAAAGTCAGGGCCGCGCCGGCCGCGAACAGCTTGCGACGCCGCAGGCGGTCCGAGAGCATGCCGCCCAGCATGCCGCAGGTGACATTGGCGCAGGTGGCCACCGTGGTCAGCAGGGCCAGGCCCTCCTCGGCCCGCCGGCCCGGGAAAAGGCGCGTGTAGTGCAGCGCGTCCTGCAAATAATAGAGCATGTAACACTGGGTCAGAGTGATCGCGACCAGCACCATGAACCGACTGATCCAGGCCAGGGCGAAGTCGGGATACTTCACCGGATTGACCCACAGGTCGGCCAGGAAGGCGCGCCATTTCAGGGTCGGCCGCTCGCTGATCGGCAGGGGCGCGTCGTTGAGGCTGAGCGCGAAGGGCGCGATGGCGATCAGCAGCACGAGCCCGATCGCCAGGTAGCGGGAGCCTTCGGTGAACAGCAGGCCGCCCACCAGCACCGCACCGGCCATGGCGCCGATCGGATGGCCCAGGCTGAGAAAGGCCGCCACCCGGCCCTTCTGGACGTCGGGCACCCGGTCCGGCAGCACCGCCAACAAAGCCGAGAACAGCAGGTTGAAGGCCAACTGGAAACAGACCACGCCCAGCATCAGAGTGGCCGCGCTGTGGGCGCGCATGATCATCAGATAGGAAGCGACCGTTCCCAACGCCCCGGCGATCATCCAGGGCCGGCGACGGCCGAAACGCGAGGTGGTGCGGTCGCTGATCGCTCCGGCCAGCAGGTTGGCGACGCTGGCGACGATCGCGCCCCAGATCGCCACCTGGCTCAGCACCACCGCCTTGTGACCCGGGTCAATGGCCTCGGCCTTCAGCGGCAACAGCACCTGGATCAGGGGCATGAAGCTGACATAGGCCCCGATCTGGGCGATCGTGAAGGCAGCGATGAAGCCCGCCTTGACGGGCACGGTCGGCCTTGCCTTATCGATCGCTTCGACCTCCACCGCCGACATCACGCCCCCCGAAAACGTGCGGTCTATGCCGCGATTGGCGCGACACTGACCTCGCCCGCCGGGTGATACAAGCCAGGACCGCCACCGAAAGCGCCCGTCTCGCCGATTTTTCAAAAGCGAACGTCGCCTTATGCCGCCCAGTTGCTCTAGGCTGACGCCATGGAGATGAGTCCTATCAAACCAGACTTGGCGGGCCCATGGCGTCGGTGACGATCTACGACGTGGCGGCGCGGGCGGAAGTGTCGATCAAGACGGTCTCCCGAGTCATGAACAAGGAACCCAATGTCCGCCCGGCGATGCGCGACAGGGTGCTCGAGGCGGCCAACGCCCTGGGCTACGCGCCGAACCTGTCGGCCCGCAGCCTGGCCGGGTCGCGCTCGTTCGTGATCGCCGTCTTCGCCGACGCCGCCCTGACCATCGACCACTGGCGCAGCGAGCGCGGTTCGGACTACCTGCAGCGCATTCAATTGGGCGCGACGCTGGAATGCCGGGGCGCGGGCTATCACCTGCTGGTGGAGCTGATCGACCATGACGACCCCAAGGTGCGCCAGGAGGTCGGCGCCCTGCTAGCCGCCCTGAAGCCCGACGGCGTCATCCTAACCCCGCCCAGCTGCGACAACGCCGTGGTGCTGGAACTGCTCGACAAGTCCGGCACGCCCTATGTGCGCCTAGGTCCTGAAAAGCCGGAGGGCCTGGGCGCCCGCGTCCACATGGACGACGTCGCCGCCGCCCGCGAGATGACCGAGCACCTGGCGGACCTTGGTCACGCGCGGATCGGCTTCATCATGGGCGACAAGCGCTACGGCGCCAGCCAGGCCCGACGCGAGGGCTATCTGGCCGCCATGAAGGCGCGCGGCCTGAAGGTCGACAAGGCCTGGATCCGCCAGGGTGACTTCACGTTCGAGTCCGGCCACGAGGCGGCGACGGCCCTGCTGGCCCTGCCCGTCCGCCCGACGGCGATCTTCGCCAGCTCCGATGAAATGGCGTTAGGAGCACTTGCCGCCGCAGCCGAGGCCGAGATCAGCGTGCCCGGCGAGGTGTCGGTGGCCGGTTTCGACGACAGCCCTGTCTCGCGCCTGAGCCGTCCCCAGTTGAGCACCATCCGCCAGCCGCTGGTCGAGATGTCGACCCTGGCCACCAAGATGCTGATCAACGGCGTGGCCCGCTACAGCGGCGCCGAAACCCAGCCGCCACGGGACGAACTGCTGCCGTTCACCCTGATCCACCGCGCTTCGACGGCGGCGGTGGCGGAAGGGTGAGGCTCCGCGCCTCAGCGGTTGCAGCCCGGCCCTCATCGTCCTGGGCGGGCGAACGCCGGGGCGCGAGCGCGGACCTCCGGCGCTGGCGTGTCGGCCTGAACAAACCCCGCCCCCGTGCGGAAACCGCCGACATGGTTGGATAGGTCCGCCGCATCGGCCCGCAGGGCGTGGGTGGCCTGGGTGGATCGCTGGACCATGGCGGTGTTGCGCTGGGTGACCTGGTCGAGCTGGTTGACGGCCACATTGACCTGCCCCAGGGCGGAAGCCTGCTCGTTGGCCGAGGCTGCGATCTCGTCGACCAAGGCGTCGATCGAGCCCACCTTGTCGACGATGCCACGCAGGGCCTCACCCGTCTGGCCCACCAGGTCGACGCCCTCGCCCACCTTGCGGCTGGAGTCGGCGATCAGGGTCTTGATCTCCTTGGCGGCGTCGGCCGAGCGCTGGGCCAGGGCGCGGACTTCCTGCGCGACGACCGCGAAACCGCGACCGGCGTCGCCGGCCCGCGCCGCTTCGACGCCGGCGTTCAACGCCAACAGGTTGGTCTGGAAGGCGATCTCGTCAATGACGCCGAGGATCTGCGAGACCTTGTCCGAAGAGCTTTCGATCTGCGTCATGGCCTGGGCCGCGCGGGTCACCACCGCGCCCGAGGCCTGGGCGTCGGCGGCGGCTTGCCGGACCTGAACAGAGACCGCCTTGGCGCTCCTGGCGGTGCGGTCGACGGTGGCGGTGAGTTGTTCGACGGCGGCGGCGGTCTGTTCCAGGGTCGCGGCCTGCTGCTCGGTCCGCTGGGCCAGGTCGTCGGCGGCGTGGGCAATGTCGTCGGCCCCGGCGCGGATGCCCGAGGTGGCGCGGGTCACCGCGTTCATGGTCTTGTCGAGCGCTGCGGCGGCGTTGTCGAAGTCGCTCTTCAAGCTCTCGAACTCGGCTGACAGCACGCCCTCAACCCGCGCCGACAGGTCGCCGGCCGCCAGGCGCGACAGGGCCACGCCCAAGGCGGCGATGGCCGCGGCGCGCTGGCGGTCGGAGGCCTGGCGCTCGGCCTCCAGCCGGTCGCGTTCTTCCAGCAGCACCGAGAAATAGGCCGAGACCGACAGATCGATGTCGAGGAACACCGCCTTGGTCAGGGCCACCACCTGATCGGCGCCGTCGGTGTCGGCCTTGCCGCCGCCGAACAGCCCGCCCTTGCGGCGCTTGGCCAGCACGGCGCGGATCAAGCCTTCGACGACCAGGGCGTAGCCGCCGATCGACCAACGCGGCTCAAGGCCCGCGCGGGCGTTGGACTGGCCGACGCGCTCGACCGCCTGCAGGTAGTCGGCCCCTTGATCGCCCGAGGTCATCCGCTTCCAGTGCGCCACCTGGCGGGCCTGGGCGCTTTCACCGCGCCCGCCCTGGAAGAGACCGCTAGTCTCGGCGAAGCCTTTCAGCTGGACGTAGAAGCTGTCCAACGCCGAGGGGATCGCGGCGTCGAGGGCCGGCTTGGCCGCCTGCAAAGCCGTCCTCGACCGATGATCGAAACGCATGAAGGCCATGCGCTGGTCGAGTTGCGGGTTGGCGCTCATGCGAGGAGTTCCGATTCACGAAATCTGTTGCAGAGAGCCGTGACGGGAATTCATTAACCAAGATTGAAGCTTGGCATTCAGGCGCTCCACAGATAGCGCCATGTCTCCGAAATCGGCGCCCCGCCGCGCAGCAGCCGCAGCGACAGGTCCGCGTTCGTGGCCGCCGGCTTCAGCCCGAACGCCGCCCGCGCCGAGGCGTCTTCCGGATAGGGCGACAGGGCCCGCCAGGCGATCTCGCCGCCCGTCGCCTCGACCTCCAGGGCCACCCCGTCCAAGCCCTCGGCGAGCGCCCCGCCCTGCAGGTCAACGGTGAACAGCCGCAGGCCCGCCTGGGCGTCGGCGCCTGTGCGCGTGCGGAACACCCGCGCGCCGGGGGTGGCGAAGCGCTCCTGGCCCCAGTGCAGGCGGTAGCGCAGATCGACCTGCGAGCCCGCCGCCCACGGCTGTTCTGGCCGCCAGAAGATGGCGATGTTGTCGTCGCTCTCCTTGGTGGTCGCCAGCTCGGCCAGATGGACGGCGCCCTTGCCCCAGGGGTCCAGGGGCTCGACCCACAGGCTGGGCCGCAGGTCGTAGCGGGCCTGCAAGTCACCGAAGTCTTCCAGGGCGCGGGCTCGCTGCACTAGGCCAAAGCCCTTGGGGTTCTCGTCGGGGAAATTGCTGAGCCGGTGGGCCTTGGGGTTCTGCAGTGGCCGCCACAGATGCTCGTCGGCCCCGGTCCAGATCGCCAGGCCGTCGCTGTCATGCACGGCGGTGCGGAAGTCATCGACCGGCGAGGCGGCGGCCACGTTGAACAGGAACATGCTGCTCATCCCCGCTGCGCCGGCCTTGGCCATGGCCACGCGCGGGAAGATGGACGCCGTCACGTCAAACACCACGTCCTCGCCCGGGCGGATCGTGAAGCTGTAGGCGCCGGCGCAGCTGGGACTGTCCATCAGGGCGTGGACGACCACTGCCTCGCCTTGGTGGGCCTCACTGGTGTTTTGGGGCCGCTCGAGCCAGAAGGCGATGAAGTCGGGAAATTCCTCGTTGGGCTCACCCGCCCCAATCGCGAGGCCGCGCGCCGAGAGGCCGTAGCGCTGGCCGCGGCCCAGGCTGCGGAAATAGCTGGCGCCCTGGAACACCGCGATCTCGTCCAGCTTGTCGGCGTCGTTCAGCGGATAGAGCAGGCGGAAGCCCGAAAAGCCGTTCCAGGCCTTGGCGACATCAGCATGCTCGCCGGGAATGTCGAACATCGCCGGGTCGAAGGCGATCGGCCGGGCCAGCCCTGCGGCGACCTCGTGGATCGGCAGCGGGAGGGAATAGAGATAGGCGGGCGGGAAGAACTCCGCGCGGAAGGAGGGACGCCGGTCCTTCCACAGGTCCGCCTCGGGCCGGAAGCGGATGCGGAAATAGTCGTCGTAGGACAGACCCGAGAGGGCCGGCTGGCGCGCGGGCTGGATATAGGAAGTCGCGGCCAGGCGGCGGGCGCGTTCGCGCAGCAGTCCGACGGAAAAGGGCTCGGCGGCGTCCTCGACTTCGGCTTCCTCCCCGGCCCGCGCCATCGCCAGCCGGGGGGCCAGGGCCAGCACGGCCGATAGCGAAAGCTTGCCGAGCGCCGCGCGCCGGTTCACGGAACTCGAATACATGCTGGCCTTCTAAAGCAACCCGACGTCACCGCGCTACCGAACGCGGCCTGGACGGCGCCGATTGGCCTTTTCGCCTTGGAACAGGGCGCCGATAGGGCGATCGGCGACGAGGCTGCTGGCGTGACGTGGCAGGCGCGTCTATCACGGCGCGCAACAAGCGCGACCTTGGTGCGTTTGGGCTTTGGTCGACCTCTTTGCTAGGGTTGCGACGTCTGGAAAGAGAGACCTAAGGGCTTCATGGGCGCGCCGGCTGATTTTACCTTCGAGGACATCGACGGCCATCGCACAGCCGTGCTTTCCGGCGACTGGACCGCGCGCGGCATGGTCGATGCCGGCGAGCGTCTTGTCGGCGCCTTGGATGGCTCGGACGCCGTCGATCTGGACCTGACCAACCTCACTCGCTGCGACACAGCCGGGGCCTATGCGATCATCCGCGCCGCTGACGGCCGGGTCACAGCCGGTCACATCAAGGCCAGCAGCCAGACCGAGCGCCTGCTGAAACTGGTCGGCGACGCCGTCCAGGTCGAGCCGGAGGCCGCCCCGCCCCGTCGCGGCTTCCAGGCCCTGCTCGAACGCGTTGGCCGCGGCGTGTATGGCCTGGGCGACGATCTCTACAGCACCCTCGCCTTCCTGGGCCACTTGCTGGTGGCCATCGGCCGCTGCATTGCCAAGCCCAGCCGCATTCGCTGGGCCCCGGTCTTCTCGCTGGCCGAGCGCGCCGGGCTTGACGCCATTCCGATCGTGGCCACCACCACCTTCTTCATCGGCGCGGTCGTGGCCCTGCTGGGCGCCAACCTGCTGACCCAGTTCGGGGCCCAGGTGTTCGCGGTCGAGCTGGTCAGCATTTCGGTGCTGCGCGAGTTCAACATCCTGATTACCGCCATCCTGCTGGCCGGGCGTTCGGCCTCCAGCTTCGCGGCCGAGATCGGCTCGATGAAGATGAACCAGGAAATCGACGCCATGCAGGTGATGGGCGTTGACCCCTACGAAGCCCTGGTCCTGCCGCGCTTCACCGCCCTGCTGATCACGATTCCCCTGCTGACGTTCGTGGCCACCCTGGCCGGCCTCGCGGGCGGCATCGCGGTGACCTGGGCGGTGCTGGACTTGTCGCCGGGCTTCTTCCTGCAGCGCATGAACGACAGCGTCGGCGTGCAGCACTTCTGGATCGGCATGTCCAAGGCGCCGGTGATGGCCATGGTCATCGCCGCCATTGGCTGTCGCCAGGGCATGGAAGTCGGCAATGACGTCGAATCTCTCGGCCGCCGCGTGACCTCCGCCGTCGTCCAGGCCATCTTCGCGATCATCGCCATCGATGCGATCTTCGCCCTGGTCTACATGGAGATAGACGTATGACTTCGGTCATCGCCGCTCCCGCCGAAGACCAAGCCCCATCGACCGCCGAGGCGCCGCCGGTCCGGGTCACGGGCTTGGTCTCGCGGTTTGGCGACAACATCATCCACGAGAACCTGGACCTGACCGCCAATCGCGGCGAGGTGCTGGGCGTGGTCGGCGGTTCGGGCTCCGGCAAGTCGGTGCTGCTCAACACCATCATCGGCCTGAAGGTCCCCGACGGCGGCACGGTCAAGCTGTTTGGCCAGGACATGGCCGACGCCTCGCGCAAGCGCTGGAACGTCATCGAGCGGCGCTGGGGCGTGCTGTTCCAGCAGGGCGCGCTGTTCTCGAACCTGACCGTGCGGGAGAATGTCTCCGCGCCGCTGCACGAGCATACCCGCCTGCCCAGGCGCGAGATCGACCACCTGGCTGACCTGAAGATCGCCCTGGTTGGCCTGCCCGCCCGGGCCGGCAATCTGAAGCCCGCCGAGCTGTCGGGCGGCATGCGCAAGCGCGCGGGCCTGGCACGGGCCCTGGCCATGGACCCCGAGCTGCTGTTCCTCGACGAGCCGACGGCCGGCCTGGATCCGATTAGCGCCGCAGCCTTCGACACCCTGATCAAGGACCTGTCCGACAGCCTGGACCTGACCGTGTTCATGATCACCCACGACCTGGACACCCTCTACGAGATCACCGACCGCATCGCGGTGATCGCCGACAAGCATGTGGTCGCCACCGGCTCCGCCCAGGAGCTGGAGAAGAACGACCACCCCTGGATTCAAGAGTATTTCATGGGACCGCGCGGTCGCGCGGCCGCCGGCAAGGCGACGCCTCAACCCGCGCCGCAGGCGACACCAAGGACGAGTTAATGGAAAGAAACGCCAACTACGCCCTGGTCGGGGGAGCGACGCTGATCCTGTTCATGGGTCTGCTGATCTTCGTCGTCTGGCTGGCCAAGCTCAGCTTCAACCAGGAATATGACCTGTACGACGTGTTGTTCGTCGGGCCCGTTCGCGGCCTGCAGGACGGCGGCGAGGTACATTTCAACGGCATCAAGGTCGGCGAGGTCACCAAGATCGCGCTGGACAAGAGTGACCCCAACCGGGTCATCGCCCGGGTGCGCGTCACCTCGGACGTGCCGATCAAGACGGACAGCTTCGCCACCTTGGAGCCCCAGGGCATCACGGGCGTCAACTACATCCAGATCACCGCCGGCGCGCCCGCCAAGCCCTTGCTGAAGAGCACGGTCAAGAAGGACGAGGTGGCGGTGATCCGCAGCCAGCGCAGCGCGCTTTCAGACCTGCTGGAGGGCGGCGGCACGGTGCTCACCCGAACCATTGAGGCGCTGGACCGCATCAACCGCGTGCTGTCGGATGACAACGTCAAGACGGTCAGCGCCGCGATCAGCGACGTGCAGTCCGTCACCGCAGAGCTGCGCGAGCGCAAGGAGATCATCGCCGACGCCCAGCAGGCCCTGCAGAGCATCGAAGCCACCTCGACGCGGATCGGCCAGCTGTCCGACTCGGCCAATGGCCTGGTCAATGGCGACGCCAAGCGGACCCTGGCCAATCTGGGCGACGCCGCCGACGAGCTGAAGGCCACCGCCAAGGACGTGCGCGGCATGGTCGGCAAGCTGGAAGGCCCGACCAGCGACTTCGCCACCACCGGCCTGCCCCAGCTGTCGGCCGCCGTCGTCACCCTGCAATCGGCCGCCGAGTCGCTCGACCGCCTGGTCGGCGAGGTCGAACAGAACCCGCGCGCCCTGGTCAGCAAGGCGCCGGCCAAGGAACTGGAGGTCCAGCCGTGAGCACTCTTTCCATGAGCGTTGGGCGCGTCGCCCTGCGATCCCTGGCGGTCGCCGCTACGGCCCTGGCCCTCACCGGCTGCATCAGCCTGTTCCCCAAGGCGGATCCGTCGGGCCTCTACCGCTTCGGCACGGCGGCCCCGGCCGCGACCAGCGCGCCGGTGGAGAAGTCGTTCGGGGTGTTCAAGACCCCGACCGTCTTCACCCGCGCGGCCATGGGCGACCGGCTGCTGACCTTCACCAATGGCGAGGCCGCCTATATCGCCGGCGCCCGCTGGGTGTCGCCGGCCATCGTGCTGTTCGACGAAGCCGCCGCCCGGGCCTTCGAGGCCGAGAGCAGCCCCGCCCGCCTGGTCACCCGCGGCGAAACCGGCAAGGCCGCCATGGCCCTGCGCCTCGAGGTCCGCGCCTTCGAGACCGACTATGTCGACGGCCCCAAGGCGGCGCCCGAGGTGCTGGTCGAGATCCGGGCCGTCATGACCCGCAACGGCGACCGCGCCCTGCTCGGCGACAAGGTGTTCCAGACGCGGGTCAAGGCGTCGGACAACCGGGTCGGCGCGATCGTCCAGGCCTATGACCAGGCCAACAGCAAGACACTGGCGGACATCATCACCTGGGTGGGCGCTGCGGGCGCGAAGCTGCCGGCGGCGTAGATCCGCCGCTCATTCCAGCGCCGCGATTTGCTTCTCCCCTTGCGGGAGAAGGAACGCGCTGGAAAGGTCGATGACCTCTCTCCGAGATGTGACGCCCCCTACCCCCGCACAAAAATGTTCTTCAACCAGTGCGAGCCGGCCTTGGCGGCCTGGCCCCAGTCCTCGTCTTCGCTGGCGGCGTCGGGGGCGTAGCCCCAAGGGTTGAACAGCTTGACCTTCGTGGCCTTGAAGGCCGCGATGTTGCGCGTCACCAGGGTCAGGCCGTGCTCAAGGGCCGTGGCGGCCAGCAGGGCGTCGCGCCCTCCCCCGTGCGGCAGCTGGGCGCAGCGGCGAACCACCGCCGCATCGACGGGCAGGATGCGGCCGTCAAAGGCGGGCGCGACCTGGACGTCCAGCCAGGCTCGCAGGGCCAAGCCGTGGATCTTGTCTCGACGCTCGGCGCGCCCTACCCCAGTCTCCAGCTCCAGCAAGGTGAGCGCCGAGATGAAAAGGCTGGCCCGCGCCACCCCGCCCGCCCAGCCGGCCAGCCCCGGGTCGGTCCCGCCCGACTTGGCGTTGCGCAGCTCGAAGACGATGTCGGTGTCGAGCAGGTACATCAGCCGCCGCTCCGGCGGTCCCAGGCGTCATCCGAACGCGCGGCGTCGAGGTCGATGGCCGGAAGTCCTGGCATGGCCAACAGGTCAACTATGGTCTCGGTCTGGCCGGTCAGCCGGCGATAGGTCTCCACGCTCATCAGCACGTGAGTCGCCTTGCCGCGATCGGTGACGAACACCGGCTCGATCCGCGCGGCGCGCTTGGCCTGGCTGACATCCTGGTTGAAGTCGCGGCTGGAGATGACTTTCACGGATCCAAATACCTACATTGACAAGGCTGTCTTGTAGGTACGTTACTACATTGTGACCTTCCGGCAACAGGGAATAAGCCAGCAAAAACAATCTTCTGTACAACCTCGTCAAAAACGGAATTTCAACTTGCGAGCCAAAGCCAAGTCTGCGCGGCTTGGCGCCAACGGCGGTCAACGCCGAGGGGTTTTCACAAGGGGGGACAGTACGTGTCCGACATCATCGCCAGTCTTGTCAGCACCGTCAGCGGCATTCTCGCGCCGCACGGGCCGGCAACCGCCTCCGCCGCGCACAGCTATGCGCCGGGCGATTTCAGCGTTCACTTCTTCCTGCAGCTCGCGGTGATCCTGCTGGCCTGCCGCGTGGTCGGCTGGCTAGGTCAGAAGCTTCTGGGTCAGCCCCAGGTCGTGGGCGAGATGATCGCCGGCGTGGTCCTGGGCCCGTCCTTGCTGGGCCTTGTGTTCCCGCACTTCCAGGGCATGCTGTTTCCCAAGGAAACCAAGAACGTCCTCTATGTCGGCGCCCAGTTGGGCGTGGGCCTGTACATGTTCATGGTCGGCACCAGCTTCCAGGCCGCGCACTTCAAGGCCAAGGCCAAGAGCGCCGCCAGCGTCTCTCTGGCCGGCATCATCGCGCCGTTCCTGATCGCCGTCGCCATCACCCCCTTCCTGCTGAAGGTGCCTGGCCTGTTCGCCGAGGGCATCTCGCGCGCCAACGCCACCCTCTTCCTGGGCGCCTGCATCGCCCTGACCGCCTTCCCGATGTTGGCTCGGATCATCAATGAGCGTGGTTTGGCGAAGACCTCGCTGGGCACCCTGTCGCTGACGGCCGGCGCCTTTGACGACGCGGTGTCGTGGTGCGTGCTGGCCGTGGTGCTGGCCACCTTCGGCGGCGGCCCTGGCGTGGCGGTCCTGGCGATCGGCGGCGGCGTGACCTACGCCCTGTTCCTGGCCTTTTTCGGTCCGCGCCTGCTGGCCCCCCTGGGCCGGATCGTTGAGCGCGAAGGCAAGATGAGCCCGACGATCCTGGCCATCACCCTGATGCTGTTCTGCCTGTCGGCCTTCCTGATGGACGCCGTCGGCATCCACGCCATCTTCGGAGGCTTCATGCTGGGCGCCGTCATGCCGCGCGGCCTGTTCGTCGAGGAACTTAAGAAGAAGGTCGAGCCGCTGGCCGTCGTCCTGCTGCTGCCGATGTTCTTCACCTATTCGGGCCTCAACACCCGGATGGACATGGTCAACTCGCCCCAGCTGTTGCTGATCGCGATCGGCATCCTGGCCGCCTCCATCCTGGCCAAGGGCGTGGCCTGCTACGCCGCCGCCCGCCTGTCGGGCGAGGACAACCGAACGGCCCTGGGCATCGGCGCCCTGATGAACTCGCGCGGCCTGATGGAATTGATCATCATCAATATCGGCCTGCAGAAGGGCATCATCGGCCCGACCCTGTTCTCGATGCTGGTGCTGATGGCCATCGTCACCACGGTGATGGCCAGCCCCCTGTTCGAGGTGGTCTACGGCAAGAAGGCGCGGGAGAGCGGCGAGCTCGAAGCGCTGGACGGAGCCGCGGCCAAAGCCGCCTAGAGCAAGCCGCGCGATATAGAAATCGCACGGCTTGCTCTAGATTTTTGTTTTCGCATCGCTTTTGCGCAAAACCGGTGGCCGCTTTTCCGCGCGATGCTCTAGGCAAGGTCTTGAAAGCCGCTTGCCTTAGCCCCGCTCCTCTGGAGCGGGGCCCTTCTTATGCGTCCGCTTCCGAGGCCAGGTCCCGCAGTGGCGCGCGAGGTGCCTGTTTGAGCCCGACGAGCCCTTCGAAGGCGAGCGTTTTGACGCCTGTCCAGAACTCGCAATAGTCGCGCCACAGGTCCGGCACGAACCAGGCCCCATGGCGGTAGGGCGCCGGCGTCCCGATCCGCATGGCTTCCCGCGGGGCGTCGCGCCACGTCCCGAACAGACGATCCCAGATGGGCAGGAGGGCGAGGTTGATCGGCATCCGGTTGAGGCTGTGATGCAGGCGGTGGTGCAGCGGCGACTGCACGACCCAACGGCCGACCCAGCCGAAGTTGGACTCGATCCGCGAGTGAATCAGAAGCCGAATGATGATGATCACGATGCCGGTTTGGGCCAGGGCCGCGGGGTCCGAACCCAGCAGAACGCCCGGCAGGATGGCGCCGACCACGGCAGTGAACATCGCCGGGTGCACGCGGGCGGCGGTCAGGACCGAGAACGACTCCGCGGCGTGATGGAACCGGTGCAGCGGCCAGAACACGCGCGAGTGGTCCAGGCGATGGCTCCAATAGTCGAGCAGCGTGTAAAGCAGGAACAGGATCGCGGTTTGAAGCAACAGGGGAGCGCCGGCGATGCTGATATCGATCCCGGTCGCGTCGGCGAAAAGGCATCGCAGCCCTGCGCCCGAAACGTACACGACGCCGAAACTCATGATCCCGGCGACCATGGTCGAAACCGGCGCCAGCTGGAAAAAGTAACAGGCCAAGTCGGACCAGCCCGAAGCGGTGCGCTCGACCAGCAGGTGCCGCACCGAGCTCTTCCGCCACCCCACCCACAAGTACTCGACCAGGAAGACGGCGGGCAGCAGGGCGCCGAGTTCCAGCGTGCGGTCGATCACGCGCCGGTGCACCTCATGCACCAGCTGGACGTGTCCGAAGAGATGCAGAACCACGGTGTCGGGAACGAGATGGCGCAGGGTCCACCAGCCCAAAGCCAGCAGGGCCAGGTGGGTGGCGACGAGCGACAACGCGACGGGATGAAACAGCCGGCGAATCGTCACGAAGAAAGGACCCAGCGCTCTCGCTGCTGGGATTGGTCCGCTATGATCCACTCGCCTATCCCTCGCCCCCAAAGCGTTCGGCACTCGCACAACGAGAGCAAGAGTTGAGCCAATAGCCCTAAGGAGCCGTTCACGGCGCAGCTTCGCTTGAGACAAAAGATGTCGAGCCCGTCGTCCGCCTCGTTTCAGGCGCTCTCCAGAGCCCGATCGAACCCGAACCGGTTGATCTGCGCGATCAGGTCGCGGTGGCTGGGCAGGTCCTGGGTGGCGCGTTCGCCAAAGCCGCGGATCTTGCGAAACAGGGTTTCGGCCGCCGCGACGTTGGGGAACTCCGCCCGTCCCGGCGACAGGTCGGTTTTGAAGCCCATGCCGTAGAGGATGTACTGGTAGTTGAAGAAGGCGAAGGTCTCGAGATCCAGGATGAAGTCAAAACGCGTCGGCGGGCGATAGCGCCATTGCTCCAGTAGATCGGCCAGCCGGTCGGGGATCGAGGCCGGATTTCTGTTGTCGCGCCAGAATGGCTCGGCGCGCTGGCTGATGCAGTAGTGCAGCTTGAGAAAGGTGATGATGTTGTCGTAGCGGGCCGTCATCAGTTCGTTGAAGCGGAAGGCGGGGGCTCCGATCGGCCCGTTATGGGGGAAGAGCTCGGCGATCATCGCCACCGCCGCCTCGATCAAGACCACGCCGGTCGATTCCAAGGGCTCCAGAAAACCAGCCGACAGGCCCACGGCGACGCAGTTCTTCACCCACTGCTTCTGACGATAGCCGGCATCGAAGGCGATGCTGCGCGGGGCGATCTCGGCGGCGGTGTCGCCGATGTAGCCGCGCAGAATCGCCTCGGCCTGGTCGTCGTCCATGTGGCCACTGGAATAGACGCAGCCGATTCCCCGGGCTCCGTTCAGGCCGATGTCCCAGGTCCAACCCGCCTCGTGCGCAGTGGCGATCGTAAAGCTCTGGATCGGCGCGTCGGGACGATCATAGGGGATCTTGCAGGCGATGGCCCGGTCGGCGAACAGAATATCGCGCACCGACTTGAAGGGCGACTGCATGGCCTTGCCGATCAGCTCGGCGTGGAAGCCCGTGCAGTCGATATAGAGATCGGCCTCCAGCCGGCCATGCTCGACAGAGATCACGTGGTCAATCGCGCCGGTTGCGTCCAGTTCCACCGTTTGCAGCGCGCCCTTCAGATGACGCACGCCCAACTCGACGGCGCGTTCGGCCAGAACCTCGGCCAGCCGGGCCGAGTCGAAATGGTAGGCATAGTTCAGCGGACCGGCGAAATTGCCCTCGTGCGGACGCTTAGGCGCCCGCTGGGCGTCGGCGACCCGCGACTGGATGGTCATGGCCTCGGCGAACGGCGCGCGCGTCGCCTCGTCCTGCAGCAACCAGTACGGCGCCAGGCTGGAGCCGTCGGTCGAGAACGGCGGCTCAAAAGGATGGAAGAAGTGGTGGCGGGCGCCGTCCTTTGGCGTCTGCGCCCAGTCGTTGAAGCGGATGCCCTGCTTGAAGGTGGCCGAGGTCTCGCGGATGAAACGCGCCTCGTCGATGCCCAGGAATTGCAGGGTGTTGCGGATGGTCGGGAAGGTGGCCTCGCCAACACCGATGATACCGATGTCGGGCGACTCCAGCACGGTGATGTCCAGGCGCGCGTGCTCGGCCACTTGCAGATGCTTGGCCAGGTAGGCCGCCGTCAGCCAACCCGCTGTCCCGCCGCCGACGATGAGGAGGCTACGTCTACGATCCATGTCGTCTGATTAGCGGTTTTGATCGGTTTCGGCCCGCGAAATCGGGCGCCGTCGGCCTCGAAGCGAGGCCCTACAGCGCCGACAGCGGCTCGGCCGCCGCGCCATAGCCGGCGTCGGGCTGGATGCGCAGCGACGCCCCCTCGACCCACGGCTCGACCGTGACCAGCGGTCGGCTTCGCGCGGTGTCGATGGCGGTGGTCGGGCTCGCGCTTTCGGCAAGCAATTGCAGGTTCATCCGGGTGGGGAAGATCACCTTCCGTTCGCCGGACGCCGCCAAGGCTAGGGCCTCGCCGGGCGCGATCCACTCGGCGTCGACCGCCTCGTGGCCGTCGCAGATCGCCAGTTGGGCCAGGGGCGCGTGGGCGACGTAGAACCAGGTGTCGAAGCGCTTGGTCATCAGCGGCGGGGTGATCCAGCGGGCGAAGATGGTCAGGGCGGCCAGGTCCAGCTTCAGCCCCAGATCACGCACGACGTCGAGGAAGGTCACGCGGTCGTCGGCGACGGCGGCCCGCACGTCGATCGCCGCCTCGCCCACATAGGTCTCGCCTTCGGCGTCGCGGGCCAGCAGCACGCCGGCCTCCTCATAGGCCTCGCGGATCGCGGCGATGCGCAGGGCCGGGCCGTCCTCCCCGACGCTGTCCCAGCCGGTGGCGTGGTCGGTCCAGGCGGGATCATGGTCGCCGGCGTGGCTCTTGCCGCCCGGAAAGACCAGGGCGCCCGCCGCGAAGTCGATCTGGTGGTGTCGCTTGACCATCAGCACCTCGAACGGCGCATCGCGGAGAAGCAGGATGGTGGCGGCGGGCCTTATCGGCTCTTCGGGGCGCTCTGACATGGCGTCAGCTTGTCGGAAATGCGCGCGGTTGCCCAGAGGGTTCGAACGGATGTTCGGGTTAGCCCGCCGCGGCCGCTCCCTTGGCCTGTTCACCCAGCCGGTCCACCCGCGCCAGCAGATAGTCGGTATCCTCGCGCGACATCGCCGTGGACGAGGTGAGAAACCGCTGGATCATGTGCTCCTGGAAACGCTCGCGGTCGCCGGGACGGCCGTCATAATCCATGGCGTGAAAGGCGTCGACGCCGGCCCGCAAGGCGGGGAACAGGCGCGGCGGCAGGCCAGCCCGCTCGCAGATCGCCTTCAGGCCCAGGTCGCCAGCGTCGTGGATCATCAGCCAGGTGCGGTGATGCGGTACGCCAGCCAGCTCGGCCACGCCCCACTCGAAGAAGCTCATGTGGCCATGGGCCAGGGCCCGCAGCAGCAGCGACGGGGTCAGGCGCTTGACGCTGTTGAGGTGGGCGGCGAAGCCCTTGGCGTCGGCGGCGCGGCCGGCCTGATCGACGAGATCGATCGTGGCCCGCTCCTTGGCGCCCAGAATCAGTTCCAGCGTGCGCTCGGCCGACAGGGCATGGTGGTCTAGGATGTAGTCGCGAAGCTGGTCGCCGACCATGTCGATCAGGCGCTCGGTCACGGCCAGCGGCAGGCTCGTGCGATAGGCGACGGCGGTCAGCACCTTCTCCGAGGTGGAGAACCGGTTCAGCGCCTTTTGCAGCGCGGTCTCGGACATCCGGGCGTTGTCGTTGGCGCAGATGGTGGCGACCATCTCCTCCGACCCTTGCTCGACCAGCAGGGCGGTGACCTTGCTCGACAGCCTGGGACGCTTGGCCACCGCCATCTGCCGCATGGGGCCGCCGAGACGGACGATTTCGGCGAGATCGGCGTCGCTGAACACCGGCGAGAAGCTGATGATCGGCAGCGACACGCTCTCGACGTCGCGGGCAAGCTTGTTGGCGATGTCCGGCGGCAGCACCGGTGAGTTGCGCAGGGTCACGGCCAGGGCGCGGCGCACCAGCTCGGCGGCGTCTCCCGCCATCACCCGCAGGATTTCGTCCGCCAGCGTGCGTTGATCCTCGTCCAGCTCGGCGCGGTCGATGGTTCGACACAGCTTGTGGGCCGCCAGGGCGCGCTCGTCAGGGGTCGCGCCCTTCACCAGCATGCGGATATCTTGGTCGGTGAGGGCGGCGCGGGTGGTGGCCATGGGTGTCTCCCCTATCCCCCGGGGAACAGCGTGGAATCAGATCATCTCGCGTTAAGCTTAACGATTGTTTGTGCTCGAAGGGCTGTGGATTAACGATAAGCCGTAACGGGACGCAAACCGCGACCGCCTTAGGCTTCTCGGATACCCCGAGGAATCCGACCGTTGTTCGCCGAGCGCCGATCTCACGACCCCGCCTCGAGCGGCGCCGACGTCCGCATGGCGCTTGACGCCCAGGCCGCGCTTTTGCCTTACGCTCTGGCGGTATTCGCGGTCAGCCTGCCGATCTATGTCTGGGCCGGATCCTTCGCCGCCAATGCCGGCTGGCTGGCGATGAGCTTTAGCGTGTTCGCCATCAACTGGGGCATCTTCTACGGCGTCGTCGCCTGGCTGCGGACGCCAGCGGCCCAGGACGTGGCGCGGCGCTCGCGGGTGCAGGTGCTGTCGGGCCTGCTGTGGGCCGTGGCGGTCAGCCAGATGGCCGCCTTTGCCGATGGCGCGGGCGCGGCGCGCGAGACCCTGCTGCTGCTGGCTGTCGGCGCTTCGGTAGTCTGCATCTTCTTCTCCGCACCCAACCTCATCGCCCTGCTGATTACCGCACCGATCGCAGCCATGGGCCCGCTGGCCCTGCTGTTCTCACGCGCCGAGAGCCAGAGGGCCGGAACCATGGCCTGGGGCGCCATCGCCCTGGCCATGGCGCTGTCGCTGGTGCTCAACCGCATGCTGCGCCGCCAGCACGCCCTGGCCCTGGCCCACGAGGCCCTGCTTGAGGAGCGGCTGAGGGTGCTGGAGCACGCCGAGCGCGTCGCTCGCTCCAAGTCCGACATCGTCGCCACTCTCAGCCACGAGATCCGCAACGGCCTGACTGGCGTCACCCACGTTCTGGCCGCCGCCGCCGGCAAGGGCGGTCGCGCCGCCCCGTCGCGCGAACAGCTGAACGCCGCCCTCGACGCCGCCCAGGACCTGGTCGCCGTGCTCAACGCCACCCTGGACTCCGAAATCGCCGAGTCCGGCCGCCTCGCGGTCGAGGCGGTGGCCTTCGAACCCGTGCGCCTGATCCGCGACCTGGTCCTACTCGACCGCCCGCACGCCATGGCCAAGGGTCTGGAGCTGAGCGTCCATATCGAGCCAGACCTGGAACACCGCCAACAGGGCGCCGCCATCGGCGACGCGCTCCGCACTCGCCAGATCGTCGCCAACATCGTCGGCAACGCCGTCAAGTACACCGTTCGCGGCCGTATTGAGGTGCGGGTCGAGCGGCGTGGCGACCAGATCGCCATCGCGGTGGCCGACACCGGTCCGGGTCTGTCGCCCGAGGAGATGGAGCAGGCGTTCCAGGCCTTCCAGCGCATCGAGCGCACCGGCGCCGGCGTCAACGGCGCGGGCCTGGGCCTGTCGCTGTCGCGGCAGCTGGCTCGGCTGATGGGCGGCGCGCTGGAGGCCTCCAGCGCCGTGGGCGTGGGCAGTTGCTTCACCCTGACCCTGCCCTTCGACGAGTCCGTCGTCTGCGCGATCGAGACCGACCGCGAGGCCGCCCAGGCCGCTGAACCGGCTGGCGCCCCTCCGCGCAACCTGCGCATCCTGGTGGCCGAGGACGACGCCCTCAACGCCGCCATGCTGCGGGCCATCCTGGAGCAGTTGGGCCACCAGGTGGTGCACGCCCAGAACGGGCGCCGAGCCCTGGACCTGGCCAAGATCTGCGACTTCGACCTGGTGATGCTGGACGGCCGGATGCCGATCATGGACGGTCCCCAGACCGCCCGCGCCCTGCGCGACCTGGACGGCGCCAATCGCCATGTGGCGATCATCGCGGTGATCGGCGGCGACGCCGACGAGGCCCGCGAGTGCCTGGACGCCGGGGCCGACACCGTGCTGCGCAAGCCGGTCAGCGTCGCCGCCGTAGCCCGCGCCGTCGCCGACGCCGCCACCCTGGGCCGCAAGAGCGCCAACCAGGCGGCGGTCGCCTAGCCTCTTCCCAACAGACGTTTAAGTCGTCCACACTCCTCCCAACGATAAAACGGGAGGATGCGATGCTGCGCGATCTGCGGGTCATAGAGTTGGCCACCTATATCGCCGCCCCAGGCGCGGCCGGGATCATGGCCGACTGGGGCGCCGACGTGATCAAGATCGAGTCGCCCGACGGCGACCCGATGCGCGGCTTCTTCGAGAGCCTGGGCTCGGACCAGGACGCCAACCCGATCTTCGAACTCGACAACCGCGGCAAGCGCTCGGTGGTGCTCGACATCCGCTCTCCCGGGGGCAGCGCGGCGGCGAAGGCCCTGGTCAAGGACGCCGACATCTTCCTGACCAATGTGCGCCCCGCCGCTCTGGCGCGCGCCGGCCTCGACTACGAGACCCTGAAGGCGGTCAATCCGCGCCTGATCTATTGCAGCCTGACCGGCTATGGCCTGGAAGGCCCCGACGCCGGCAAGCCGGGCATGGACGTGGCGGCCTTCTGGTCACGGGCGGGGGTGGGCGCGATCACCGCCCCCAAGGGTCAGGAGCCGTTCCCGATCCGCACCGGCATGGGCGACCACGTCACATCCTTGGCGACGGTGTCGGCGATCCTGGCGGCCGTGCACGAGCGCCAGCGCACCGGAGTCGGGCGGTTGGTCGAGACCTCGCTGCTGCGCACCGGCGTCTATGCGATCGGCTCGGACATGGCGATCCAGCTGCGGTTCGGGAAGCTGGCCTCGACCCGGCCTCGCAAGGAGGCCGTGCAGCCCCTGGCCAATTTCTTCAAGACCCGCGACGGGCGGTGGATATGCCTGCTGGCCCGGCAAGGCTCCACCGACTGGCGCCAGATCGCCGCCGCCGCCGGCCGCCCCGACCTGCCCGACGATCCGCGCTTCACGACGGCCCGCCTGCGCCGCGACAATACCTCGGCCCTGGTGGAGATCCTAGACCAGGCCTTCGCCGCCATGGACTACGAAGAGGCCAAGGCCGCCCTCGACGCCGGCGACATCACCTGGGCGCCCTGGCAGATGCCGCGCGATCTGGTCAGCGACCCGCAGGCGGCGGCGGCGGGGTGTTTCGTGGAGACCCCGGATGGGAAGGGCGGGACCTTCCCCGCCCCGGCGGGTCCGGCGCGGTTTCCGGGGTCGGAAGATGGGCCGAGGGGGCCGGCGCCTAAGCTTGGCGAGCATACGGCGGCGGTGTTGGCGGAGGCGGGTTATTCGGAGGACGAGATTGCAGGGCTGGCAAGCCTCTGAAACTTTCCCTCTCCTTTACGGGGAGGGAGAGGAAGATTTGCTACCGATTGCTCTTCGTCCCGTCGCCGGCGTCGGACAGCATGCGCAGCATCTCGGACGAGAACATCGAGCTGGTCATCCGCTGGGCGGACGAGCCGCCGCCGGCCGACGACAGGCCAAAGCCGTCATCGACCCCTTGCGAGCCGCGCAGGATCAGGTCCACCAGTTGCTGCTCTTGCTGGATGCGCTCCAGCCGGCGGCCCGTGGCATATTGCACGAAGCCTGTCTCTGCGGCGGGCGTCGGATCGGAGTCGGGGGTGACGCGCGTGGCGCCGCCGGTCCGGGTCAGGTTGGCATAGACCTCGCTGACCGTGGCGGAGCGGCCCTCGCGATAGAAGATCGAGCGGTTGGCGGCCGCCGCGTCGGGGAACATCGCGGCGGCGCTGGCCCCGGGGCTGGCGCCCACGGCCTCGATCAGCCGCGCCGAGCCCTGGGGTCCCAGGAAGTGGGCGGCGTAGAGCTCGCCGGCCGTCGGCGAGCGCCCGACCCGGCCGCGCAGGTAGGAGGCATGGTCGGAGGTCAGTTCGCCGGCCATCAGCGAGGCGGCGTGCGGATCCAACTTCAGGCTCAGCACCGCCTTGCGCGCCTCGTCGCCGGCCACCCGGTACTTGCCGTCCGAACCCTGCTGGATCAGGTCGGCATAGCGGGCGTAGCCGTATTTGGAGCCGTGTTTTTTCAGCGTCGACAGCCAGGTCTGATCGACGAACTGGAACAGGCCCGACGCCGAGGAGGTGCCGGCCTTGGCGTTGGGGTTGAAGCCGCTCTCTCGCTTGGCCGCGCCCATCAGGAAGGTGAAGTCCACGCCCGTCGCGCTGGAGGCGCGCTGGATCGCCGACTCGACGACGCTGCGGATGGAGGTGACGTTGGCCATGCCCCGAATGTCTGACCGCACGTGGTTAATCGTGGATTAACCACGCCGCTCCGCCAGGCAGATTTTGCCTGTGGCGGGATGTCACGGTTACGTCTTTAATAAATTTAAGCTCGTAATATTTACAACCGTAATTCTTTGTGGAACGGTGGGGCGTCGGCCAGGAGCGGCCGGCCCCAGGAGGTTCCCATGGTCACCCAAACCGCCGCGATCGGTTCCTATATCCCAGGCGTCGACGCCTCGCCCGCCAAGCCCTCGAAGCCGATGTTGGCGGCGCTGGTCGTCGTGTCGATCGGCCATGCAGGACTGTTCGCCTATCTGGCCTATCAGAAGTATGCGCCACCGATCGACATCGAGGGCGAGCCGCGCGTCTTCGAACTGCCGCTCTATAGGCCTCCGCCCAAGGAAGAGGTTCGAGACAAGCCGACTCCGCCGAGAGCGGCCAACCCTCCCCCGCTGCACAAGGCCGTCCCGACGCCGGTGATCCCCGAACTGCTCAGTCCCTTCAAGCCGCCCGAGGAGCCGGTCGGCCCCGTCCGGGACGGTCCGGTGGACCCTGGCGCGCCCAAGTCGGAAGTTGGCCCGGTCGGCCCTCCCGCCCTGCCGCCCGCTCCGGTCATCGGCCGGCCCAACTGGCTGAAGAAGCCGGGCGCCTCGGAGTTCAGCCGCTTCTATCCCGACAGCGCCATGCGGCGCGGGGTCTCGGGCTCGGCGACCCTGAACTGCACGGTGGCCGCCAATGGCGCGATCCGCATGTGCACGGTGCTGGCCGAGACGCCATCCGAAGAAGGCTTCGGCAGCGCCGCCATCAAGCTGTCGCGCTATTTCAAGATGAGCCCCCAGACCGAAGACGGCCGCCCCGTCGACGGCGCCAGCGTCCGCATCCCGATCAAGTTCGCGGCGGACTAGCTCGGGGCGCGGGATCAAACTCACTTGCCCCCACCTGATCGCTTCGCGGTCTGTCCGCCCCCATAGGAGGCAGAGCTCAGGCGCGCGGGGCTCGGCCCCCTATGGGGGCGGACAGGCGACGAAGTCGCCAGGTGGGGGCAAGTGCGTGAGCTGCGAAAGGACTGTGACCTCAATAGCTCTTGGGCAGACCCAGCACCCGTTCGGCGATGAAGTTCAGGATCATCTCGCGGCTGATCGGCGCGATGCGGGCGATCATCGCCTCGCGGAAATAGCGCTCGACGTCATACTCCTTGGCGTAGCCCATGCCGCCATGGGCCAGGACCGAGGTTTCGCAGGCGGTGAAGCCCGCCTCGGCGCCCAGATATTTGGCCGCGTTGGCCTCGGCCCCGCAATCTTGGCCGCGGTCGTAGAGGGCGGCGGCCTTGAAGGCCATCAGGTTGGCGGCTTCCAACTCGGCCCAGGACCTGGCCAACGGATGCTGGATGCCCTGGTTCTGGCCGATCGGCCGGCCAAACACCACGCGCTCCTTGGCGTAGGTCACCGCCTTGGACAGGGCCACTCGTCCCAGGCCCACCGCCTCGGCGGCGAACAGCACGCGCTCGGGATTGAGGCCGTGCAGGAGGTAGGCGAAACCCTTGCCCTCCTCGCCCACCAGGTCCTCCTGGGGCACGAACAGGTCCTCGATGAACAGCATGTTACACTCGACCGCCTTGCGCCCCATCTTGGGGATCGGCTTGGCCTCGATCTTCTCGCGGTCGGTGTAGAACAGGGAAAGCCCCTGGGTCGGCTTGGCGCACTGGTCCTTGGGGGTGGTGCGGGCGATGATCAGGATCTTGTTGGCGCGCTGGGCGCCCGTCGTCCAGATCTTGCGACCGTTCAGGCGGTAGCCACCGTCGACCGGCTCGGCCCGCGTCTCCAGGCTGGAGGTATCGAGGCCCGAATTGGGCTCGGTCACCGCGAAGCACATCTTGTCCTCGCCGGAAATCAGGCGCGGCAGATGCTTCTGGCGCTGTTCCTCCGTCCCGAACTTCACGATCGGCATCGGACCAAAGATGTTCAGATGGATGGCGCTGGCGCCGGAAAAGCCCGCCCCGGACTGGGCCACGGTCTGCATCATCACCGCCGCCTCGGTCAGGCCCAGGCCGGCGCCACCGACGCTCTCGGGCATGGCAACGCCCAGCCAGCCGCCCTCGGCGATGGCGGCGACGAACGCCTCGGGGAAAATCCCGGTCTCGTCGGTGCGCCGCCAGTACTCGTCGTCAAAGCCGGCGCACAGCTTGGCGACGCCCTCGCGGATGGCTTCCTGTTCCTCGGTCAACCAGAATCCGGCCATGCGCTCCTGCCCTTGCCTTGTTATCGTGGGTCCTCAGGTTCGCGAGAACCGCCGCGCGTCGAAGCTCGCGGCGTCCGGACCTGGGTTATCACCCATCAGATACGCGGCGACGAGATCGGCCACAAGCGGCGCCAGCAGCCAGCCGTTGCGGCGGGCTCCGACCGCCAGCATTACCTTGGGCGTCGCACTCCAGCCGACGAGGGGCAGGCCGTCGGGCGTGGTGGCGCGAACGCCGACCTCGGTGGCGAAGACCGCTTGCGCCAGTTGGGGGCGCAAACGGATCGCCGCCCGGCGAAGATCCTCCGTGGCCGTGGTGTCGACGGCCAGGTCATAACGACCAAATTCCATGGTCGCGCCGACGGCCGGGCGCGGACCCGGGCAGATATAGACGCCCTCACCCCGCAGAACCGGACCGTCGGCCGGCCCGCGATCAGCTCGCAAAATCTGGCCCCTGATCGGCGTCAAGACCGATAGCTCCGGCGCCAGGCCCGCGCCGTCCGCCGCGCCGGTCGCCAGCACCACGGCCGAGAAGGCGGCCAAGTCATCGGCGGTGAAGGCGCGGGGCTCGAACCGCGCGCCCAGGGCCTGGGCGGCGTCATGCAGGGCCTTCAGGGCCGGGCGGGCCTCGATCCGCCAGTCCTCGTCGCTCGTCAGGGCGCGTTCGCCGTCAGCGGGGCTCAGGGGCGCGCCCAGGGCCTCGGCGCGCGCCGCGACGGCGCAAAGCCAGGCGGTGTCGCCCTCAACCTTCAGGCCGCCCCGCTGGATCAAAACGCCGAGCGGGGCGGCGAAGGCGGGCCACAGGTCGCGCGTCCGGCGAAGGAGATCCAGGTGCGAAGCCGAAGCCGGGTCAAACAGCGCTTCGGCCACGGGCGCCAGCATGCCGGCCGCGACGCCCGAGGCGTTGTCGCCCAAGGGACGCGGATCGAACACCGTGACCGCCAGGCCGGCGCGCGCCAGGGCGAGGGCCACCGCCGATCCGATCGCGCCGGCGCCCGCCACGGCAACGGCCGTAGCCCCTTGGGCGCCTGCCTTCGTCTCCATGGCCGGCAGTCACCCCTACCCGCCAAAAAGGTCAAGTCCGGTTCGCGCGTTTCCGGCGAAAGCGGTGATGTGTCAGAGGCGTGATGTGTCAGACGCGTGATGTGTCAGAGGCGTGACTATGACGGGCTCCTGAGTCTATCCTGTCTTAACCAAGCTGGGCCGCGCGCCTCGCATCGACAGGCGATCAACGGCGGCTGGAGGGACGTGAAGCGGATGGCACAAAAAACCACCGCGGATGCAGCTCACCCGGTCGATCTCTATGTCGGCGCGCGCCTGAGGATCCGGCGCAAGGTGCTGGGCCTGAGCCAGACCCAACTGGCCGACGCCCTTGGCATCACCTTCCAGCAGATCCAGAAATACGAACGCGGGGCCAATCGCATCAGCGCCTCGAAGCTCTACGAGGCCGCGCGCCTGCTGGAGTCGCAGGTGTCCTACTTCTTCGACGGTCTGGACGAAACATCAGGCGTCAGTGACGACGGCTTCTCACAGCGTATGACCCAGTTCGTGGCCACGGCCGAGGGGCTGGAACTGGCCGACCTGTTCCCGCGCCTGAAGGACCGCCGGCTGCGTCGCCGCGTGGTTGATCTGGTCAAGGCGATGGTCGATGACGAGCCCGCCGCGGCGGTCTCCTAGACGCCCCTCGCCACGATGGCGCGACGACAGATCGAGAGCAGGGTCCGCGCGTTCTGGCCGGCGACTCCTTCCGTCGCTACGCATCGGTCTCCATGCTTCTCATCCTGTCGCTGTTCCTGGTCTGCACCGTCCTCGTCCCGGTGATCGGCGAAGTGGTCCGCCGTCACAACCGCATGATCCTCAAGCGCAAGCAGTTGGAAATCCTTCTGCGCGAGGGCGATGTCGCCGAATATCGGCTCGACTGAACGTCCGATCATAGCGTCGCTGTGACGCGGCCGCAGGCCCTATCGCGGGACGTCGTTCTGGCGCAGCATCCCTGGCAAGTCGAGCAGGCGCGGCGAGGTCCGCGCAGGGGAGCGTAGAGTGACCGTGTCTTCGGGGGCCGCTTTTGGCCGTGTCCGCTATTGGTGGCAGACCCGGCCTTTGGCAGGCTTGATGGTGGGTTGGATCGTGATCGCCCTGATCGCCTGGCGCGTCTGGGCGGCGCTCTTTTGCCCCCATGGCGAGGCCTGACACAGACGGCGACGAAAAAGGCCCGCCTGCGAAGCCGGGCCTTTTTGCGTTCCGCGATGGTACCGCCTCTCAGGCTTGAACTGAGGACCTCCGGTTCCACAAACCGGCGCTCTAACCAACTGAGCTAAGGCGGCGCATCGCGAGGGAGTGTGTTTAGTCGGACGCGGAGGCTGGATCAAGCGCCGAACAGCCTCCGCCATACGAAAACGCCCCGAAGCTTTGCAGCTTCGGGGCGCTCGTTTCTTGACCGGTCGCCGGGATCCCTAGCGGGGAACCTGGAAGACGATCGGGATCGAGATCTGTCCACCATCCACCGGGGCGCCATCGAGCGTCTTCGGCTTCATCTTGAACAGTCGCGACAGCTTCATCGCCGCGTCGCCGAAGCCGTAGTCCGCCGGATTTTCCGACGTGACCGAGCAACCTTCGAGCGTACCCCTGGCGTTCACGGTGCACGAGATCGTCGCGCGGCCGTTCACCTCCATCCGCTGGGCGCGGTCGGGATAGTAGCGCGCCATGTCGTCCCCCGTGGGCTTGCGGGCCCAATCAGGACGCGTGACCACCGAAGCCCGAGCCGGCGGGTTCGAAGGAACCGGCGGCACGGCGGAGATCACGGGCGGCGCCGTTTGCTCGACCCGTACCTTCACAGGCGGGATCGGCAGAGGCGGCGGCGGCGTCACATCCGGCGGCGGCGCGATCGGCGGCCTCGGCTGCACCACCGCAGGAGGCGGAGGCGGAGCGTTGGTCGGCGGCGGCGGCGGCGGAGGAGGCGGCGGCGGCGGCGGGGGCGGCGGAGGCAACTCCACGTCCACGGCGTCGTCGCTGTATTCCTTCATCACCGCTTCGAACTTCTGCTTCGCCATATAGACGCCGAGAAGAACGTGAACGCCAAGGACGATCAGGGTCGCAATACCAAAAGTGCCCAGACCCTTTTTCTTTCGGGGTCCTTCCGAGGTCAGCGGATCATAGTGGCGATGCTCGGGCGTTTGTTCGTCAGCCATGCAGCACCCCCTTAGCTATTGTCATCCCGGCCAATGAGCGCCACGCTATAGAAACCTGCATCCTGAAGTGAATTCATCACCTCCATGAAGGCTCCATAACGGGTCTTTTCATCGGCCCGGATGTAGATGCGCTCCTTGGTGGGATCGCGCTTACCGATGCTCTTGGCCAGGTCATCACCCAACGTCTGAGCATCCGTACGATTGTCGCCGATGAACACCTGACCTGAAGACTTGATCGAGATGTAGACCGGCTTTGGCGGGGTCGTTGACGGCTTCGCGACCGCTGGCGGCAGTTTCACTTCGACCGATGGGGCGGCGAGAGGCGCCGCCACCATGAAGATGATCAGTAGGACCAGCATGACGTCCACGAAGGGCGTGACGTTGATCTCGCTGTTCTGTTCGACGTTGAACCTGTCGCCCCCGCCGCCTGAGAGTTTGGCGGCCATCGGTGTTAGGCTCCCTTGTCGAGCTGACGCGAAATTGCGTTCATCAGTTCAGCGACGAAACCTTCCGAGCGGGTGCCGTAGGCCGAAATGCGGGTCTGGAAGTAGTTGTAGAAGATAACCGCCGGGATAGCGGCGAACAGACCAATACCGGTGGCGAGCAGCGCTTCGGCGATACCGGGAGCGACAACGGCCAGGTTGGTGGTGTTGGTGTTCGCGATGTTGATGAACGAGCTCATGATCCCGTAAACGGTACCAAACAGACCGATGAACGGACCGGCCGAACCGACCGAGGCCAGGAACACCATGCCGCCCGACAGGCGCTTGGCCAACGAGGCTTGCACCGCGTTGATGGCGTAGGTGGCGCGGGTGATCACCGAGTCACGGTGCTCGCCCGAGATGGCCAGGCCAGCTTGGCGCGACAGTTCGACTTCTTGGGCGGCCGCGGCGGCCATGTCGGCCATCGGGTTGCCTTCGAATTCTTCCGACGAACCGATACGGGCGATGTCGGCGATCGAACGAGCGCCCCGGAAGGCTTCCAGGAACTTGTCCGATTGACGGTTCAGGGCGCCAAACTCGAGGAGCTTGGTGATCAGCAGCACCCAGGAGAAGACCGAGGCGAGGATCAGGCCGATCATCACGACCTTAACGACGATCTTCGCTTCCATGAACATGGTGAAGGGCGTCAGCTGGTGCGACTTCATCTTTTCAGTCGCTGCGACGCCAGCATCGACTTCCTCGGCCGGGGCCGGGGTAACGGCCGGGGCGGGAGCCGGGGCGGCGGCTGTGGTGGTGGCCGGCGCAGGAGCAGCAGCATCCTGGGCGAAAGCCGGGGCGCTCGCCATCAGCGCGAGAGCGCCGACGAGAGCGATGAGGGGGGTCTTCCGTTTAATGTCGAGCATCTTTCGCCAGTTCCTGGTTGGTCTAGCACGTTTGGACCGAGGGTCGTCGCGCGAGAGCGTCTCCACCCTAACTTGAATAGCCCCCGAGGCGACCGATAACTCGGACGTCCCGCGGACCCGCTTCGCTGCGCTCGACCCGTTACGCCCCCCTAGCCAGGCTTGCGCCCTTCAGAAGGATCGTTTCGAAGCGCGTGTGACCACCGCCCTGTGAGGCAGTGATCTTACAGCAATGTTAGAATTGCGGCAGGGGTCCTTTGGCAACCCCTTTTCGCACCGTCAAGGGGTGACGGGCGGCATAAATTTACCGTCCCTTTGAAGCACCCACTACCGTTGCCGCATCGCACAAAAGAGAAATCAGGATTTAGGGGCGGTTTTTCCCCATCAAAGGGAATACCCATGTTGCGGTGCAGCAACTCAACAAAACGCCGGTCTCACAAGCCTGACCGAGACGCGCATCGCATCAAAGAACAATCTGACCGCGAGCGGCCGCCGGCGGGGGGCCAGGACCATTGAACGAGGCCGCCGCCCAAGACACCGCAATTTTTGCCTATTTTACTGCGGGAAACCAGCTTGGCGGAAACGAGCTGGAGCCTGCTGGGCCTTCCTTGGCGACGGGTTGCTCCGCCTTCGTCCGCCCCACGGGCGCCGGCCAATACGCGGCCTCTTTGTCGGCAAGCGGTCCTCTTGGCTCTCAGACCTGTCGACAAGACGCCGCGATCTTCCCGATGGGAGAGTCAACGCCTTAGAGGTCGGCTCAGCGAAACAGACTTTGCGAGCCTCGCCAGGCGGTAGGTAAAATTTTACATCTGCACCCCCCAGACGCGCCGGTGCTGAAAGTCGGGGCGCCGGAACACCCAAAGTCCACGTCGGCTTCGGCTGGGGGTCGAGGGAGGAAGTGGTGCCTGGAGCCGGATTCGAACCAGCGACACGCGGATTTTCAATCCGCTGCTCTACCAACTGAGCTATCCAGGCGCCGGGTCCGTCGGGGCCTAAAGGCGATCGAAACCGCCCTGACGCCCGCCTGACGGCGAGGAGCCGCGTCTATAGGTGAGGCGAAAAACGAAGTCCAGTCCCTCGTCGATGATCGCGGACTATTCCCGGCCGAAGTCTGTGGCCAAGTCCGTTGAAGGCGGGTTTTCCTCATCCTCGTCGGCGCCGGGCACGACATAGCGGTCCGACAGCCAGCGGTTTAGATCCACGTCGGCGCAGCGCTTGCAGCAAAAGGGCCGGAAGTCCGGGATCGCGGGCTTCTTGCAGATCGGGCAAGCGCTCATGACGTCGAGACCTCCAGGCGGTCATTGCCCCAATCGACAACCGGCGAAACGGTGAAGCGACGACCGATCTTGTCGGCCAGGGCGACGTCCAGGGCGGCGAAGGTCTCGGCGACGGCCACGCTACAGCGCCCGACCAGCCTGCCCCCGGGGTCGGCCCGGCCTTCGCGCTCGAAGGCCCTGACGAGCCGCAAGGCCCCGGCACGGGCCGAAAGGCCGCCGGTCTCGTCCAGCAGGCGGTCGAGAATCGGCTTGGTCCGTCGCGGCACGATCATCTCCAGCGCGCCAAACTTGCTGATCGGACCGATACCGACGCCGGGATTGTCGATGGCGAAGGCGTTGCGGGCCGCCGTGGTCAGGGCTGGGCCGTCGTGGCCGCGGCCGACCAGGTCAAACACCACAAGCCCCGCCAGGCCCTTCAGGCGCAGGACACGGGCCGCCGTGGTGAAAGCGGCCATGTTGGCGGCGCGGGCCGCCTTCTTGGAATCCCCATCGCGATTTCCGAGATCGACGTCAATGGCCACCAGGGCGCGGGTCGATTCGATGCTGATGTCGCCGCCGCCCGGCAGGGCGAAGACTGTCATCAGCGCCTCGGCCTCGGCCGCCTCGACCGCCTCCAGCGCGGCGAGGCCCTGGGTCGGCGAGCCTGACTTGACCCAGAGGCGCAGCAGCTCCTCCACGGTCGGAGCGTGAGCCGTCACGCGCGGGTCGCCGTCGCCCGGTCCGATGAAGCGGGCCACGGCGGACTTGTCGCGGCGCGAGGGGGTCTTGATCTCGATCTCGACCAATTGTCCCTCGACCAGCTTGGGCATGTCCTGGCGCATCGGCAGCAGGAGGTCGGCGCTGCCTGGGAGGGCGACGAAGGCCGAGTTGAAGGCGCGCTCGATCTTCTTGACCCGGGCCACGCCGCGCACGCCCTCAGCGTCGAGAGCATCGTCGCCGTCCCACTCGGCGACCAGTCGCTCGGGACGCCCGTCCAGGGTGACGACCCCGACGGTCTCGCCGATGCCGGTATAGAGATAGGCGCGACGCTCGCTCATGAGGGCCTCCTCCAGCCGAGACCCGTCAGCAGGTTCAGGGTCTCATAGAGCGGCAGGCCGACCACTGAGGTGTAGGAGCCGTGCAGGTCGATGATGAAACCGCCGGCCACGCCTTGCACGCCATAGCCGCCGGCCTTGCCGTTCCATTCGCCGCCGGCCAGGTAGTCGGCCTTTTCGGCGTCGGACAGATGCTTGAACTGCACGCGGGTCTCGACCAGCCGCGAGGCCTCGCGGCCATCGGGGGCGATCACGGCCACGCCGGTCAGGACCATGTGGTTGCGGCCCGACAGCAGCTTGAGGCAATGGGCCGCCTGTTCCGGCGTTTCGGCCTTGGGCAGGATTCGGCGACCCACGGCGACCACGGTGTCGGCGGCCAGCACCAGGCAGCCTGGAGAGCGGGGCGAGACCGCCCTCGCCTTCTCGATCGCCAGGCGCAAGGCATGGCGCCGCGGGGTCTCGTCCCGCAGCGGCGTTTCATCAATGTCGGCGGGATCGACCCGATCCGGGGCGACGCCGACCTGCGCGAGCAGGTCCAGGCGCCGGGGGCTCGCACTGGCCAGGACCAGCGGCGTCCGCTGGACGACCATCGCCAGCCCTACTTGAAGCGGTAGGTGATGCGGCCCTTGGTCAGGTCGTAGGGCGTCATTTCCACGAGCACCTTGTCGCCGGCCAGAACCCGGATGCGGTTCTTGCGCATCTTGCCGGCGGTGTGGGCGATGATCTCGTGATCGTTTTCCAGCGTGACGCGGAACGTCGCGTTCGGCAGCAATTCGCTGACCGTACCGGGAAACTCGAGTAGTTCTTCCTTAGCCATCAGGCCTCTCAAAACGGGTGACGCCATGCCGGCGAGGCCCCCGCGACCATTGAGTCGAGGAGCCGGTGACGGCTGCGAGGCGGGGGGTATAGCGCATTCACCCCCCGAACGTCGATGGCGCGCCGAAACGTTGTCGAATTGCGTTGGCCAGGGCGTCGCGAACCTCGCGGTAGGAGGCCAGCATGGCCTCGCGAGAACCGTCCGCCAGGGTCGGATCGTGGGTCGGCCAATATTCGATGTCGGTGGCCCGGTCGCGGGCCAGCTCGACGGCCCGGTGCTGGGCCTCGGGAGTCAGGGAGATGACCACGTCGAAACTGTCGTCCTCCAGCTGGGCGAAGCTCTTGGGGCGGTGGGCTGTGACGTCGAGCCCCATCTCGTCCATGACCACGGCCACGAAGGGGTCGATCCCCTCCTCGGCGGGGTCGGGCTTGAGGCCGCACGAATCGACGAACGCTCTCGTTCCATAGAAGTGCTTGAACAGCGCCTCGGCCATCGGCGAGCGCACGCGGTTGAAATTGCAGGCGAAGAGCACCGCGCCCGGAAGCTCGCCCGACACGCCCTAGAGCCTCGCCCTGAAAAAAAGTGTCAGCCGCTCTGCACGCTTTTCATCCGTCTCCCCGGCGAAGGCCGGGGCCCACGTGAAACCCACGAGCCGCTCAGGATGAATCTGGGTCCCGGCCTTCGCCGGGAAAACGGTGGTGGGTAGGTTTGGAAAAGTTCTCATTGTGGGACCGCGCCCACTTTCACTGAGCACTCTAGCCTCGCCAGTGCAGGGCGCAGATCAGGGTGAACAGCCGCCGGGCGGTGTCGAGGTCGGTCTTGACCTTGCCTTCCAACCGCTCGCGTAGCAGGTTCGAGCCCTCGTTGTGCAGGCCGCGCCGGCCCATGTCCAAGGCCTCGATCTGCTGCGGCGTCGAATTGCGGATCGCCGAATAGTAGCTGTCGCAGATCATGAAATAGTCCTTGATCACCCCCCGGAAGGGCGACAGGGACAGCAGGTGGCGGCGCTCGTAGCCCCCCTTTTCGGTACGGGGGCCGGCGATGTCGAAGGCCAGGCGGTTCTCGATCAGCGACAGCTTCAGGTCATAGGGCCCGCCCTGCGCCTCGGCCGGCTCGAAATAGTTGCCGTCGAGCAAGTCAAAGATCGCCACCTGCCGCTCTTGCTCCTGGTCCCGCGACGCCGCCGCGAGGCTGTCCTCGTCGATGAGGATGGACTTCAGGGACTCGGTGGACTGGGCGTCGGACATCGAATGGAGACTTGTCCCTTACGGCTTGGAAGGCAACCGGTTGGACGAAAGCCGAACGGACGCCGAAAGCGCGTGGGCCGGCAAGCCCTCGGCCTTCGCCAAGGCCACGGTGTGCGGCCCCAGGATGCCGAATGACGCCGCGTCGCACTTGACGATCGAGGTGCGTTTCAGAAAGTCGTAGATCGACAGGCCCGACTGGAAGCGCGCCGCCCGGCTGGTGGGCAGCACGTGGTTGGAGCCGGCCACATAGTCGCCGATCGCTTCGGGCGTCAGCCGACCCAGGAAGATCGCCCCGGCGTGACGCACGCGGTCGGCCAGGCGTTCGGGCTCATCGATGGCGAACTCGACGTGCTCGGGGGCCAGCAGATCGACCAGCCGTGGGCTGTCGTCGAGCGGGCACAGGATGATCGCCCCGTGGTCGCGCCAGGACTCGGCGGCGTCGACGCCGGTGGTCAGGGTCTTGAGCAGGGCATCGACAGCGTCCGACACCGCCTGGGCGAAAGCTTCGTCGTCGGTGATCAGGATCGCCTGGGCGGCCGGGTCGTGCTCGGCCTGGCTGAGCAGGTCGGCGGCGATCCAGTCGGGATTGTTGTTGGCGTCGGCGACCACGACGATCTCGGACGGGCCAGCCAGGGCGTCGATGCCAACCACGCCATAGAGACGCCGCTTGGCGGCGGTGACATAGGCGTTGCCGGGGCCGACGATCTTGTCGACCGGCTGGATCGGTCCGGCGCCGTAGGCCAGGGCGGCGACGGCCTGGGCCCCGCCGATCCGCCAGATCTCGGTGACCCCGGCCTCCTTGGCGGCGGCCAGCACCGCCGGCTCCAGCTTGCCGGGCGGGGTGACCATGGCGATACGGTCGACCCCGGCCACCTGGGCGGGCACGGCGTTCATCAGCACGGTCGAGGGATAGGCCGCGCGGCCGCCGGGCACGTAGACGCCCACAGCCTCCAGCGGCGTCCAGCGCCAGCCCAACTGCACGCCGGCCTCGTCGATCCAGCTCTGGTCGGTCGGGCGCTGGCGGGTGTGGAAGGCGCGGATGCGGGCGGCTGCAAAGGCGATGGCTTCGCGCACCTCGGCCGAAACGGCGGCGGCCCCGGCCTCGATCTCCTCGGGCGTGACCCGGATGGTGTGCTCGGTCAGCTCGACGCCATCGAAGCGGCTGGTGAAGCTGAGCACGGCCGCCAAGCCATCGGCCTGCACGGCCTCCAGCACGTTGCGGGCGGCCGCATCGACATTCTCGGGCGCGCCCCGACGCTCGTCGAGAAAGGCCTTGAAGGCGGCGGGAAAGGACGGGTCGGTGGAATTGAAGCGACGCATGCGGCCTAGATGCGGGTTTTTGGGGATGGTGCAAGGGGGGATCGCCCATACAGGCCCTCCCCCATGGGGGGAGGACTTCACGCGGGGGACCGCTGAAGCGTTTGGGGAGGGTGCGAAGCGCCCGGGCTCCGCCCGGAGGTTTTGCAGTAGATGTACCGTTTCGACGAAGACGAGCGCTTCGCGTGGCCTTCAGACGAGAGCCATCGGCGCGCGGGGTCTTAACCCGCTTCCGAAGTGGGCCCCCGGCGGGCGGAGGGCTTGGCGCACCCCTCCGGACCGTGCGGGCGATTTCAGCCCGCACCTGCCAGCCTGTCCGCCTACCCCGAGCGCCGGAGTTTCGTCACCACGGGGGTGAACCTGCTCCGAACCGACCTGGGGCGCTCCTTGTGAGAGCACGGCGGACAAGCCTTCCCGCTCGACCACCCCCAAAAGCCGCCTCGGTCGCCGTACGTGCGCCCTCCCCGTGCTCTCAGGTGAGGACCATTATGGGGGTGGTTTTGGACGCGCCAGGGTTTGTGACGCTGATTATTTCATAGAGCGTTGATAT
>NZ_JAFCUB010000024.1:0-61092 GCF_049896325.1 Caulobacter sp. DWP3-1-3b2
GCGCGCGCCCGGCGCCCCCGCCGGCGCCGTCTTTCCCCCCCCCCCCCCGCCAGAGCTCCGATCCACCAAGGCTTTAAGGCGTGGCCGCATCCGGGGCGGATGCGGGCTTTGTTGGGAAGCGGACGTTCTGAAGGTCAGCTAGGGTTGGTTGCGGTCATTGACGCCGGATCGTTTTGGCGGTCTTGGAGGCCATGTCTTGCTGTGACCGAATGGCTTTCGACCTCAACCAAGTGTGTGCGTTGCACCGCGATCGTGCAGCGTGCCCGAACGCCATGATCGCCGAGGTTCGTGGTGGTTACGGCCTATATGTTCGGACGGGCGAGAACGGTTACGGTTCAAGTGTCATCGAGATCGGCTTCTGTCCGTGGTGCGGAACGGCATTGGCCCCGATCGCACAGACCGACCTATCGCAACTAACTTCAGATGAAGACTAAGGTGCTCGGATGATCAAGCTTGGCCAAAGCGACAAGTTTGCTGACGTACGCTTCTCCAGCGACGAGCTTGCCCTCATCAGCAATGCGCTGAACGAAGTTTGCAACGGTATAGATATCGATGACGCAGAGTTCGCGACACGCTTGGGCGGACAGCGGCAGGAAGTGCGGCAGCTCCTTGACGACCTCGGGTCATTGATCGGATAGGCAACCTCAATGAGCACCACTCTGAAAGTTGAAAACGAGATCGTGCTTCAAGGCATGGCTGCTCGCGGCGACGACCTCAGCAAAGCGCGGGTAGTTGATTACACCGCCGTGTTCGTTGACGAGGCGTCCGCCTTGACCTTCGCCCAAAGGGTTCAAGCCCTAGGCTACACGATCGATATCGAACTGAGCCAAGCTGTCGCTAGCCGTCCATGGGACAGCGTCGCTAGTCGCAAAATGATACCCTCGCTAGACGGGATAACCGATGCGGAAGTTAGCCTTGACATTATCGCTAAAGAGCTGAATGGGAGAATGGACGGAAGGGGCTGCCTTAAGCCCGATTAGAGTCCGACTAAGGCCGAAAGCGTCCGCCAATCCAACAGCCGATTTCGGACACCGCATCCCCACCGTAGGCAAAACGCCAGTCGTCGACGCGGACCCAACCCAGGAATAACGACATCCCCGCCCCGACGCGCTAAACCTCCCTCATGCCCAAACCGCGCTCGCCCAAGTCGTCCAAGTTCCCCGCCGCCGGCAAGGTGGTCAAACCGCCCGCCGGACTGCCTGATCGCGAGACGCTGATCGCCTTCCTGCGGGACGCCGGCGAGAGCGCCAAGGCCGACATCGCCCGGCATTTTGGCCTCAAGGGCGCCGACCGCCGGGCCCTGCGCGAGATGCTGCGCGAGCTGGAAAGCCAGGGCGCCCTGGGCAAGCGCGGGAGACGTGGTTTCGCGGAAGCGGGGGCGCTGCCCCCCGTTGGTGTGGCCGACGTGGTCGAGACCGACACCGACGGCGACCTGTTCGTCCGCCTGACCAAGGGCGGCGAGGACCTGCCGCTGGTGCGCCTGGCGCCCGGCAAGGGCGACAGCAACGCCGGCGGCGCGCCGGGCATGGGCGATCGCCTGCTGGTCCGCTTCGAGGTGCTTGAGAACGGCGAGACCGAGGCCCGGCTGATCAAGCGCCTGGGCCAGAGCGCCCACAAGATTCTGGGGGTCATCCGCAGGCATCGCCGCGAGACCCGTGTCGAGCCCGTCGACCGCAAGTCCAAGGAAAGCCTGCTGCTCAACGAGCAGGAGGCCAAGGACCTCAAGGATGGCGATCTCGTTCTTGCCCAGGTGGGCACGGCGTCTGGCCGCTACGGTCCCAAGTTCGGCAAGGTGCTGGAGGTGGTCGGCCGCGAGGATCACCCCCGCGCCGCCTCCTTGATCGCCATCTACAGCCACGGCATTCCGACCGGTTTCAGCGAGGAAGCCGAGGCCGAAGCCGCCGCCGCCAAGCCGCCGACCCTAGAAGGCCGCGATGATTTGCGCGACCTGCCGTTCATCACCATCGACCCCAGCGACGCCCGAGACCACGACGACGCCGTCTATGCCCATCCCGATCCGGACGCCGGCAATCTGGGCGGCTGGATCGTCTGGGTGGCCATCGCCGACGTCGCCGCCTATGTGCGCCCGGGCACCACCCTCGACCGCGAGGCCCGCGAGAAGGGCAACAGCGTCTATTTCCCCGATCGGGTGGAGCCGATGCTGCCCGAGGTGCTGTCCAACGGCCTGTGCAGCCTGCGCGAGGGCGAGAACCGCGCCACGCTGGCCGTGCGGATGGTGTTCGACAACCAAGGCCGCAAGAAGAGCCACCGCTTCGTGCGCGGCCTGATGCGCTCGGCCGCCAAACTCTCCTACGAGCAGGCTCAGGCCGCCATCGACGGCGTGGCCCCGCCGGAGGGCCAGGACCCGGACAAGGGCCCGCCCCTGCTGGATCCGATCCTGGCGCCGCTGTGGGCCGCCTTCCGCCTGATGGGCGTGGGCCGCGAGCAGCGCTCGCCGCTGGGCATCGAGAGCGACGAGCGCAAGATCATCATCACGAAAGAGGGCGAGATCGCCTCGATCACCCGCCGTCCCAGCCTCGAGGCCCACAAGCTGATCGAGGAAATGATGATCCAGGCCAATGTCTGCGCCGCCGAGAGCCTGGAAGCCAAGCGCACGCCACTGATCTACCGGGTGCACGATACGCCGAGCCAGGAAAAGGTCATGAGCCTGGTGGAGTTCCTGCAGACCCTGGAGGTCAAGTGGTCGAAGGGCGAGGCCCCAACCACGGCGCGCTTCAACAAGCTGCTGGACGACACGCGCGAGAGCCCGCACGCGGCGATCATCAACGAGGTTGTCCTGCGCACCCAGATGCAGGCGCACTATTCCAGCGACAATCTGGGCCATTTCGGCCTGAACCTGGCGCGCTACGCCCACTTCACCAGCCCGATCCGCCGCTACGCCGACCTGATCGTCCATAGAGCGCTGATCCGCGCCCTGAAGCTGGGCGACGACGGCCTGACCGACCAGGACATCTCGCAGATCAAGGACACCGCCGAGGTCATCACCCACGCCGAGCGCCGGGCCATGGCCGCCGAGCGCGACGCCACCGACCGCTACATCGCGGCCTTCCTGTCTGACCGGGTGGGCGCGACCTTCAGTGGACGGATCACCGGCGTCACCCGCTTTGGCCTGTTCGTGAAGCTGGACGAGACGGGGGCCGACGGCCTGGTGCCGGTCTCGACGCTGGGGGAAGAATATTTCGTCCACGACGACCGCATGCACGCCCTGGTCGGCGAGCGCACCGGGAAGCGCTTCCCGCTGGGACTGCGCGTCGAGGTCAAGCTGCGCGAGGCCACGCCAGTGACCGGCGGCCTGTTGTTCGAGATGTTGACCGACGCCCTGCCGAACGATCCCAAGGCTCCAAAGCCCAGGCTTGGCGTGCGATCGCGCCCGCCGGTCAAGCCGCGCGGGGGACTGCCCAAGGGGGTTCGACGGGGCACGCGGCGGTAGCTCTTCTTCCTTCTCCCCCTTGCGGGAGAAGGATTGCCATTATTTGCGTCCCAGATAATCCAGCGCCATCAGCACCTCGGCCTTCACGCCCGTCTCGAACACCGCTTCGTCCACATCGAAATAGGGCGAGTGGTTGGCCGGCGCCGTCGCCGCCGGCACAGACGCCGGCCGACCGCCCAGTTGGACGAACACCGCCGGGATCTTCTCGCCATAGCGGGAGAAGTCTTCGGCCCCGGTGACCAGGGCCGCCTGGTCGTCGACCTTGCCCGGCGAGGCCTTTTCCAGGCTGGCCTTGATGAAGGCCGACAGGGCCGGGTCGTTATAGGTGACCGGATAGGGCTGGGTGAACACGGCCTGGGCTTTGGCGCCATAGCGCTCGCCGATTGCGGCCACGGTCTTCTGGACCTTGTCGATGACGTCGGCGCGGCGTTGCGGGTTGAAGGTCCGCAGGGTGCCGGTCATCACCAGGTCTTCGGGGATGATGTTATTGCGCACCCCCATGTTGATGGTGGCGACCGTCAGGACGGTGGGCGAGGCGGCGACGTCGATCTGGCGGGCCGACAGCTGGTTGAAGGCCTGGATGATGTCGGCCGCGACGCTGGCCATGTCGACGCCGGCCCAGGGCCGCGCGCCGTGGGTCTGCTTGCCCTTGACGGTGATGGTCATCCGCTCGGACCCGGCATAGAACCCGCCGGCCCGGTAGTTCAGCAGGTTGGCGTCGGCGGGACCGATGTGCAGGCCGAAGATGGCGTCCACCTTGGGATGGTCCAGCGCCCCGTCGCGGATCATCAGCAGGGCGCCGCCCTCTTCGCCGGCTTGCGAACCTTCCTCGGCGGGCTGGAAGATCAGCACCACGGTCCCAGGGATCTCGGCCTTCATGCCGGCCAGCACGGTCGCCGCGCCAAGCAGCATGGCCACATGGGTGTCGTGGCCGCAGGCGTGCATGACAGGCAGGGTCTTGCCTTCCCACTGGGCCGTGACCTTGGAGGCGAACGGCAGGCCGGTCTTTTCCTGGACCGGCAGGGCGTCCATGTCGGCGCGCAGGGCCACCACCTTGCCGGGCTTGCCGCCTTTCAGCACGCCGACCACGCCGGTGCGGCCGACGCCCTCGCGGACCTCGAAGCCCAGGGCCTTCAGTTCCTTGGCCACCAGGGCGGCGGTGCGGACCTCCTGGTTACCCAGTTCGGGGTGTTCGTGGATGTCGCGTCGCCAAGCCACGACCTTCGGCTGGACGGCCTTGGCGGCGGCGGCGACCTGGGCGGTGGAGGGGGCGGCGAAGGCCGATCCCGTCGAGAGGGTGACGACCAGCGCCAGTCCCGAAACACGTGCGAACATGGCCATCCCCCGACTCCTCGATTGCGGCGCGAGATTGAGCGGACGGGGGATGAGGGTCAAGCGCGGGAGATGTTGGTAGGGAAACGCCCACGGGCATGTCCCCAATCCGAACCCTTGCCGCTACGGACGGCTGGCGCCGCGCGGCATCGAGACTAAGCTCCCCATCATGGATGAGCCGATCGAGGCCAAATTCGACACCCGCAACGACGGCGACGTGCGCGACGCGAACGCCGGACCGCTGAAGCCGCGCCACGCCGCGACCCTGATCATTGTCCGCGATGAGGGCCCCAAGCCCCAGCTGCTGATGGGCCGGCGCAATCGCGGCCTGGCCTTCATGGCCGACAAGTGGGTGTTCCCCGGGGGTCGGGTCGATCGCGGCGACTACGCCGCGCCCTCGGCGACCGAACTGGCGCCGGAGGCCGCCGCCCGTCTGACCCTGGAGCCGCGCCACCCCTCGCCGGCCCGCCTGGCCCGCGCCTTGGCCCTGGCGGCGGTGCGCGAGACCTTCGAGGAGACGGGCCTGCTGCTGGCCAAGGCCGCGCCCGCGCGCCCAGGCGCCGGCGCCTGGCGGCCGTTCCTGGCGCAGGGCGCCCTTCCTGACCTAGCCTCCCTGGCCTTCGTGGCCCGCGCCATCACCCCGCCCTATCGCACGCGGCGTTTCGACGCACGGTTCTTCATGGCCCCGGCCTCGGCCCTGCTGAGCCTGGAGCGCCAGCCCGACTGCGGCGAGTTGGACGAGATCGGCTGGTTCGACTTCGACGAGGCCCGGGCCCTGGATCTCCCCAACATCACCCGTTTCGTCGTTCATGAAGTGGAGCAGCGCCTAGTGGATTCTGGCCGCCCGGCCCCGTTCATGCGGTTTCTGCGCGGGGCGCGGCAGCTGACCTATCTGTGATCAAGCCCCTCCCCCGTGGGGGAGGTGGTCGCGCAGCGACCGGCGGGGGGAGTTTCGGGATCGAAGATCCGTAAGCTGGCCATCGTCCGATCACGCCCCACTCCGTCGGCTTCGCCGAAACCTGCCCCACAGGGGGAGGAATTGCCCGCTCACGGCAATTGACTTTGCGCCGCCGGTGAGTATGTTCCGCGCCTCTTATTTCGACCGCGTAGGGACCTGCGCGACCATCGCAGGGATTCGACCATGGCCAAACCGGCTTCCATCAAGATCCGCCTGAACTCGACGGCGGACACCGGCTTCTTCTACGTGACCAAGAAGAACGCCCGCACCAAGACCGAAAAGATGGTGCTGAAGAAGTACGATCCGGTCATCCGCAAGCACGTCGAATTCAAGGAAGGCAAGATCAAGTAGGTCTTGCCACCCTTTTCGATAGGATAGACGCCCGGCCGCAAGGTCGGGCGTTTTTCTTTGCCCCTCTCTTTCGCGACCCGTCTTGTTTTCGCCGCCTGAGGAAGGCCTAGCTGGGCCATGCGCCAACTCCCGCTTCTCGCCGTCTGGCTTGTCGCCACCCTGCTGAGCGCCTGTTCGCCGCAGGCGCGCGCCGCGACTCCAGTCTATGGCTACGCGGTCGTGCGCACCTATCCACACGACCCCCACGCCTTCACAGAGGGCCTCTTCCTGCGCAATGGCTTTCTATATGAGAGCACCGGCCTGGAAGGCGCCTCGTCGATCCGCAAGCTCGACCTCGAAACCGGCCAGGTTCAGCTGGAGCGGTCGATCGCCAGCCAATTCTTCGGTGAGGGCATCATCGACTGGAAGGATCGGCTGATCTCGCTGACCTGGAAGAACCAGGTCGGCTTCGTCTACGGTCTCGACGATTTTGAGACGCGCGGTGAATTCAGCTATCCCGGCGAGGGCTGGGCCCTGACCCGCGACGATCACCAGATCTACATGAGCGACGGCACCTCCCGCCTGCGGTTCCTGGATCCCGAGACACTCAGGGAAACCGGCGGCGTCACCGTCACCGACGAGGGTCAGCCGGTGGACCAGCTCAACGAGCTGGAATGGGTCAAGGGCGAGATTTACGCCAATATCTGGCAGACCGACCGCATCGCCCGCATCGACCCCCTGACGGGCGAGGTGAAGGGCTGGATCGACCTGACCGGGCTGTTGCCGGTCGCGGATCAGGCCGGTGTCGATGTGCTCAACGGCATCGCCTATGACGCCGAGACGGACCGGTTGATCGTGACAGGGAAATTCTGGCCGCGGCTGTATGAGATCAGGCTGGTGGCGAAGCCTTAATCCAAGGTCGGGGACATGCCCTCGGGCGTGTCCCCGACTGTTAAGCCGCCGCCTTGCCCACCACGGCGTTGCGTCCGGAGGCTTTCGCTTCGTACACCGCCTCGTCGGCGCGCTTGAGCAGGGTCTCGGGCGTGTCGTTGGGGCCAAAGCTGACCGAAACACCGATCGAGATGGTCACCGTCAGTAACTCTGTCCCGTGGGCTACGCGGAAGGGCGAGCCGGCCACGTGCATGCGAATCCGCTCGGCGATGCGCAGGGCGTCTTCCAGCTGGGTGTCAGGCATGATCACCGTGAACTCCTCGCCGCCGTAGCGGCAAGGCAGGTCGATGGCGCGGACATTGGAGGCCAGGCGCAGGGCGAACTCGCGCAGCACCTCGTCGCCGACGTC
This sequence comes from Caulobacter sp. DWP3-1-3b2, assembly GCF_049896325.1. Classification (NCBI taxonomy): domain Bacteria; kingdom Pseudomonadati; phylum Pseudomonadota; class Alphaproteobacteria; order Caulobacterales; family Caulobacteraceae; genus Caulobacter; species Caulobacter sp. DWP3-1-3b2. Next base: position 7,372 of record NZ_JAFCUB010000024.1, read on the forward strand.
GTGGCCGAAGCCGTCATTGATCTTCTTGAAATGGTCGATGTCGATCAGCAGGGCCGCGACCGGGTCGCCGCCCAGGGCCGCGCGCTTGACCAGCGAATCGAGCTGACCGGCCATGTAGCGGCGGTTGTGCAGGCCGGTCAGCTGGTCGGTGACCGCCAGTTCAAGGCTGTGGTCGAGGTTCTGGCGCAGATAGTCGGTGTAGCGCTTGCGCTGGATCTGGGTCTTGACCCGGGCCGACAGTTCCTGCGGGTCGATTGGCCGCGGCAGGATGTCGTTGATGCCGATCTCCAGCGCCTTGACCAGGCGCGTCCGCTCATCGGGATCGACCATGGCCAGGATCGGCAGGTGGCGGGTGCGCTCGTCCGACCGCAGGCCGGCGGCAAAGCGCAGGCCGTCGAAGCTCTTGGCGGCGGCGTTGATGATGACGAGGTCGACCGGCCCGCCGGCGCTGATCTGAGCCTTGGCCGGATCGATCTCGATCACCGGGCGGTGCTCGATCGACAGCTCGTTGGCGACGCGCTGGGCCTGGCGTTCATTGTCATCGACGATCAGCACCCGGCCGCCCAGGCCGTCGAGGCGAGAGGCGGCGCCGGCGATCACGCCCATGCGGCGGCCCGAAGCCTCGCGCTGGCGAAGTTCGTCGATCACCAGCTTGAAGCGGGTCAGGCTGCGCACGCGAGCGAAAAGCATGACGTCGTCGATGGGCTTGGTCAGAAAGTCCGAGGCGCCCGCCTCAAGGCCCTGGATACGGTCGGCGCGGCCATCCAGCGCCGTGACCAGCACCACGGGGATGTGCCGGGTGATCGGGTCTTCCTTGAGCCGCTTACAGACAGTGAAGCCGTCCATGCCGGGCATCATCACATCCAGCAGAATGACGTCGGGCAGCTCGGCCGCCGCCATGGCCAGGGCCGTGGTGCCGTCGCTGGCGGTCGAAACCTGATAATATTCAGCCGAAAGCTTAGCCTCGAGCAGCCGCACATTGGCGTCGATATCGTCGACGACGAGAATGCGCGCGCTCACGGGCCTACCTCTCCAGCAACCGGCGGATCGTGTCGAGGAAGTGCGACACCGAGATGGGCTTGGAGATATAGGCCTCGCAACCGCCCTCGCGAATGCGCTCCTCGTCGCCCTTCATGGCAAATGCCGTAACGGCGACGACGGGGATGTGTGACAGATCGTCGTCCTCCTTGAGCCACTTGGTGACTTCAAGACCCGAGATCTCCGGCAGCTGGATATCCATCAGGATCAGGTCGGGACGGTGCTCACGGGCGATCGACAGAGCCTGCAGGCCCTCGCGGGTTTGCAAGATCTCGTAACCCTGGGCTTCGAGCAGATCATGAAACAGCTTCATGTTCAGCTCATTATCCTCCACGATGAGGACCTTCTTCGTCATCCTGACCCCGACCATTCCGGTCCGTGGCGGCGCATGAGGGATTTGCGTCGCTTCTGGGTTCCAGATGCCACGAATATCCTTAAGCCCGCGCTAATCGCGTTCACCAACATCGACCTTGGATCATGGAACCCAGTTCTACCGACCTCCAGACCTGCAAGGTTCGCGCGGATGCGCCGCTCGTCATCGTCGATGTCGATGAGGTGCTCGCCCGGTTCATGCACGGCTTCGGGACCTTCATCGCCCGGCACGGCTTCGAACTGCGGTTCGACCGCTACGCCCTGTTCCAGAACATCTACCGGCCCGGCGAGACCGAGCATCTGGACCTGATCGCCGGGCGGATGCTGTTCGATGATTTCTTCCGCGATGGATCTGGCGATCTGCTGCCGGCGATCGGCGCGGCCGACGCCTTGGCCGACCTGTCGGGCAGGGCCGACGTGGTGATTCTAACCAACGCCCCTGAGCACGGCCGTCAGTCCCGAGCCCGCTGGCTGAAGACCCACGGGTTCGACTATCCGCTGGTGATCAACAGCGGCCCCAAGGGACCGTCGGCGGCCGACCTGGCCAGTCGCACCAGCGGCCCGTCGGTATTCATCGACGATCTGCTGCCGCAGCTCGACTCGGTTGCGACCAGCGCGCCGGCCATCACCCGTTTTCAGATGGTGGCCGACGAACGCCTGCGCCCCCTCGCCCCTGCCGATCCGGAGCGCCACACCCGCATCGATCTCTGGCCGGACCTCAAGACGGCCATCGAGCTAAAGCTTTTCTTGTGAAAGCCCTGTGCCGCGACTGCCTGGCGACGGGCGAGGCCAAGGTCTCGCGCTGTCCGTCCTGCCAGTCGCCGCGGGTGATCTTTCACGAGGAGCTGGGCCAGCTGTCGATGGCCCACCTGGACTGCGACGCCTTCTATGCCTCGGTTGAGAAGCGCGACGATCCCAGCCTGCGCGACAAGCCGGTGATCGTCGGCGGCGGCAAGCGCGGCGTGGTGACCACCGCCTGCTACATCGCCCGGATGAGCGGACCGCGCTCGGCCATGCCGATGTACAAGGCGTTGAAGCTGTGCCCCGACGCCGTGGTCATCAAGCCCAACTTCGCCAAGTACAAGCACGAGAGCGCGCGGATCATGGCCAAGCTGGAGGCCCTGACGCCCCTGGTTCAGCCCCTGTCGCTGGACGAGGCCTGGATCGACCTGTCAGGCACCGAGCGCCTGCACGGCGCCCCGCCGGCGGTGATGCTGGCCAAGGTTCAGCGGGAGATCGAGGCCGAGGTGGGGATCACCGTCTCGATCGGCCTGGCGCCCAACAAGTTTCTGGCCAAGATCGCTTCGGAGCTCGACAAGCCGCGCGGCTTTTCGGTGATCGGCGCCGTAGGAGTCGAGGCCTTCCTGGCGTCGCGTCCGGTGTCGATCCTGCCCGGCGTGGGTCCCGTCACGGTCACCAGCCTTGCCTCGGAGGGCCTGCGCACGGTCGGCGACATCGCGGCGGCCGACCTGAAGTGGCTGGTCAAGGTGCTGGGCTCCAGCGGCCTGCGGCTGCATCACCTGGCCCATGGCCGCGACGTGCGGTCGGTCGATCCCGAGCAAGAACGCAAGACGATCAGCGCCGAGACCACCTTCAATGACGACCTCTACAAGCGCGACGACCTCGAGGACGAGCTGTGGCCGCTATGCGAGAAGGTCGCCCGCCAGGCCCGGGCCGGCGGGGTGGCCGGCCGGGTCATTACCCTCAAGCTGCGCACGCCGGACTTCAAGATCCGCACCCGTCGCCGCACTCTGCCGGTGCCGATCCAGACGGCCCGGACGTTGTTTCAGGTGGCGCGTGAGCTGTTGGCCGCCGAGCCGGGTGGCTTGCACTATCGCCTGATCGGCGCGGGGCTGACGGACTTCGTGCCGGCCGAGGGGGCCGCCGACGACTTCTTCGCGGGAGACGAGCGCAAGGCGTTGAAAAGCGAGACGGTGATCGACGGGCTGCGCGGGAAGTACGGGGCGGGGGCGGTGATGACCGGGCGGGCGTTGAAGGGGAAGTAGGTGGCTCACCCACTTGCCCCCACCTGACGGCTTCGCCGTCTGTCGCGGCGAGGGGGCGGAGCTTCGCGCCAGCGCCGGCGCCTGAGCTCTTCCCCCTCTGGGGGAAGACGATCGCGAAGCGATCCGTAGGGGGCAAGTGATCGCCCCCTAGATCCTACATCAACGAACCCTTGCCGCTGGTCACCTCGGTATAGCGGTGCACCCGCACGGCCTGGACCAGCCCAAACCCGACCATCACCGTCAGCATGACCGTGCCGCCGTACGACAGCATCGGCATCGGCACGCCCACCACCGGGGCCATGCCCATCACCATGGCTCCGTTGATCAGCACATAGAGCGCGAAGGTCGCGGTGACGCCCGCCGCCGACAGCCGGCCGAAGTGGCTGTGGCTGATCGAGGCGATGCGCAGGGCCATGAAGATCGCCACGCCGTACAGGAACAGCACGCTGAAACAGCCGATGAAGCCGAATTCCTCGGCCAGGGTGGCGAAGATGAAGTCGGTCTGTTTCTCGGGCAGGAAGTTGAGCTGGCTCTGCGAGCCCAGGCCAAAGCCCTTGCCCATCAGCCCGCCGGAACCCAGGGCGATCTTCGACTGCATGATGTGATAGCCGTTGCCCGACGGGTCGTTTTCCGGGTGCAGGAAGGTCAGGATGCGGTTGCGCTGATAGTCGTGCAGCACGAAGAAGATGAACGGCGGCAGGGCCGCGAGCCCCAGCACGATCCCGCCGATGATCAGGCGCAGCGACAGGCCGGCCAGCACCATCACCGCCAGGCCCGGCAGGGCGATCAGCACAGCGGTCCCCAGGTCGGGTTGGTGAGCGACGAGCAAGGTGGGCAGACCGATCAACACCACCGGCACCAGCAGCTTCCACGACAGCCGGGCGCTGTCGGCCGAAAGGCCGTGATAATAGCGAGCCAGGGCCAGGACGACGCCGATCTTCATCACCTCGGACGGCTGAAACCTCAGGGGGCCTAGCTGCAGCCAACGCTGGGCTCCCAACGAGACGTCGCCGATCAGTTCGACCAGCACCAGCAGGATCAGGCCCGCAGTATAGATGGGATAGGCCAGGCTGAACCAGACCCGCAGGTCCAGCATGGCCAGGCCGATCATGAACACGAAATAGATCCCGAAGCGCAGCAGGTGCTTGTCGGCCCAGGGCTCCCACGAGCCGCCTGCGATTGAGAACAACATCAGCGCGCCGGTGCCTGCGATCAGGCAAAGGACCAAGCACAGGGTCCAGTCGATCTCCATGAACTTGATGATCGGCCGGTCGCGTTCGCCGGGCCGGCTGAGGCCGCCGCTGAGGGTCATCGGGGTGTTCCAGGAACGGGGGCGGGAACGGGAGGCGGCGGAGGCGCGCCCTCGGTGGGATCTTCGGGCGCCGCGCCTTCGACCGCGCCGTCGGCGGCCTCGACCGGCGCGTCAGGCAGCGGCGCGGGGCGTTCGATGCGGGCGCGGATTTCGGGATCCTTCAACAGCGCTACGCGCATCACCTCGCGGGCCCGCGGGGCGCCGGCGGTGGCGCCGCCCATGCCGCCATGCTCGATGATCACGGCGACGGCGTAGCGCGGGTCATCATAGGGCGCGAAGGCCACGAACAGGTTGTGGTCCTTGAGCTTCCAGGCGACGCTGTCGCTCTTGCGGTTGGCGACCTTGTCATAGCTGCGGACCTGGGCGGTGCCGGTCTTGCCGGCCATCTTGACGTCGCCCAGACCCAGCTGGCTCTGGCGATAGGCCGTGCCGCGCACGTCATTGGCGACCGCCTCCATGCCGCCGCGCACATAGGCCAGGTGCTCCATCGTGAACGGCAGGTCGGGCACGGCCGCGCCGCTGGGCTGCTCGACGCCGCCGACTGACTTGATAAGCCGCGGGTTCAGCGCCTTGCGACCGTTGGCCAGACGCGCGGTCATCACCGCCAGCTGCAGGGCATTGACGTTCAAAGCCCCCTGCCCGATCCCATAGCTGGGAGTCTCGCCCGGAAACCAGGTCTGGTTCGGGGGATTTTTGACGTTTGCCCGCTTCTTCCAGGCGCGATCAGGCACCAGCCCCTTCTTCTGGCCGGGAATGCCGATATCGAAGGTCTGGCCAAAGCCCATGGCCCGGGCGGTCGTCGCGATGGCGTCGGGGCCGACCTTCAGCGCCGTCTGGTAGAAATAGATGTCGCAGGAGTTCTTGATGGCCTCGTGCATGTTCTGCGAGCCGTGCCCGCGCTTCTCCCAGCACCGCCAGGTGCGGTTGCCATAGTACCAGCTGCCGCCGCAATTGACCCGCGCCTCGGGGTCCACGCCCGCAGTCAGAGCGGCCAGACCAACGGTGGGCTTGAAGGTCGAGCCGGGCGGGAAGGTGCCGTTCAGCACCTTGTCCAGCAGCGGCTTGCGCTCATATTCGGCCAAGGCGCGATATTCGGGACCCGACAGGCCCTTGACGAAGCGGTTGGCGTCGAAGCTGGGGGCCGAGACCATGGCCAGCAGGTCGCCGTTGCGGATATCGATCACGACGATCGCGCCGCTTTCCTCACCCATCACTTCCAGCGCGCGGTTCTGGATGTCGGCGTCCAGCGTTAGCCGCACTTCCTTGCCGGCGGTCGGCAGGATGTCGCCCTCGGGATCCAGACGCACGACGCGGCCCTGGGCGTCGACCTCGGCCTTGGTCGCGCCCGGACGGCCGCGCAGGTCGCGGTCGAGGGCCTTTTCGATCCCCGCCTTGCCGATCCGGAACCCCGGATGGTGCAGCAGGTCCTGGTCGGGCTCGTCCTTGGCCTTTTCCAGGTCGCGATCCGAGACCTTGGCCACATAGCCGATCACGTGGGCGAAGGCCCCGCCGAACGGATAGACCCGCACCTCGCCCATGTCGGCGGTGACGCCCGGCAGCTCAGGGGCGCGGATGTTGACGCGGGAGAACTCCTCCCAGGTCATGTCTTCCATCACCGCCACCGGAGCCTTCTTGGGCGCGCGGGCGATGTCCTTGATCAGGCGCGACCGGCGCGTACCGTCGATCGGCACCAGAGTGGCCAGGTCGTCGAGGGAGGCCTCGACGTCGAAATCCTTGGAGTCCTTGGTGATCAGCAGCCGGAAATTGGGCCGGTTCGAGGCCAGGGCCACGCCGTTGCGGTCGAGGATCAGGCCGCGGGGCGGCGGCACCAGGCGGTAGTTGAACTGGTTGCCGGCCGAAAGCTTCTGATAGCGCTGGGCCTCGACCAACTGCAGCTGCGCCAGCCGTCCGCCCAGGGCAAGCAACCCGCCGCCAGCCAGGCCGCCCATCAGAAACGCCCGGCGGTGGAAGACCCCCTGCCGCTCATTGACCTCGAAGAAGAAGATGGACGGTTCGCTCATGGCGTCACCGGAACCGAACGTCCGCGTCCTCGAACCGGTCGATCAGCCGGTGGGCGAACGGAAACAGCAAGGCGGTCACCAGGAATTGCCAGAACACGGCCAGCAGACTGGGCATGGCCAGACTGTCTAGCATGGTGAACAGGAAACCGCCGATCATCGCCACGGCAGTGACCCCGGAAAACCAGGCCCACATGATTGGCCGGCTCTGGCCGGTCATCATGTTGCGGCCGGCCAGGGCGGTGGCGTAGGCCACCAGCAGCGACAGCGCCCACAGGCCCGAAGGCCCGCCCCAGAACACATCCAGGAACAGGCCCAGAACCAGCAGGGCGAAGGGCGCCAGGATCGACGGGCGGATCAGGGCCCAGGCAAAGGCGGGGACCATGGCGAACACGGGCTCCGGAAGTTGCAGGCCATAGAGGCGGATCGGCGCGGCGAAGACGACGGTCGCCAAGATCGACAGCAGCAGCGGCACGCCCAGCCAGCGCGCGGGATGCAGAGGCCGCGCGCCGCCCATGCTCATAGCGCGCCGCCTGGCGGCTGGGCCGCCGTGGGAGCCGTGGCCGGCGGCTTGGGCGCGGCCGGCTTTGAAACCGCAGGCTTCGGCGGCACGGTTGAGGGCTTGGGTGCGGCCGAGGTCGTCGCCGGCGGCTTGGCTGAGGCAGCGGTGGCCGGCTTGGGCGAGGTCACTGGCGCGGTCGTCGCTGGCGTGGTCGTCGCTGGCTTGGGCGCCATGGCCGGGCCGAGGATCGAGACGTTGGGGTCTTCCGTCGTCACCGGCGGCAGGCTGCGGGTCAGTAGCGCTTTCTGGTCGGCCAGCTGCGAGAAGTCCGTGAACAACAGGATACGGACATAGTCGATGGCGGTGTCGTCGGCGAACAGCACCACGCGCCAGCGGCCGTCCAGGCCCTTGACCGCCGCGCCTACCGGCAAGCCGCGCGGCACCACGCCGCCATCGCCCGAGGTGACGACACGGTCGCCCTCCTTGATCGGATCGGCGCCGCGCAGATAGTCCAGCTTGGGATTGGGACCGCCGTCGCCGGTCAGGATGGCGCGGGCGTTGGTGCGGTCGATCATCACCGGCGTCCGCGAGGCGATATCGGTCAGCAGCAGCACCCGGCTGGCGCCATTGGCCACGCCCACCACACGGCCGACCAGGCCGCGCTCGTTCATGACTGGATTGCCCACAACCACGCCGCGCTCGGCGCCGGCGTCGGCCAGGCGAGTGTTGGCGAAAGGGCCGCGGGTGTCGATGACCACGCGGGCGGCGACCATCGGGATCGGCGGATCTGTGCGCAGGCCCAGCAGCGAGCGATAGCGGTCGTTCTTGTCGACTTCGGCCAGATACTGGTCGCGATAGCCGCGCATGTCCTTGAGCTCGGCCTTCAGTCGGCGGTTTTCGGACGCCGTGAAGAAGTAGCTGCTGACGAAATCGACGCCCAGGCCGGTCCAGCGCCCTGGGGCGGCGATGGCGCCGCTGACCGGCTTGGACACGGTGTCCATGGTCTGGCGGGTCACGCCATAGGCCTGCTGCTGAAGGCTCTCCCGCCGGTCGGCCAGCAGGAACGCCACCGCGATCACGACGGCGACGATCAACGCCACGGCCGCGGTCCAGGTCAGCGGCACTTTCAGGTCACCGAGCGGACCTTCGCGAAAGGGCACGTACGAGTTCTCCCGACGCCCCCCGCGGCGTCCAGATTAAATTGACGCCTAGGCGAGAGTCGATTCAAGAACGCCCTTCATCCACTTGGGATGTTCGAGCACCTTGCCGCAGCCCAGGGCCACGCACGACAACGGATCGTCGGCCACGGTGACCGGCAAGCCGGTGTGGTCGCGGATCTCGGCGTCCAGGCCGCGCAGCAGCGCGCCGCCGCCGGTCAGCATGATGCCCTTGTCGGCGATGTCGCTGGCCAGTTCCGGCGGGGTGGCTTCCAGAGCCACCTTCACGGCCTCGACGATCTGCCCGACCGGCTCGGCCAGGGCGTCGGCGGCCTGCTTTTCGCTAATGCGCACCTCGCGCGGCACGCCCTGCATCAGGTCGCGGCCCTTGACGTCGATCGACAGGCCTTCGCCGTCGGCCGGGGCGCGGGCGGTGCCGATTTCCTTCTTGATGCGCTCGGCGGTGGTCTCGCCGATCAGCAGGTTATGGTGACGGCGCATGTAGCTGATGATCGCCTCGTCCATCTTGTCACCGCCGACGCGGACCGAACGCGAATAGACGATGCCCGACAGCGACAGCACGGCCACCTCGGTGGTGCCGCCACCGATGTCGACGACCATCGAGCCAGTCGGCTCGTGAATGGGCAGGCCGGCGCCGATCGCGGCGGCCATCGGCTCGTCGATCAGGCCCACGCGACGGGCGGACGCATTGAGGCAGCTGTCATTGATCGCCCGGCGTTCGACGGCGGTGGCGCCCGACGGCACGCAGACGATGACCTTGGGGTTCACGAAGCCCTTGCGGTTGTGAACCTTGCGGATGAAGTATTTGATCATCTCCTCGGCGACTTCGAAGTCGGCGATGACCCCGTCACGCATGGGGCGGATGGCTTCCATGTGGCCCGGCGTGCGGCCCAGCATTTGCTTGGCCTCGATACCCACGGCGTGAACGATCTTTCGGCCGCCGACATTGCGCAACGCCACGACGGACGGTTCGTTCAGCACGATGCCCTTGCCCTTCATGTAGATGAGCGTGTTGGCGGTGCCCAGGTCGATGGCGATATCGTTGGAAATGACGCCGAAGAGGGAAGAAAACATTGAAAGCCCTGACTGAGGGGATAGGGGGGCGAAGCGGTACGACGGACAGGTAGGACGGGGCGGGCGAGATCGGTAGGCGAAGCGGAGCCATTTGCGGCGTATTGACGACGAAGGCGAAGGGAAAAGATGGCTCCTACTTCAATTCCCCCCGAGGACAACATGATTCCCGCATTTGCGGGCTTTCGTCCCAGTGATGACCGCTCGCCGCGCGACGGGAGCGCGAGCCTCTGCCGCGCCGTCGTCCAACTGCCGTAAAGCGTATCGACGATGCCCGTTTGCCCTGCGAAAGCGTTGATTTCAAGGTCTATTAAAACGCTTGGCTCACCTCATTTCGCAGAACGGCGACGCCGGGAGGTTCAACCCAGAAACATGGCGTTTTCTAGCCGAGCGCCGCCATGACCACGCCGACCGCCGCGATCAGTCCGAAGACCATCTGAGCGGGGCTCAGCCGCTCGGCGAACAGCCGGCGTCCGGCCAAGGCGGCCATCGGCATTTCGACCACCCCGACCGCTCGTACGGGTCCCACGGGGCTCAGCGCCATGGCGGTGAACCACAGGCCCGAGGCGACCGCGCCGCAAAACCCCGCCCCCAGCGACCGCCGCCAGGCCTTGACCACCGCGACCAGAGCGTCGGGATTGCGAACCGCCAGGAAGGCCGTCAGGGCGACGGTCTGGATGGCTTGGACGATCATCACCGTCACCAGGGCCGAGACCGGCGGATGGGCCGGATCGAAGGCCAGAGCGGCCTGGCGGAAACAGTTGGCGCACAAGGCGAAGGCCGCGCCGGAGGCCAGTCCCGCCAGCACCGCGCCGCGTCGCATCGGCGGTCCGCCGCGCGGCCAGGTCAAGGCGGCGAGGCCGACGGTGGCGATCAGCCCGCCGATCCAGGTCACGGCCGAGATCTTGTCGCCGAACAGTAGAGCGCCCCAGACGAGAGCGAACGGCAGGCCGCTCTGCTGCAAGGCTGTGCCCAAGGCGAAGGACGAGCGGTGCATGGCGGTCAGCAGCGCTGCGGTGGCGCCGATCTGCAGGGCCGCCCCGGCCACGCAAGCCAGCCAGAACCATGCCGTGGCGTGGGCGCTGGCTCCCGGCGTTACGGCCCAAGCAATGGCTGCGAATAGCGTTGCGAAGGGCAGGCCGAACAGGAACCGCACCAGCGTCGCGCCCCAGGGCCCCGCCCCGCCCATGAGCGAGCGCTGGGCCGCATTGCGGGCCACCTGGAAGCCAGCGGCGGCGATGGTGATGGGAATCCAGATCATGGCCGTCTCGCCGCGATGACCAGGCCCGACGCCCAGCCCAGGGCCACGGTCGCCAAGTCGGGATGGGATTTCAGCCGCGCCGCCAGGGCGTCAACGCGAGGCTGATGGCCTGGCGGCCAGTTGGGTTGGCGGCTCATGTCGTCGATCACATAGAACCCGCCGGGCCTTAGCAGCGCCAGCGTCTCGTCCAGCCCCTCGTACTTGCCCGGCCACGCGTCGGCGAAGATCAGATCGAACGCGGCCGGGGGATGAGCGCGCACATAGTCCAGCCCGTCGCCAATCGCAAACGTCACGCGTGGGTCGCCGCCCAACACATCGCGGGCCACGGTCTGGACCGCTGGATCACTGTCCACGGAGACCAGCGACGCCCCCTGCCCCATCCCGGCCAGCAGCCAAGCGGTCGCGAGGCCCGTGCCGGTTCCCAACTCCAGAAGCCTGCCGCCCGGCTTTGAAGCCGCGAGGAAGCGTAGCATGGCTCCGGTGTCGGGCTCCGACGGCATGTCGAAGCCCAGGGCGCGGGAACGGCGGTCGATCTGTCGCCAGACGGGCGGCGCGGCGGCGGCGTTGTCGTCGAACATCGGCTGATCCTTATGCCGCCCTTATGCGGACGGCGGGTTTCGGAATGGAGGCCTTAGGTCCCCTTGGCGCAGTTTGCGGCGGTCGGCGCGTCTGGTGATGCATCCGACCAGCCCAGAGGTTTCGACATGTCGTCCCACCCATTTCGTCAGGCCGCGCAGTTCCTGCTGGGCGTTCCGACCGGTGGCATCCACCACACGCTAGGGCGCATGCTCACCCTCGCCCAGGCCACGCCGCTGTGTTTCGTGGCGGTGACCGGACCCGAGGCGGGCGAGGCGATGAGCGTGCTTTGGCGCAAGGGCTACGACCGGGTGGAGGCCGCTCGCCGCGCCACCTGTCGCGCCGCCGACGAACAGAGCGACGTGCTGCTGGTGGTCGGCTGTTCCACGCTCGCCGATGCCCGGGCCGCCGCAGCCTCGACCATGACCATGCTGCGCCCCGGCGGGGTGCTGGTCATCGACGCCGGCGCGTTCCTGGACCAGGAACGGCGCAAGGCGCTGTGCGAGGATCTGCGGGCCTTGGGCCTGGAGGTCGACGCGCAGGCCCACCTGTCGCCAGAACTGCTGGCGACGCGACCGTTTTCGAAGCGCGCGGCGGCCTAGGGGCGAGTTGAAGTTGGGGAGAGGCCCATGGGCCTGTCCCCAACGCCGCTAAGCTAGAACCCGCTGGCGATCGCCGTGTCTGGCCGGCTCTTTTCCTTACGCGCCATGAGGTTGTTCAGGGCGTTGACATAGGCCTTGGCCGAGGCGGTCAGGGTGTCGGTATCGGCGGCCTGGCCGGTTGCGATGCGACCGTCCTCTTCGAGCCGGACCGAGACCTGGGCCTGGGCGTCGGTGCCCTCGGTGACCGCGTGGACCTGGAACAGGCGCAGGGCGGCGTCGTGCGGCACAATCTGCTGGATGGCGTTGAACACCGCGTCCACCGGACCGTCGCCGGAGGCTTCCGAGGTCTTGACCTCGCCGTCGACTTCGAGGGTCAGCTCGGCCGACTGTCCGTCGGTGCCGGCCACCACCCGCAGGCGCTGGACGCGGATCCGTTCGGAGCCGCGCGCCAGGGCGTCGTCGACCAGGGCGATGATGTCGTCGTCATAGACGTGCTTCTTGCGGTCGGCGAGATCCTTGAAGCGGCCGAAGGCCTCCTTCAGGGCGTTCTGGCCCAACTCGTAACCCAGGTCCTTCAGCTTGGCGCGGAAGGCGTGGCTGCCCGAATGCTTGCCCATGACCAGGCTGGACGGCGCTTGGCCAACCGATTCCGGGGTCATGATTTCATAGGTCTCGCGGTTCTTCAGCATCCCGTCCTGATGGATGCCGCTCTCATGCGCGAAGGCGTTCTTGCCGACGATAGCCTTGTTGTACTGCACCGGGAAACCGGTGATGGCCGAAACGTAGCGGCTAGCGCGGGTGATATGGGTGGTGTCGATCTTGGTCTCGTAGGGCAGCTTGTCGGCGCGCACCTTCAGGGCCATGACGATCTCTTCTAGCGCCGCGTTGCCGGCCCGCTCGCCCAGGCCGTTGATCGCGCACTCGATCTGGCGCGCCCCGCCCTGCACGCCCGCGAGGCTGTTGGCGACGCCCAGACCCAGGTCGTTGTGGCAGTGGGTCGAGAAGATCACTCGGTCGGCGCCCTCGACGTTCTGGGTCATCCAACTGAACAGGTCGGCATATTCCGACGGATAGGTGTAGCCCACCGTGTCGGGCAGATTGATTGTCGTCGCCCCCGCCTTGATGGCCGTCTCGATGGCGCGGCGCAGGAACTGGCGGTCGCTGCGGGTGGCGTCCTCGGCCGACCACTCGACATCGTCGCGCAGATTACGCGCGTGAGCGACCGACCGGGCGATCACGTCGATCACCGCCTCGGGCTCCATCTGCAGCTTGTGCTTCATGTGCAGGTCGCTGGTGGCGATGACCACATGGATGCGGCCACGCTGGGTGCCCTTCAGGGCCTCCGCACATCTATCAATATCGACCTGGTGGGCGCGGCACAGGCCGGCGATGGTGCTGTTCTTGACGATCTTGGCGACCTCACGGACCGCCTCGAAGTCACCGTTCGAGGCGATCGGGAAGCCGGCCTCAATGACATCGACCCCCATCTCCTCGAGGATCTTGGCCAGTTCAAGCTTTTCGTCATGCGACATCGAGGCGCCGGGCGATTGCTCGCCGTCGCGCATGGTGGTGTCGAAGATGACGACGTTGTCGCGCTTGTCAAAAGCGCCGGCGGCTACGCCAGGAGAAATCGGGGGTGTCATGGATCTACTCGTCGGAAGGTGTCTGCGTGCGGGGCGGCGGCGGGTCGGTTATCCCCTGCGCGCCCGGCCACGACGATGCGCGGCCCCTAGAGCGCCCAGGGGGTGATAAGCCGAAGGCGAAGCAGTTGGCGCGCGACGTTCATGCAGACTTTCTACACAGCGGCCTAAATTCGAGCAAGCATTTTGCGCCAAAGGCTGATTTTGCCGCATACGGAGCAAGTTCCATCCCTCCTCCTGGCTAATCGTGGCTTGACGATTGGCAAATAGGGAAGAAAGACGTCAAAACCGCCTCGCTAGCGGCGGCATCGAGAGGCGATCTGCCTTCACTGGCCTTGGCTACTCAGCCGTCTCGCGCTTCTTGAGCCAGGCGCGGGCCACCAAGCCGCAGACGATCCACACCGCCACCGCGATCACCAGCATGACAATGTGCCGCTGCCCCCCGCCCTCCAGCGCCTGGACGATGGAATTGCCGGCGAAGGCGGTCAGGGCGATCTTCGGGATGATGCCGATGGCTGTGCCAGCGGTGAAGTCGCGGATCTTCATCGGCGTGACGCCGGCGGCCATGTTGACGACGATGAATGGCGCCGAGGGCACCAGGCGGACGATCAAGCTGGCCAGGAAGCCGTTCTTGCCGATCAGTTTCATGAACTTGGCCACGCCGTCGCCGGCCAGGTCCTTGAGCAGTCGCCCGCCGAACGCGCGCCCCACCCAGAACCCGACCAGGGACGAGACCAGGGTGCCGATCCAGCTGTAGGCGAAACCTGTCCAGGGCCCGAAGGCCACCACCGCCGCGGCGATCAGCACGAACTGCGGAACGCCGATGAAGGCTAGCGCCGCGAAGGCCGCCACCGCCACGGGAAGTGCCCAGGGTCCGTGCGCCGCGCTCAGCCAGTGCTCCACCGCAGCCTCGCCATTCAAGCCCAGCATCTGGGCTCCGAACAGGAAGACGACCCCTACCCCGCCGAACAGCACGAACGACACCGCCACCGTGCGCCAGGCGCGGCGGTCCATATTGGTGAAGAATTCGATCAGCCGGGCTATCACGTCCCTGCCTCGCCCATGGCCTCCGTTGGGTCAAGCCCCACCTCACGCGCGACATGGGTGCAAAACGTCCGCCGATCGCCCACTTTATTGTCACGCTTCCGCGCCGTCTCGTCGTGGTAAGGTTAAGATTCCCGCGTCACGACAATTCCGTTGCGAAGCTGTCTCATCGCGCGGCTAAGTTATCCACAGGCGCCGCTGCGGAAAGCGAGCGTTCTTGGGGAGTGCGTCGGACGTGAAGACCCTGGCTGTGATTTCCCGCAAGGGCGGGGCGGGTAAGACCACCCTGTCGATTAACCTCGCCCTGGCCTCCCACCTCGGTGGCTGGCGAACCATGCTCGCCGACATCGATCCGCAGCGTTCGGCGTCGGACGTCATGCGCGCCCGCACCGAGCCGGGCCCCACCCTGGCCGAAATCAACGCCGGCAAACTTTTTCAGACCCGGTCTCACGCGATCCACGACGCCTATGACGTGATGCTGATCGACACCCCGGCCGCCCCGGACTCCGACGTGGCCGTGGCCGTGAACTCCGCCGATCTCTGCGTGCTGGTGTGCCGGCCTACCTTCCTGGACATCGCCTCGGTGGCGCGCTCGGCCGAGATGGTCCGCCGGCTGGGCAAGGCCGCGGTCATCGTGCTCAGCCAGGCTCCGCCCAAGCGTGGCGCGCTGGAACCGGTGGCCGTGCAAAAGGCGGTCGAGGCCTTGCGCTTCTGCGGCCTGCCGGTCGCGCCGGTCGGGCTGCGCTCGCGGGCCATCTACCAGCAGTCGATCGCCCATGGCCGCTCGGTCGGCGAGTGGGATTCGGCCAGCCCCGCCGCCCAGGAGATTTCGCGTCTCTGGGACCATCTGGCCGCGCAATTGACCCTGGACCAGCAGGCGCGCGGCGCCCGCGCGGTTTAAGCTCGACAAGGATTCCCAGGAAAAACAAGCTCTTGAGGCTGGCGCTAAACCTGCTTGCAAGATATTCCGCAAGTTGAAGTTCTGTTCACACCTGAACCATAACAGTTGTCGCAATCGGTGATCTTGCGGCGCTGACAAGAGGCCGCGCTTATGGGGCGGAGACACCAGATCATGAAGACGATTACAGTGCTTTCTCGCAAGGGCGGGTCGGGCAAGACGACACTGGCCGTGAACCTGGCCCTGATGGCCTTTCTGGCCGGGCGCAAGGTCATGCTGGCCGACATCGATGCCCAGCGTTCGGCCTCCGAGTCCCTGCGACGTCGCGTCGAGCCTGGCCCTACTTTGGTCGACGGCGTAGCGGGCAAGCTGTTCCACGCCCGGTCCACCGCCATGCGCGAGGACTACGACTACCTCTTCATCGACACCCCCGCCTCGCCCGAGACCGATGTCGCCCAGGCGGTGAACCTCTCGGACCTCTGCCTGGTGGTTGGACGTCCCTCGTTCCTGGACCTGGCCCCGATCGTGCGCTCGGCCGAGGCCGTGCGGCGGCTCGGCAAGAGCGGCTTCGTTGTGCTTAACCAGGCCCACACCAGAAAGGCCGAGGTGGCGCCGGTCGCCTATCCGGACATCCTCGAGGCCCTGCGCTTCTGCGGCCTGCCCTTGGCGCCGTACGGCCTGCGGGCGCGCGACGTCTTCCAGACGGCCATGGCGAACGGCCGCTGCGTGCCCGAGTGCGAGGGCGCTGGCCCGGCCGCCCGCGACCTGGAACGGCTTTGGGCCTTTGTCGAAGCGCACATGGTCGCCAGCCGCGCACAGCCGGCCAGGACCGCATTGGCCAGTTGATCTCGCCTTTCACGATCGACCGATCGCTGGCTAGAGCATTTTTCGAGCGAAGTGGTTCCGGTTCGCGTGAAGAAAAATGCGTCAAAACCAAAGATTAGAGCTCACGGCCTGACGCAGTCAGGTCGGGAAATGCTCTAGCGGTCGCCGCCTGTTCAGTTGAGTGCTGAAGGACGCCATCGACTGGGCCTCGCGCGGCCCTCCCTCGGCCTTGGACGGCAAGCTCGCCTGCATCATCGGCGCCTCGCCCGGTGTCACCGGCACAGTCCGCGCCCAGGACGCCCTGCGCCAGTCGCTGCGCATGGTCTCGGCCCAATGCTGGCCGCTCAGCGAGATGCTGGTCGGCCAAGCCCACACCAAGATTGAGGCCGCCGTACTTATGGACGAGAATACCACCGCCTATCTCGGCCGGCGCCTGGCGGCGTTCGTGTAGCGTGTGCGGAATGTGGGTGGCTTTACTCAAACTTCTTCGGGTCGTAGTCGGCCCCGAAGTCCAGCACGAACAGCGGCCCCAGCACCAGGGTCTGTCTGGCGCCGGCCAGCTGTAGCGAGACGCTGGCCTGGCCCTTGTCGGCGTCGATCGTCGCTCGGCCGCGCGAGGTGTAGATCTTCCATTCGGAGCCGGTGATGGCGATCGGCGTGCCCTCGACGATGCCGCCCCAGGGCTCGGCCGCCTGCTGGATCCGCACCGCGCTGACCGTGCCCGAGGCCGGGCCGCCATCGACAGGTTCGGCCTTGGCGTAGAAGGCCACCATCAGCACGTCACCCTTGGTGATCTTGCCCTGCACCGCCTGGCTAGCCCCGATGGTCCAGGGCTTGTCCGGCGCTGCCGTGGCCACCTGCACCCGCAGGCCGCCGCCGCCCGCCACGGCCTTGTCCTTGACGTAGCTGTTCGTCTGGCCCGGACCGTAAAGGGTCCAGGACGTCGATGGCTTGTTGATCGCGTATTTCATGATGTCTTCGGCCGACGAGGCCGGCCGGACGGTCGCCAGGCCCAGGGCCGCGACGGCGGCCAGCAGTACGATCTTGCTCATGGTGTTTCCCCCTTCTGCGACGTCATGCGCCGCGTGGCCGCCCGTGGTCGGGCGATAGGTCGTTTGCTCCCCCGGGCCGCCCGCCATGCGCGACGGCCTCGTTATGATGATAGCGGTACCGCTAGTGTCCTGCCGACGCAAGAACCCCGGTTTTCGGCGTCATGCCGCGTTGCGCCGCGGCAAGCGGGGGCGTAAAGACCGCCGCAATCCTGAAACCGGTCTTTCGAGTCCACGTCCTCCCAGGGGAGTCCTGAACTATGTCGCTCGAGTCCGCCGCCCTGCGGCGCATCGCCCCTTCGGCCACCATCGCCATCAGCGCCAAGGCGCGCGCCCTGAAGGCCGCCGGTCGCGACATCATCGCCCTATCGGCGGGCGAGCCGGACTTCGACACCCCCGATAACATCAAGGAAGCCGGAATCGCGGCGATCCGCGCCGGCAAAACCAAGTACACCGACCCCGACGGCATGCCCGAGCTGAAGGCCGCGATCTGCGCCAAGTTCAAGCGCGAGAACGGCCTGGACTACAAGCCAAGCCAGGTTCACGTCGCGCCGGGTGGCAAGCCGGTGATCTACAACGCCCTGGTCGCCACTCTGGACCCGGGCGACGAGGTGATCATCCCCGCCCCCTACTGGGTGTCTTATCCCGACATGACCCTGCTGGCCGGCGGCACGCCGGTGGCCGTGGAGACTACCGCCGAGAGCGGCTTCAAGATCACGCCGTCCGCCCTGGAAGCGGCGATCACGCCCCGCTCCAAGTGGCTGATCATCAACAGCCCGTCCAACCCCTCGGGCGGCGCCTATACTCGCGCCGAGCTGCAGGCCATCGCCGACGTACTGCTGCGCCATCCGCAGGTCTGGGTGCTGACCGACGACATGTACGAGCACCTGGTGTTCGACGACTTCGAATTCACCACCATCGCCCAGGTTGAGCCCAGGCTCTATGACCGCACCCTGACGATGAACGGTGTGTCCAAGGCCTATGCCATGACCGGTTGGCGGATCGGCTATGCGGCCGGTCCCGAGCCGTTGATCAAGGCCATGGCCAAGATGATCAGCCAGACGACCTCGAACCCCTCGTCCATATCGCAATGGGCGGCGCTGGAGGCCCTGAACGGCACGCAGGACTTCATCAAGCCGCACGCCAAGCTGTTCCAGGAACGTCGCGACCTGGTGGTGTCGATGCTGAACCAGGCGGCCGGTTTGCACTGCCCGACCCCGGAAGGCGCGTTCTACGTCTATCCGTCCTGCGCCGGCCTGATCGGCAAGACCGCGCCCAACGGCAAGGTTATCGAGAGCGACGAGGACTTCGCCGTCGAACTGCTGGAGACCGAAGGCGTGGCCGTGGTCCACGGCGCGGCGTTCGGCCTGTCGCCGTTTTTCCGCATCAGCTACGCCACCGCCAACGACGTTCTGGAAGACGCCTGCACGCGCATCCAGCGCTTCTGCGGCAATCTGAAATAGGCTCCAGGCGATTTGGGGATGCACACCCACCGCGCTGCGCAAGCGGTCGGCTAAACGCCTTGTTATGAGCGTGCATCCCCGCCTGTTCCACGTCATCGCGTAAAAATCGCAACCCTTTGCTCGCGAACCGCGCTAACGGTCCGCGTCGCACGTCTGTGACAAAGGAGGTCGCCGCATGGCCCGTACGCCTAACTATTCTTTCGAACGTCAAGAGCGCGAGCGCCTGAAGGCCAAGAAGGCCGCCGAAAAGGCCGCTCAGAAGGCCGCCGAGAAGGCCGCGCAAAATCCCGACGAGTCCCCTCGGACCCCGACTGACGACTAATGTCCGACGACCAGTGAAAGACGGCCTATGCCCAGTTCTACCGCGTTCAACCATGAAACCGTCGTCCTCGACGGCGAGCACTTCAGCGACTGCGAATTCCGCGACTGCCGTCTGACCTTCGCTGGCGGCAAGGCCCCGGTGTTCGACAACTGCAAGATCGTGGACTGCGAGTGGAAGTTCGAGGGCGCGGCCGAACATACCCTGGCGCACCTCAAGGCCGTCTGGAACGCCGGCGGCAAGGCCCCGGTGCAGGCGATGATCAAGGACATCACCGGCGGCGGACGCTGATCACCGCCGCTTGTTCTTGGAGGACCTGAATGCCAGGGGCGGTCCAGCGGGGCCGCCCTTTCTTGTCGACAGGTCCGCAAAGCCAAGGCCGACGGTTATTCCCTAGGCTCATCGTCGATCCAGTCCGTCAGTCCTTCACGCGCGTGCACCTCGCGCAGGGACGGCATGGCGCGCATCCCCGCCAGGTAGCGGGCGATGTTGGGCCACATGGTCGCGGGCCTGGGCATGTTGCGCGACCAGCGCATCAGCATGGTCGCCAGGAAGTCGACGGTCGATAGCCGCTCGCCCAACATGTAGGGGCCTGGCTGGGCCGCCAGGTGGGCGTCGATGCGGTCCCAGATCGCCGCCAGTCGCGCTGCGGCATTGGCCGTCACCGCTTCCGTCGCAGCCTCTCCCGCCGGCTCATGCGGATAGAACCAGGCCCGGAAGCCCGGCATCGCGATATTGGCCAGATACACCATCCACTGCAGCCAGGCCGCGCGCCCTGGCGCGCCCACTGCCGGGGCCAGGCCCCGATCGGGATGACGCTCGGCCAGGAGCATCAGGATCGCCGCCACCTCGCAGACCGGCGCGCCATCGACGATCAGGGTCGGCACCACGCCGCTGGGATTGAGCTTCAAATAGTCGGGGCTTTTCTGCACGCCCGTGGCCGTGTCGATCAGCGTCAGCTCAAACGACACGGCCATCTCGATCAGCATCCAGTGCGCCGCCAAGCTGGCCGTGCTGGGACAGTAGTAGAGCCGATACATGCGAAAATCCCTCACCCGAGACGGGCGAGGGATCGTTCAGAGCAGCCGAGCTGTCAATCGCCGTGCGATGAATGTCAGTGCTTCTCGCGCCACTGGGCCTTGGCGTCGTCCTGGGTCAGCGAAAGATGCACGGCGTCTTCGTCGATATGGTCGATCCAGCTGATCGGGATCAGGTGGTGCTTGAACCCGCCGCCAAGATCCAGCTTAGCCAGCTCGATCTCGTCGCCGAGCACATGGTCCACGCGACCGACATGCCCGCCGTCCGAGGCGACGACTTCCAGATGTTCGCGGATTTGCGAGATGTCGATCATGGTGGTTCTCCGATGGATGAAAACGTTCGGAGAGCCAACGGGCCAACGGGCCACGGGGTTTCACGAAGCTCTTGCGAGGCGCGAACGTTCTTTACATGTTCTGCTCAAGGGTGAGGTTGGCTGTTCAGCGTGAAGCTTTGCGACCTTCGCCATCCTTGGCTATCAGTCGTCACCCGTCCGATGAGGAATGACAGATGATCAGACCGCTCGCCGCCGCGTTGCTGCTGATACTGACTGGCGCGGCGACTGCCTCGGCCCAGACGGCGTCGGAGGCCGTCGCGAGCGCTCCTGCCCCCGTCGCCGCTGCGTCGGTCGCGCCCCTGCCCCGAGTCGACGCGGTGTTCGCCCCCGACGGCGTCACCCTGACGGACGGCGGCAAGAGCGTGCTGTTCTACCGCACCGCGCCCGCCGATCCGCACGAGTCGGGCCGCTTGAACTATGTCCACCCGATCTGGGCGCCCGACGGAGCCGTGCTGACGGAGGATCGGCCCGCCGACCACTTGCACCAGCGCGGCGCCTTCTGGAGTTGGCATCAGGTCATCGTCGACGGCAAGAATGTCGCCGACGGCTGGTTCATGAAAGGGCTGACCTTCAATGTCCGCGAAAAGCGTTTCAAGGGCGACAGCGCGGGTGGCGGGACGCTGCTGGTCAATGCCGACTGGATCGTCAGTTCCGGACCCGAGGTGGCCTATGTGGCGCGCGAGACCACCAAGGTACGGGTGTATCCGCTGAAGAGCGGCGCTCGGCGCATCGATTTCGACACGGTGATCACCGCGCGGTCCAAAACCCTGGCCTTGGGCGGCAGCGACGACGACAAGGGCTATGGCGGGTTCTCGATCCGGTTGGTCAAGCCCGACCGCTTGGCCTTCGGCTCGAACGGCAAGGCCGTGGCGCCGGCGGTCGGGCCCGTCGAGGCCGGCAAGGCCATGGGCTTCGCCTGGACGCCGGGCGGCGGGGCTCCGGCCTGGACCGTGGGCCTGGCCTGCAAAGCCAACGGCGCGCCGATCACCCGCTGGATCCTTCGCAAGGAGCTGTCGATGCAGAACTGCGTCTTCCCCGGTCGCGCGCCCTTCGTCCTCAAGCAGGGCCAGACCTTGCGCCTGCAATCTACCCTCATCCTGCGGCCAGCGACGCCTCCCAAGAAGAAGGGCTGAGCCTTGGCCGAGATCCTCAACCTTAATCAGGCCCGCAAGGTCAGGGCCAAGACAAACGCCAAGACCCAGGCCGTCGAGAACCGCGCCAAGTTCGGCCGCACCAAGGGCGAAAAGGTCGCCGAGGCGGCGCTAGCCGAGAAGCTCAGGCGTCATTTGGACGGGGCCAAGCGGGACGGCCAAGACGAGGACTGAGGGGGCGCCGGGGAGACGGGGAAGTGAGCCGTCTCAGGGACCAGTTCCTTAGCGAGGAGCCAGATACCGCTTGGGCTTGGGCGGCGTCGGGTTTTGAACGGCGCTTTCTGCGGCGCCGGCCATCCGCCGCGACGTCCTGGCTCGCCGAAATGCCGCCGCTAGATGCTGCAGCGCCAGCACCCAACCAAAGCTGGTTTCCTTATGGGTCTTGATCGCTTCGTCCATCATCGTCGCCTTCCCTGCGCTGCGATGACCGGAAAATCGCGTTTTTGCCATTGGATGACAAACGGGGCCTCCTTGGGTAAACATAAGCCTTACTTATGTCAGACATCCTCGCCACCTTGCCGCTCAGCGCGATCCGGATCTTCGAAGCGGCCGCGCGCCTGAAGAGCTTCACCAAGGCCGCCGACGAGTTGGGCGTCAGCCAGGCCGCCGTCAGCTGGCAGGTCAAGGCGCTGGAGCAGCGCCTGGATCAGTTGCTGTTCACCCGCCTACCCCGCGAGGTCTTGCTGACCCCCGCCGGCGAGCGACTGTCGCGGGCCGCGACCGAGGCCATGGCGATCCTGCGCATGGCGCTGTCGGACCTGATCGATACGGGCGAGGGCGTGCTGTCGATCACCACCGTCCAGAGCCTGGGCGCCCAATGGCTCGCCCCACGC
The DNA here is from genome assembly GCF_049896325.1 of Caulobacter sp. DWP3-1-3b2. Taxonomy (NCBI): domain Bacteria; kingdom Pseudomonadati; phylum Pseudomonadota; class Alphaproteobacteria; order Caulobacterales; family Caulobacteraceae; genus Caulobacter; species Caulobacter sp. DWP3-1-3b2. The sequence continues at coordinate 29,902 of NZ_JAFCUB010000024.1, forward strand.
CTGGGCGGCTTCCAGGTGGCCCACGCCAAGCTGGCCGTACGGCTGGAGACCTCCAGCCGCGTCGTGGATCTGCAGCGCGAGAGTGTCGATCTGGCCCTTCGCGGCGGATGGGGTCAGTGGCCTGGCCTGGAGAGCCACTTCCTGGCGCCATCGATCCAGACCGCCCTGTGCACACCCACCTTCCTGGCGCGGATCGGCGGCCTGGCCACGCCGGCCGACCTCGTCGACGCCCCGCGCATCGGCTCGGCGGCCGAGTGGGCGACCTGGTTCGACGCGGCGGGCGTGGCCCCCTGCGACACGCGCGTCGCGCCGCGCCTGATGGCCGACGCCCAGGCGCTGGAAGTGGCCTCGGCTCTGGCCGAGCAAGGCGTGGCCCTAGGCTCGCCGATCTTCTACGCCCAGGACATCGCCCAGGGCCGCCTCGTCGCGCCCTTCGATGTCGTCGCGCAGTATGGCGGCGGCTATTGGATCACCTATCCCGCCGAACGCCGCCGGGTGCGCAAGATCGCCGCCTTCCGCGACTGGATCCTGGCCCAGGCGACTGGGGACCCATTGATCGCGCGGTATCGACATCTGGGCGGCGCCTGAGCGCGCCCTGCCCGTCGCTTATTGCGGCGTGAAGCGATCGCGATAGTGCGCCGGGACGCCTTGATAGACCGTGTTTGGCCCGACCTTCAGCAGCTTGCGGGCCTCGTCGAGCGGCATGGCGAAAAGAGCCGGATAGTCCACTTCCGGCAGCCACGCCGCTGCGCGGCCGTTACGCCAGGCCTCGCGCACGGCCTTGCGATAGGGCTGACCGGTCTTCTGCTTGGTGAACTGGCGTGCGCCGGCCAGGGCGATGAGGGCGAAGCCCAGATTGCGGGTCTGGGCGTAGGAGAAGGCCACCACGCAGACCTCGCCCAGCGAGTCGGTGCCGTAGCCGGTCAGCACATGCCAGACGTCGTGCACGTCGCGCATGCGCCGGCCGTACCAGGCCAGGGGGTGCGGAGCGTCGATGTCGCCATCGACGACCTTGCGGCTCTCATTGGCCAAGCCCTCGGCGGTCAAGCCGCGCGGCGCGATGAAGTCGCGATAGCCCGCGCCCACCGTGCCGGGCCCGAACTGCGCGAGCCAGCTCTTGTCCGACAGGCGTTCGGCGAACTCTTCACGTTCATAGGCGATGCGGCCTCCCTGCGCCGTGCGCATAAGGCGCCGATAGCCCTCGACCACCGACGTGCCGGAGAGGGCGCGCATGATCTCGAACACCTGGGCGGTGTCTTCCTTGTCGGCGATCAGGCGCCGTACGGCCCTGAGCGCCCGCAAAGGCTGCATCTGGAAGGTGTCGCGTTGGCGCCGAACCGGCTGCCGAGTGTTTTGATCATCGAGGGCTTGCGTGGCGGTGATCATGAGGCATGCTCCGGCTGAACCCCATAAAGATGACATTGCGTCATTTTTAATCAAGGGGGTTCGGAGATCCCCGCCACGCGAATATTAACGGCGAGATGGGACGGGCGAGATGGGCAGTCTGAAAAAGCGTTCGATCAACCTGGCCGGTCACGCCACCTCGCTGGCGCTGGAACCGGAGTTCTGGGCCGTGCTGCAGAGCGCCGCGGCGGCCAACGCGGTCAGTATCGCCGGCCTGATCCAGCGCATCGACGCCGGACGCGGCGAGCGGCCCCTGGCTTCGGCCTGCCGGGTCTATGCCTTGCAGTATGGGCAGGCCCACTAGGCCAGGGCATTTTTCGAGCCAAGTGGTTCCGGTTCGCGTGAAGAAAAATGCGTCAAAACGAAAGATTAGAGCTCACGGCCTGACGCAGTCAGGTCGGGAAGTGCTCTAGGTCTCCGCCTTGGGCCCAGGCCTCGGCAACGGGGAAGGCTGCGGATCGGGCATCGGTATACGCGGCAGGCGTGGCAAACCGGGCGCGGCGGGCATTCGCAGCACGATGTCGTTCGATCGAATTGCCAGCAAACCCGTGCGCCAGCTGCTCCACACCAGGGCGACGACGAAAAGCAGGACGACCACCAAGGCCAGTCCTGCCCATCCGATCAGCTGGAGTGGCTGGCCGTTGCGATGACGCGCCATGGCCTGCTTCTACTTCGGCGCGTCCGGAACCTTGGGCGCGTCCAGCTGCGGCGCGGAAACGTTGATATCGACGCTCTTCTTGTGGCTCACGCCGCCCGTGAAGACGAAATAGGCGATCACCGCCACCACGACCACCAAGGCGCCGATGATGAACGCCATGCCGGCGTTGCCGCCCCCGCTCGTATTACCTTCAGCCACTTGATCTCTCCGTGAATTGTCGTCCCGCCGAACAAACGGCAGGCGCCAGTCGTGGTTCCGACACGTGGCGCGCACCGAAGGATTCCCGTTTTGGTCTCGCTTCCAACAGGTAGCACTTAGTGCTATATTTTCGTGATGACTGAGACCAATGAAGTCAGGCGGGTCTTCAAGACGGCTTGGTTCACCGGGGCGGCCAAAAAGGCGCTGATCAAGGACGACGAGCTTTGCGTGTCAGCGGCCGAGGCGGGCCAAGCCGATGATCTGGGCGGCGGGGTGTTCAAGAAGCGCCTCGACAAGAACCGTAGCCGCAGCATCATCCTGACCAAAGGTCGAAGGTATTGGGTTTACGCCTATCTGTTCGCCAAGAAGGACTGAGCCAATATCGACGACGACGAATTGAGGGCCTTTCGCAAGCTGGCCGACCTCTACGCCGAAAAGACCGACGTGGAGATCGACAGGGAGCTAGAGGCCAAGGTGATTGTGGAGATCTGTCATGACCAAGCGCAAGTTTAAGAGCGACGCCTTCGAGGCGATCCATGACAACGTCGCCGGGATGTATCGGGCCGGCACAATCGACAAGGCCACGATGCGCGACTTCGACGCCACGTGCCTCACCGTGCCGCCGATGATCGAGCCCGCGCAGATCAAGCAGCTTCGCGAAAGCAACCATGTCAGCCAGCCGGTCTTCGCCCGCTATCTCAATACCAGCGAAAGCACGGTTGAGAAGTGGGAGGCCGGCGCCAAGAAGCCCAGCGGCGCGGCGCTCAAGTTGCTGGCGATTGTGCAAAAGCACGGGCTGCAGATTTTGGCCTAACCGGCAGACTTGGTGACCCCTGCGACATCTCCGGCCCGAGGGCTTAAGCCGGGCGAAGTTTGTGCTACATATGTTCCATGTCTTCCGTCTTCGACTCGTACCCACCCGCCCCCCCGTCCGCCGACGACTTCCCCGGCGACCTGCCCGCCCCGCGCATCTCCGACCTGGCCCGCCCGCGCGGACCGGAGCGCCCGGTCGCGAACTATTTCGAAGGGCTGAACCCCGAACAGCGGGCCGCCGTCGAGGCGACCGAGGGTCCCGTCCTGGTGCTCGCGGGCGCAGGCACCGGCAAGACCCGGGTTCTGACCACCCGCCTGGCTCACATCCTGGCGACGGGCCGGGCGCGGCCTTGGGAGCTGCTGGTCGTCACCTTCACCAACAAGGCGGCGAAGGAGATGCGCGAGCGGATCACCCACATCATCGGCGACGAGGCCGAGGGGCTGCGTTGGCTGGGCACTTTCCACTCGGTGGCCGCCCAGATCCTGCGCCGCCACGCCGAGCTGGTGGGCATGAAGTCCAGCTACACGATCATCGACAATGACGACCAGGAACGGCTGCTCAAGCAGCTGATCGAGGCCGACAATATCGACGCCAAGCGCTGGACGCCGCGCATCCTGGCCGGACTGATCGACCAGTGGAAGAACCGCGGCTGGACCCCGGACCGCGTGCCGGCCAGCGAGGCCGGCGAGTTCGCCAACGGCAAGGGTATCGCGCTGTACCGGCAATACCAGGAGCGGCTGCGCATCCTGAACGCCTGCGACTTCGGCGACCTGCTGCTGCACAACATCACCATCTTCACTAGCCATCCCGACGTGCTGGCCGATTTCCAACGCCGCTTCCAGTACGTGATGGTCGACGAATACCAGGACACCAATGTCGCCCAGTATCTGTGGCTGCGGCTGCTGGCCCAGGGCCGACAGAACGTCTGCTGCGTGGGCGATGACGACCAGTCGATCTATGGCTGGCGCGGGGCCGAGGTCGACAACATCCTGCGCTTCGAGCGCGACTTCCCGGGCGCCAAGGTGGTCAAGCTGGAGCGCAACTACCGCTCCACCGAACACATCCTGGCGGCGGCGGCCGGCCTGATCAACACCAACAAGAGCCGGCTGGGCAAGACGCTGTGGACCGAGATCCAGGGCGGCGAAAAGGTCAAGGTCAGCGGCGTCTGGGACGGCGAGGCCGAGAGCCGGATGGTCGCCGATGCGATCGAGACCGCGAAGAAGGCGGGCCGAAAATACGCCCAGATGGCCATCCTCGTGCGCGCCTCGTTCCAGATGCGGGCCTTCGAAGAGCGCTTCGTGATGCTGCAGATCCCTTACAAGGTGGTCGGCGGCCCGCGGTTCTTCGAACGGGCCGAGATTCGCGACGCCCACGCCTATCTGCGCCTGATCCAGTCTCCCGACGACGACCTGGCCTTCGAGCGAATCGTCAACACCCCCAAGCGCGGCATCGGCGACACCTCGGTGACCAAGCTGCTGCAGATCGCCCGGCGGGAGGGCATTTCGACGGTTGACGCCGCTCGGGTCATCATCGGCAGCGACGACCTGCCGGCCCGCACCCGCACGGCCCTGAGCAATTTCCTGCGCGACCTGGACCGTTGGCGCGCCCTGGCCAGCACCACGCCGCACCAGCGGGTGCTGGAGGCCGTGCTGGAGGAGAGCGGCTATACCGACGCCCTGCGGCTGGACAAGGGTCCGACCAGCCAGACGCGGCTGGAGAACCTCAAGGAGCTTGTCCAGTCGATGAGCGCCTTCGACACGCTGGAGGCCTATCTTGAGCACGTGTCGCTGGTCATGGACCTGGACAAGGGCGCTGGCGACGACGCGGTCTGGATCATGACTCTGCACTCGGCCAAGGGGCTGGAGTTCCCGCTGGTCTTCCTGCCCGGCTGGGAGGAAGGCGTTTTCCCCAGCCAACGCAGCATGGACGACAAGGGCGAGAAGGGCCTCGAGGAAGAGCGCCGCCTGGCCTATGTGGGCATCACCCGGGCCCGCGAGGAGGCGCGGATCAGCTTCGTGGCCAACCGCCAGGTCTATGGCCGCTGGACCAGCCAACTGCCGTCGCGCTTTGTCGACGAACTGCCCCTGGCCCACGTCGATGCCGCGTCCGAGACCGGCTATTACGGCGGCGGCCCAGGCATGCAGCAGACCGTGGCCTCGCGCTGGGACGAACCCTCCAACACCTTCAGCGCCGGAAGCTATGACAGCCCCGGCTGGAAGCGGGCGCAGGAGCGCACGTCGGGCTTCGGCGAGAAGAACACGCCGACCTGGCGGGCCGGCGGCTCGGCCGCCCGCTCGGCGCCCATCGAGGGCGAGGGCCGGCTTGTGGCGGTCTCGGCCAGTTCGGCGGCCAGCGACCACAAGCGGGGAGACCGGGTGTTCCACGTCAAGTTCGGCTACGGCAAGGTGACTGCGGTCGAGGGCAACAAGCTCAGCGTGTCGTTCGACAAGGCCGGCGACAAGAAGGTGATCGACAGCTTCGTGGAGAAGGCGTGAGGACCGGGCCGTGAGGACCGGGGCGTGAGCGGCGGCCTCAACCCCGCCTCTCCCCTCGCCCGCCTGATGGCCGGCGCGATCCGGCCCGGTCACGTGATGTGGCTCGGCGCGCGACCGGCGCGCCACGCGCCGTTGGTCGCGTTGGACGCGGCGGAGATCACCCGCGAGACAGGGTTGGTCGGCGATCACTACAACGGCCGACCGAACACCGACGGCAAGGGCGGTAAGCGCCAAGTCACCCTGATCCAGGCCGAGGACCTGGCGGCCATCGCCAGCTATCTGGATCGCGACGTCACCCCCCAGCATCTGCGGCGCAACATCGTGGTTGAGGGGATCAACCTGCGCGCCCTGAAGAACCGGCGTTTCCAGGTTGGCGAGGTCGTGCTGGAAGACACCGGCGACTGCCATCCCTGCAGCCGCATGGAAGAGATCCTCGGCCCCGGAGGCTACAACGCGGTGCGTGGACACGGTGGAATCACCGCGCGGGTGATCACCGGCGGCCTGGTGCGGCTGGGTGACCCCGTGAGGGTAGTGGAAACGCCGCTGCCTCTGTTCGACGCCGCCCCGTAATCCACGCATCCGGCGAAGCCGAGGTGTAGGAAGCCGAGACCTCAGTCACACCCATCGACCAGCACCAGCCGGCCATCGGTGGCGCCGTGGCGCAAGGCAAAGAGCGACTTGGCATCGGGGTCGTCGAGAAAGGCCTGGGCCGCCTCGCGTGAAGGGAATTCGAGGATGACCATTCGCTCGGGCCTCCAGTCACCTTCGACGACCGTCGGTTCGGCGCCCTGCACGACGTATCGGCCGCCGTGCTTGTCAATGAACGCTGGGATCGCGGCGACGTAGGGCATGAACGCCGCGACGTCGCGAATGGAAAAGTCGAGCACCAGATAGGCCTTCATCGTGTCCCTCCCGCCGCGCCGCCCTACCCGCGAACCCGCGCCGGGTTACCCACCACCGTCGCGCCGGTCGAAACGTCGCGGGTGACCACGCTGCCGGCGCCAATGATGGCGTCGTCGCCGATGGTCACCCCCGGCAGGATGATCGCCCCGCCCCCGATCCAGACGTTTTGGCCGATCACCACGGGTTTTGAGTACTCGATGCCCGTAAGACGCTCCACCGGATCGCGGGGGTGCTCGGCGGTGTAGATCTGGACGTTCGGCCCGATCGTTGTCCTGGCCCCGATCGTCACGGTGGTCACGTCGAGGATCACGCAGTTGAAATTGAGGAACGCGCCTTCGCCGATGCTGATGTTGCAGCCGTAGTCGCAGTGGAACGGTGGGCGGATGCTGCAGTGGTCGCCGACATGGGCGAACAGTTCGCGCAACAGGGCGTGGCGTCGACCGACCGGCAGGTCCAGAGCGTTGTATCGCCCCATCCAGGCCACCGCCGTTTCGTGGTCGGCCATGATCTCCGGGTCCATCGGACTGTAGAGATCGCCGGCCAGCATCCGCTGCTTCTGAGTACGAAGATCGGTCACGCTAGGGAACTCCTGACTTCAATTCTCCATGCCAGACGATGCGGCGATCGCAAACCTTCACGTTTGGCCTTCGAGCTTCACTGAGTCGGCCTTCTCGCCCCTTGCGCACCCCAAACCCCGCCCCCATTTCGGCTCCTCGCGACCGGCGACCTTCGGCCGGGGTCGCCACTATCCCAACTGAGAAGCCGTTTTGCGCGGCGCCCCTGTGTTAAAGCGGCGCAGCCGCGCGGCAGCCCCTTCCAATGCTGCCGCGTTTCCATATCTAATCCATGTAAGGCGGGTGGTTCGGCTCGCCGGGAGAAAGCGGTCGATGGCCGAGCGAAAGCAAGGCGGACAGAACAACGGCGCGGGTTCTTCGGTAATCACGGAAGTGAAGCCGAAGACGCAGAAGCCTTCGCTGTATCGCGTATTGATCTTGAACGACGACTACACACCTATGGAGTTCGTCGTTTACGTACTTGAACGTTTTTTCAATAAGTCGCGCGAAGATGCGACCCGGATCATGCTGCATGTTCATCAGCATGGCGTCGGCGTTTGCGGCGTTTTCACTTACGAAGTTGCCGAGACCAAGGTCGCCCAGGTGATCGACTCGGCAAGCAGGCATCAGCACCCACTGCAGTGCACCATGGAAAAGGACTGAGGAGCCCTCCCCTTGCCCTCTTTTTCGCGCCCACTCGAAGAATCCCTGCATCGCGCCGTCGCTTACGCCAACCAGCGCAAGCACGAGTACGCAACGCTTGAACACCTGCTGCTGTCGCTCACCGACGACGACGACGCGGCCGGGGTCATGCGAGCCTGCGATGTCGACCTCAATGCTCTGAAGAAGAGCCTCGTCAACTATCTCGATGTCGAATTGGCCTCTCTGGTCGTCGACGACGAGGACGATGCAAAGCCCACCGCGGGTTTCCAGCGCGTGATCCAACGCGCGGTGATCCACGTCCAGTCCTCCGGTCGCGAGGAAGTCACCGGCGCCAATGTGCTGGTGGCGATCTTCTCGGAACGCGAGAGCCACGCCGCCTACTTCCTGCAAGAGCAGGACATGACCCGCTACGACGCGGTGAACTTCATCGCCCACGGCATCGCCAAGAAGGCCGGGTCGTCCGAGCCGAAGACGGCCAAGGGCGCAACGGTCGAGGAAGACGTCGAGAAGCCCAACGCCAAGACCGGCGGCGAGGCCCTCGAAGCCTATTGTGTCGACCTCAACGAAAAGGCCCGCCAAGGCAAGGTCGATCCGCTGATCGGCCGCGCCAGTGAAGTCGAACGCGCGATCCAGATCCTCTGCCGGCGCACCAAGAACAACCCGCTGCTGGTGGGCGAACCTGGCGTCGGTAAGACCGCCATCGCCGAGGGCCTGGCCCGAAAGATCATCACGGGGCAGGTTCCGGAAGTCCTGGCGGGCGCCACCATCTTCTCGCTCGACATGGGCGCGCTGCTGGCCGGCACACGCTATCGCGGCGACTTCGAGGAACGCGTCAAGCAGGTGGTCAAGGAACTGGAGAACCATCCCAACGCGGTGCTGTTCATCGACGAGATCCACACGGTGATCGGCGCGGGCGCTACTTCGGGCGGGGCCATGGACGCCTCCAACCTGCTCAAGCCCGCCCTCGCCTCCGGCTCGCTGCGCTGCATGGGCTCGACCACCTACAAGGAGTTCCGCCAGCACTTCGAGAAGGATCGGGCTCTGGTTCGCCGCTTCCAGAAGATCGACGTCAACGAGCCGACGGTGGAAGACACCATCAAGATCCTCAAGGGCCTGAAGATCTACTACGAGGACTTCCACAAGCTGAAATACACCAACGAGGCCCTGAAGGTCGCGGTGGAGCTGTCGGCCAAGTATATCACCGACCGCAAGCTACCCGACAAGGCGATCGACGTGATCGACGAGGCGGGCGCCGGCCAGATGCTGCTGCCGGAGGGCCGTCGCAAGAAGGTCCTGGGCGTCAAGGAGATCGAGGCCGTCGTGGCCAAGATCGCCCGCATCCCGCCGAAATCGGTGTCCAAGTCCGACACCGAGTCGCTGCGCGAGCTGGAAACCGACCTGAAGCGCACCGTGTTCGGCCAGGACGAGGCCATCAAGCAGCTGTCGTCGGCCATGAAACTGGCTCGAGCGGGTCTGCGCGATCCCGAAAAGCCGATCGGCAGCTATCTGTTCAGTGGCCCGACCGGCGTCGGCAAGACCGAAGCGGCCAAGCAGCTCGCCCAGACGCTCGGGATCGAGATGATCCGCTTCGACATGTCGGAATATATGGAACGCCACACCGTCAGTCGGCTGATCGGGGCTCCCCCCGGCTATGTCGGCTACGATCAGGGCGGTCAGCTGACCGACGCCGTTGACCAGCACCCGCACGCCGTGGTGCTGCTGGATGAGATCGAGAAGGCGCACCAGGACGTCTACAACATCCTGCTTCAGGTCATGGACCACGGGGTGCTGACCGACAGCAACGGCAAGAAAGTCGATTTCAGGAACGTCATCCTGATCATGACCACCAATGCCGGCGCTTCGGATGCTCAGCGCCAATCGATCGGTTTCGGCCGCGACAAGGTGCAAGGCGAGGAAGAGGCCGCTCTCAAGCGCCTGTTCACCCCGGAATTCCGCAACCGCCTCGACGCCGTGGTGGCCTTCAAGCCGCTGACGCCCGAGATCATCCGGATGGTCGTGCAGAAGTTCGTCATGCAGATGGAGGCCCAACTGGCCGACCGGAACGTGACGATCTCGCTGAGCGACGACGCGGCCGACTGGCTGGCCAAGAACGGCTTCGACGAGCTCTACGGCGCCCGCCCCCTGGGCCGGGTCATCCAGGAGCACATCAAGAAGCCGCTGGCCGACGACATCCTGTTCGGGCGTCTGGTCCGAGGGGGCCATGTTAAGGTGGTGCTCAAGGACAGCAAGATCGACTTCGAGATCGAGAGCAATCCGGAGAAACCCGCCAAGGGCTCCAAGGTCGCCGACGAGGCCGAACCGGCCCTGGCCGAATAGGCAAAACGACAGCGAGAGGCCCGGAGCGATCCGGGCCTCTTTGCTTTTCGCCCCCCCTTGAAACGCAAGGTTGATCGCGCCGCGAGAGCCACTTACGCTCAAGGCGTCTTCGGGGGCCTTCATGCATCAACTTTTTCGTTCGCTGGCCGTGGTGGCCATCCCCTTAGTTTGCGCCGGCGCTTGCGACGCCGCCCCGGCCAAGCCTGTGAAGGTCATCGCCATGCCGGCCGCCGATCCCCAAGCCGACGCGCTGCGCGACAAGCTGGGCCGATCGGTGCTCGACGCCCCCGGTGTCGTGCTCCCCGACAATCACAAAGCCCTCGACGCCGCCATGGCGCGGCGGGACTGGGCCTATCTGACCTCGGTCGTACGAGACCCCGGCAGCGCCGAAAACATGATGCGCCTGCTCAACTGGGAACGCTATCAGACCTATCGTGGCGGCGGCTATGGCGTCACCTACATGTATGTCACCACGCTGGCCATGGCGGCCAATTCCTACGATAAGGCCGCCACCAAGGACCCCAGCTTCGCCCAGACAGCGCGCGGCCTACGCATGGGGGCTCTCACTCAACTGCTCTACACATACGCCGTGGTGGCCGTGGACGGCGTACGCTGCGCCGATCTGACGGCGCCGCAGGCTCACCGTGATCAGATCGCCGGGTTCACCGACGAACTGCGGCTTTCGGTCAACCAGCTTTCCCATGAGGAGCGCGTCACGGTCCTGATGGCGGCCGTTCGCCAGGAACAGGAACTGGCCCCTGTGCGCGACGCCGATCCGGACCTCTGTCGTGGCGGCCTCGACGATCTGGGCGACGCCTTGGAGTCCCACCGTGAAAAAGGCACGACCACGGGGCCTCATCCGGGCTACCCCGGCACGACGGTTTCGGTCCCGATCGACCCCGCTAGTCCAACGAAATACAGCGATCGGGCCCTTTGGACCGTGCGGCAGGAGAAGGTGCGCGACGGCCTGCCCGACGCGCTCGGCGCCCTCATTGGCATGACCCGAAACAAATAGCTTTCGTCGCTCCACGTCTCTCTACCGACCTTGTCGTCCCGGCCTCGGATCACTTTACACCCGCCCGCGGCGGTGTTTAAGCTAAAGCGCCGCCGAAATCCTCTCGGCCACGGCCTTCAGGTCCTCCACATCGGCCATGCCCTCGCCGTGCCGGCCCAGGGCCTCGCCGTCGTAGCGCGGAATGATGTGGAAATGCAGGTGGAAGACGGTCTGGCCGGCCGACGCGCCGTTGAACTGGGTGACCACCACACCGTCGGGCTTCAGGGCCGTGGTCACGGCCTGGGTCACCTTCTGCACCGCGCCGATCAACCGGCCCAGGGTCTTGGTCTCGGCCTCGAGGATGTTGCGGGCCTGGCTGGTCTTGGAAATCACCAGCACATGGCCGCGCGACTGCGGAAAGACGTCCATGAAGGCCAGGACCTGGTCGTCCTCGAACACCTTGACCGCCGGGATCTCGCCCCGAACGATCTTGGCGAAAATGTTGTCTGTGTCGTAGCTTCCGTGAAGGCTCATGGCGGTCTCCTGTCTCAAGTGCAGGTCGTAGCAAACCCCGGGGGAGGCGCAAGCATGGGCATGAGCACCGAGACCCTCGCCGAGCGCCAGAAGAAGTGGTTCGCCTCGGTCAAGGAAGGCCTGGCGCGCGACACCGGCAAGAGTCTTGCCGACTGGGTGGCGGTCGCCAGGATCTGCCCGGAGACCAGCCCCCGCGCCCGCCTGGCATGGATGAAGCACCACCACGGCCTGGGCCAGAACCGGGCCAGCTTTGTGATGTCCGAAGCCTTTCCAGAGGCCAACAGGATCGGCGAGGACGTCGGCGCGCAGCGCGCGGCTCTATGGACCGATCCCGCCTCCGCCGCGATCCTCGAAGCCCTGGAAAAGGTCGTCGCCGACTTGCCAGGCCTGATCACGGGCCAGCGCAAGGCCTTCACCGTCTGGTCGCGCGGCTTCCAGTTCGCCGCGGCCAAGCTGGCCAGGGGCGGCGTGGTGATGCTGGGCCCGGCCGCAGCGCCGGATGTTTCACCTCGCCTCATCCCACCCAAGAACGAAGGCTGGTCCGAACGGTTAAAGGCCAAGCTCGTCCTCGCCGCGCCGTCCGAGGTCGATGAGGATCTTAAGGGGCTGCTGAAGGCCGCCTGGGAAAATTCCTGAAGCCTTTCGAGGAACGGTCGCCGCGCCCCTTCGTTGGCTAGCGAACGGAGGAACGTCCATGTCCAATGAAGCTGAAATCGTCACCAAGTTTTGGAAGTCGCTGAAGTCCGACAGGACGGCCATGGTCGGCCTGATGGGGGTCGAAGGCGGCCGGGCTCAGCCCATGACCGCGCAAACCGAAAGTGACGAGGGCGGTCCGATCTGGTTCTTCAGCTCGTCGGAGACCGACCTCGTCTCGGCCCTGACGACCAAGAGCCGGGCCGATCTGCATTTCGTGTCCAAGGGCCACGACCTGTTCGCCTCGGTCGAGGGCGACCTGGAGATCGACACCGATCGCGCCACCATCGACCGACTGTGGAATCCTTTCGTCGCCGCCTGGTTCGAGGGCCAGGACGATCCCAAGATCCGCCTGCTACGCTTCGACGCCGGTCAAGGTCAGATCTGGTTGAACGAGCATAGCCTGTTCGCGGGCGTCAAGATGCTGCTCGGGCGCGACCCGAAGGCCGACTATAAGGACAAGGTCGCCGCGACCAATCTGGGCTAGCGCATTTTTCGAGCGAAGTGGTTCCGGTTCGCGTGAAGAAAATGCGTCAAAACAAAAGATTAGAGCTCAAGGCCTGACGCAGTCAGGTCGGGAAATGCTCTAGCGTTCTTCGCGGAACGGCGAGAATTCTTCGGTCAGCATCTCGATCTCGGCGCTGACCGCCTCGCGCTCCCGCTCCAGATAGCGCGCCACCGGCTCGCGCAGGGCGGGGTCGGCGATCCAGTGGGCGGAATAGACCGGGCTGGGCAGATAGCCCCGCGCGATCTTGTGCTGCCCCTGGGCGCCGGCCTCGACGCGCGGCAGGCCCAGGCGAATGCCGTGCTCGATGGCCTGGTAGTAGCACAGCTCGAAATGCAGGAACGGCACGTCCTCGGCGCAGCCCCAGTGGCGGCCGTAGAGGCAATCGCCGCCGATCAGGTTTAAGGCGCCGGCGATCCACGGACCGCCGGGACGGCGCGCCATGATCAGTAAGACCTTGTCGGCCATTCGTTCGCCCAGCAGCGAATAGAAGGCCCGGTTCAGATAGGGCCGGCCCCACTTGCGGCCGCCGGTGTCCATGTAGAAGCCGAAGAATGCGTCCCAGTGATCCTCGGTCAGCGCGTCTCCGGTCAGAGCGACAATCTCCAGGCCGGCCTGGGCGTCACGCCGTTCGCGGCGAATGGTCTTGCGGCGATTGGACGACAATGCCGCCAGGAAGTCGTCGAAGGTGGCATAGCCGTTGTTGTACCAGTGATATTGCTGGTCCTGCCGCAGCAGCATGCCGCGCTGGCCCATCCAGGCCCACTCATCGGCCTTCGGAAACGTCACGTGCAGGGACGACGCCTCGAGCCGGTCGCATAGGGTCAGGGCCCCGCCCAGCAGGGCCGAGCGGCCATCGTCTATATCGATATCCGGCCGGACGATCAGCCGCGGCCCGGTGACCGGCGAGAACGGCGCCGAACACTGCAGTTTGGGGTAGTAGCGCCCCCCGGCCCGCTCGTAGGCGTCGGCCCAGCTGTGGTCGAAGACATATTCGCCTTGGCTGTGGGACTTCAGATAGAGCGGCATGACCGCCGCGACACGGCCGTCCTCGTCCAGCACGCTGAGATGATGCGGCGCCCAGCCGGTGCGATCGACGGCGCAGCCGCTCTCTTCCAGGGCGTGGAGGAAATCGAAGCTGACAAACGGATCGCCGCACGGCCCGGCGCAGGCGTCCCAGGCCTCGCGGCCGATCTCGACGATGCGCCGATGGATGCGCACCTCCGCCTTGACGGCTGTCACGCGGCGAAACCCTCGAAGATCATGTTGTCGCAATGGTCGCTGACGCTGTCCCACTGCTCAGCCGAGCGCACGGTCCAGGCAATGATCGGCATGCCCTTGGCCCGCAGCAGATCGGCGCGTGGACTGGGCAACATGTCCATGCCTAAGGCCAGGAAGTCGGGCCGGGCGATCTCGACATGCTCCAGCGCCGCGAGCGACTTGCGCATTTCCGGGGCCAGCCTGCGGGCGCTCTCGTCGGCCCAGCCGTAGCTGTCCAAGCCCCGCAGGATCTGCGGCTGGTGCTCGGCGAACCAGGCATGGGAATAGGGATTGAAGCCGATCACGGCTGTCGGGCCGTTGTGGTCGAGCAGGATGTCGGAGACCCGCTTTTCGAGCTCGCCTACCTCACCGAACGGGGTCTTGAGCTCGATATAGACCATGGCCCGGTGGCCTATCACCGTCAGGGCGTCCGCCAGGCTGGGAATGGTCTCATCCGTGCCCGACAGCGTCAGTCGTTCCAGGTCAGCAGCGGTATGATCCCGCAGCTTGCCCACCGCGCCTGTCAGTCGCTCCAGGTGGTCGTCATGAAAGACCACCACGTGATTGTCGGCGGTCAGTTGCACGTCCAGCTCGATGGCGTAGCCGCCGGCGCAGGCGGCCTGAAAGGCGGCTAGCGAATTTTCCGGCGAGCCGCCCGGCGTCCACAGGCCCCGATGCGCGATGGCCGGTTCGAACAGCCGCTCCCAGGCCTCGCCGAACGTCTGGGCTTCGGGTCTTGGCCGGGCGCGCATCAGAACACCTCGACCACGGCGTCAACCTCGACCGAGAAGCCCAGCGGCAACCTGTAGACCCCCACCGCCGAGCGAGCGTGGCGTCCGGCGTCGCCAAACACCTCGACCATAAGGTCCGAGCAGCCGTTGATGACCTTGGGGATGTCGGTGAAGTCCTGGCTGACCTGGACGAAGCCGCCCAGCTTGACCACTCGCTTCACTCGGTCCAGATCACCGGTGGCGAGCTTCATCTGGGCCAGCAGATTGATACCGCAAAGCCGCGCGCCTTGCTGGGCCGTTTCGAGATCGACGTCGGTCCCCACCGTGCCCTTGAGGCCGCCATTGGCGTCGAGCGAGATCTGGCCGGAGATGTGGATCAGGTTCCCGGTCTGGACGAACGGAACATAGTTGGCCACCGGAGCGACCGGTTGCGGCAGCACGATTCCCAGCTCCGTCAGACGCTCTTCGACCTTCGACATCATACGCTCCAAAGACTGGAGCCCATGCTTAGCGCCGCACGCTGACAGGACAAGAAAAAAGGCCCGAACCGTTCCCGGTCCGGGCCTCTTGAACTGCGTTTTTAATGACCCGAAGGCCAGAAGGTTTAGCGCGCGGCTTGCAGCTTTTCGACTGTGGCGGTGACGCGTTCATTCAGCGGCTTGACCGAGTCCTTGATCGAGGCCGAGACGATCTCCGAAGCCTTGCTCATCTGGGCGATGTAGGCTTCCAGGGCCGACTTGGCCCAAGCGGTTTGCAGCTCGACGGCTTCTTGGACGCTCTTGGCGCCGGCCAGCGACTTTGCGGCGGCCACTTGATCTTCGGCGGCCTTCTTCGAATAGGCGAAGGCTTGGGCGCCGAGGGCTTCAGCGCCCTTGGTGGCGGCGGTTACCGAGGCGACGACAGCTTCCAGGTTTTTCTTCGACTGGGTGTTGGCGTCGGCCAGGGCGGCCAGGGACTTTTCCACGCCATCCTTGAACGCTTGGTTCGAGGCGGTGCTGAATTGCTCAGCGGTGTTCTTCAAGGTTTCGGCGGCGGCCATGGGGGAGCTCCTGGCAAAGGGCGGGGCACGATCAGGACCGACGATCCCGCCCATGCATTTGGGACAACGCCGGTGTCTCATGTTGCAGTGCAGCAGTCAAGATTTTTGTGCAGCGCACCATTACGTAACGGAAACAATCGCCAGCGGGCTGAAGCTTCGCTGCAACGCCTTGAAAAGATCCATGTCCGCGGCGAAATCGCTCACCAGTTGTTTACTTTGGCGTAAGGCGGCAACGCGCATGTTAGGGTACGCGTGTGGCGGTGCGGAACCGCTCAGTTCAGACGGACGCATTGATCATGTTCGCCAAGCTTAAGTCCGCCCGTTCTGTTCTCGCCGCCGCTGGCCTTGCCAGTGCGCTGCTGTGCGGTCTGGTCGCCCCGAACACGGCTGCGGCCCAGATCCCGTATCTGCAACTCAACACCGCCGAGCCAAAATACGCGGCGATCGTGATCGACGCCAATTCCGGCGAAATGCTTTATGATAAAAGGGCTGACAGCCCCCGCTACCCCGCGTCGGTCACCAAGGTGATGACGCTTTACCTCACCTTCGAGGCGCTTAGCGAAGGCCGCCTGAAGCTCACCGACCGAGTGCCAATCTCCTCGCACGCCGCCGCTCAGGCGCCGACCAAACTGGGTCTGCCCGTCGGCGACAGTGTCAGCGTGGACGAAGCGATTCGCGCCATGGCCGTGAAGTCGGCCAACGACGTCGCCGTCGCCATGTCCGAACGAATCGGCGGCAGCGAAGGCCGCTTCGCCGCTCTGATGACCTTGCGTGGTCAGGAATTGGGAATGCGCAACAGCCGGTTCGTCAACGCCTCGGGCCTTCCCGACAGCCGCCAGATCAGCACCGCCCGTGACTTGGCGATCCTGGCCCGGGCCACGATGCGCGACTTCCCGCAGTACTATTCCTACTTCAGCATCACCGGCTTCAATTTCCGGGGGAACTACATCCGCGGCCACAACCGTCTGCTGACCAGCATGCCTGGCTTCGACGGCCTGAAGACCGGCTACACGAACGCTTCTGGTTACAACCTCGCCGGGTCGGCCGTGAAGGATGGACGGCGACTGATCGCCGTGGTCCTGGGCGGATCCTCGACCGCCTGGCGCGACAACAACATGGAAGACCTGTTGACCACGGGCTTCGACGTGATGAAGCGTCGTTCGCGCGGCGAACGCACGACCATCGCCGCCAACCTGTACGAAGACGAGCCGACCGGCCCGATCATGCGTCCCTCCTCCGAAGAGGGCGACGGCGACCAGGCCGGCCTGAAGATCGTGCTCACCGACAATCCGCGCGCCGCGCCGCCGATGAAGGTCTCGCCGACCCTGCGTCAGGCCCAGGCCAGCGCCAAACCCGCCCCCAGCAAGACCAAGGGCGGGTGGGGCGTGCAGGTTGGAGCCTTCCAATCCAAGGCCTTGGCCCGCGAGCAGATCTCGCTGGTTCGCTCGCGCTTCGCCAGGTTCGTCGCCGATGCCGAAGGCGCGGTCGAGGGCGCGGCGGGCGGGGCGTTCCGCGCTCAATTCCAGGGCCTGAGCGCGGACGCCGCCCGCGGCGCCTGTCAGGCGATCACCGCCAAGCGTCAGCCGTGCATGGTCCTGTCGCCGCGCTAGAGCATTTTTCGAGCGAACTGGTTCCGGTTCGCGTGAAGAAAAATGCGTCAAAACAGAAGATTAGAGCTCACGGCCTGACGCAGTCAGGTCGGGAAATGCTCTAGGGCGGACTATTTTCCGCCAAGCAACCGATCTCGCGCGGCGTTGAGCTGGGCGGCGAGACCCGCCGTGCCGCCCTTGTCCGGATGGGCCAAGCGCATCAGGCGGGCATATGCCGCCTGGACCTCCGCCTTGGACGCCTGGGGTCCTACGCCGAGGATCGAGCGCGCCTCGCTCAGGCTGACATCCGATTTCGCGACGACCTTGCGGATGATCGGTCGCTGCCTGGCTGTGGTCGCCGTCCAGATGCCGATCACCAGAAGGACGATGCAGACTTCCCAGGCCTGGCGGACGCCGGCATAACCCGCGCCGGCGAATGAGACGATGGCCAAGGCCCCTGCCCCCACGCGCCAACCATCCCCCTTCAAGAGGCGCGAGGCGCGACCCGACAGGATGAACAGCAACAGCAGGCCGCCTAGCAGCAGATAGAACATTCAGCGTCTGTCCCGACGCCGCCCCGACTTACTGGGCGGCGAGCAGAGTTTCCCCGGAAAAGGCCGACAGGCCAAGGGAATGCATCAGGGCCCGCAATTCCTGGCGCGCGGCCAGATGCTGCAACGACACCGGCACCGGACGCACCTGGGGCGACAGGTCGGCGATGGTCAGGCCGAACGGAAACAGTTCGCGATAGATCACCCGGTCGCGCAGACCCGGACCCATGCGGAAGCCGACGCGCTTTGAGAGCGCGGTCAGGCGATCCTCGACGCGCTTGCGGTTGCGAGCCTCGGTGGTGGCCAGGCGGTTGCGCAGCACCACCCAGTCCAGCGCCTGGCGCTGACCCGACAGGGCGCGAGCCTTGCGAGCTTCCCACACCGTCAGCGAATAGAGGCTGGGCTTTTGCAGTTCCATGGTCACCGGATCGATGTGACCCAGCATGTCGAAATCGACGAAACTGTCGTTCATCGGGGTGACGATCAGGTCGGCCAGGCCGTGGGCCATGCGCGATATGGCGGTGTCGCCGCCTGGGGTGTCGATCAGCACGAAGTCGGCGGCGTCGCGCGCGGCGACGAAGGCGGCCTCGAACTTCTCGACCTGATCGGTTTCCGGGCCGGCCGCCAGGGCGATGTCATCCTCGCTCAGGCGTTGCTGGATGGGCATGGGCAGGGTCACGCCATTGGCGGCGACCCAGGCCTGGCGATTTTCGAAAAACCGCATCGTCGAGCACTGGCGCAGGTCCAGGTCCATCAACGCCACCTTGGCGCCGCCATACAGCAAGGCAGTGGCCAGATGCACGGCGATCGTGGACTTGCCCGCCCCGCCCTTCTCGTTGCCGACGACGATGACGCGCGGCTCGGCCATGGCTGTCTGTCCTTCTTTCCGCCCGACTCGGCGACTCTTAGCGAAAGATTAACATGCAAGAGACGCCCTGAGAGGGTTGGACGTCAATCCACGGCCCGCTTCCCTGTGGACCCATTGTCGCAGGTGGACGCTTGAGGCCCTGTCCTTCATAAGCCAACGCCTGTTCGTCCAGGAGTTCGCCGTGTCTGATCCGGCCCCGAAAATCGTCCGCACCGTCGCCGACCTTCGTGCCGAGGTGCGGGGCTGGAAGACGGCCGGAGATCGCGTGGCGCTGATCCCGACCATGGGTGCGCTTCATGACGGCCACTTGTCGCTGATCAGGCTGGGCCAGCAACACGCCCAGCGGACCGTGGCCAGCGTCTTCGTCAATCCCAAGCAATTCGCGCCGCACGAAGACTTCGACTCGTACCCGCGCGGCGAGGCTCGCGACGCCGAACTGCTGGCCGCCGCTGGCTGCGACCTGCTGTTTGCGCCCGGCGTCGACGAGATGTACGCCCCAGGCTTCTCGACAACGATCAACCTGACGGGCGTCTCCGAACCCCTTGAAGGCGCTGCGAGGCCTCAGTTCTTCGGCGGCGTGGCTACGGTCGTCGCCAAGCTGCTGATCCAGAGCCAAGCCGACATCGCCCTGTTCGGCGAAAAGGACTACCAACAACTCCAGGTCATCAAGCGGGTGGTGCGCGACCTGGACCTGCCCGTCGAAATCATCGGCGCCCCGACCGCGCGGGCTGCGGACGGCCTGGCCCTCTCCTCGCGCAACGCCTATCTCAGCCCCGAGGAACGCGCCGCCGCCGTCACCCTTCCCACCGCCCTCAAGGCCGCCGCCGAGGCTGTCGCCGCCGGCGGCCGGATCGACGACGCCGAGGCCGTTGGCAAGACCGCGCTGATCAACGCCGGCTTCCGCCAGATCGACTATTTTGACGTCCGTGAGGCCAGCGGTCTGTCGCGCCTGGGTCCCGGCCCGATCGGCGACGCCCAGGGCCGCATCCTGGTCGCCGCCTGGTTAGGCAAGACCCGGCTGATTGACAACATGGGCATATAAAATATCCGCTCATCCCGGCGAATGCCGGGACCCAGATCTCAAGGCGCTCGGGTTGACGGGAAGAGCGCAGTGCTTTTAGAACCCGCTTCTCAGCCATTCCATCTGGGTCCCGGCATTCGCCGGGATGAGCGGTTGAAAATTACCAGGCGCCCAGTTCGCGCAGTTGTCGCGCCAGGTCGGCTGGCATCTCGGCTGCCTCGCCCTCAGTCAGGTCCGGCGGGATGTCGGCGTGCTGCAGGTAGCGCCAGCCCTGGAACGGCCGTCGCGGGGTCGGGGCGACGCGCACGAGGTTGCGATCGACGGTGACCTCGCAGCGCGAGGCCGGGCCTTCGCCGATCGTGTCGATGGCCAGGATCGTCTGGCGGCACAGGATCTGGCCCTTGATCACCCGGTACAGCGAACCGCCCTCCAGCACCTCGTCGACCCGCTTGGGCGTCATGCGGGTTTGCATGATCCAGGGCCTGGCGGCGTCGGCGTGCCAGGCGACGAGGTCGTCGATGGTGTCGCAACCGACGACCAGCTTGATAATGTGCAGAGGCATGGCGGGTACTTAGGGCGCGCGCCGCGCCGAGGAAAGAGCCGACGTGGATGCGATGGAGGACATGCCCATGGGCATGTCCTCGTCTGTTCCTAGGACGCTACGGCCAGCGCGGGCTCCAGTCGCGCCAGCACCACGCCCTCGCTGACCTGGCCGCCGGCGATGGCTGACAGTTCGGCCACCACCCCGTCGAACGGGGCGGCCAGGGCGTGCTCCATCTTCATGGCCTCGAGGGTCAGCAGGGTCTGGCCCTTGGTGACCGTCTGCCCGGCCTCGACGTCCACCGAGACGATCTTGCCCGGCATCGGCGACAGGATCGCGCCGTCCGAGGCCGAAACGTGAGCCGCCCCGACCTTCGGCGTGAAGTCGAACTCACGAACGTCGCCGCCTTCAAAGACATAGAGCGGGTCATCGCCGAACGCCGAAGGCAGAACGTCGACGTCGTCGAGCGGCCGGCCGTCCTCGACCGTGATGTCCCACGACCAGTCGTCGCCCGCACCACCAGCGAGGGCCACCCGCAGCGGCACGACCTTGCCGTCCACCGACATCGGCAGGTCCATGGCCGCCCGAGGCGCGTTCATACGAAAGCCCGATAGGCGCGACGGCCCTCCGTTCCAGACGTCGGCCTTGGGCGTGTCGGCCTCCATGAAGGCCTCCAGCCGTTGGCCGATCGCCGCCAGGGTCGGCGCGTCGGAGAAGTTTCGCGCCGTCAGTTCCTCCAGCCGGGCCTCGATGAAGCCGGTATCGACGTCGCCCGCGATGAAGTCGGGATGGCTGGCGCACTTGGCCAGGAAGGCGGCGTTGGTCTTGACCGGATAGACCTCGACCAGCCGGCAGGCCTCGGCCAGGCGCGCCGCGGCGTCCTCGCGATCGACACCATGGGCGATCAGCTTGGCGATCATCGGGTCGTAGAACGGCGTTACCTCGCCGCCCTCCTCCACAGCGCTGTCGACCCGCACGTCACCCTCCGGCAAGCGGAAATGGATCAGCGGACCGGTCGAGGGTAAGAAGCCCGTGGCCGGGTTTTCGGCATAGAGGCGGGCCTCCATGGCCCAGCCGTCGAGCACGATCTCGTGCTGCTCCAGCGGCAATGGCTCGCCCGAGGCTACCAGAAGCTGCCATTCCACCAGGTCCTGACCGGTGACCATCTCGGTGACCGGGTGCTCGACCTGGAGCCGGGTGTTCATCTCCATGAACCAGATGCGGTCGGCGCGCAGGCCATCCGAGGCGTCGGCGATGAACTCCACCGTGCCGGCTCCCACATAGCCGACGGCCTGGGCCGCCTTGACCGCCGCGTTGCAGACGGCGGCGCGGGTGGCCTCGTCCATGCCGGGGGCCGGGGCCTCCTCGATGACCTTCTGGTGGCGGCGCTGCAGCGAACAATCGCGCTCGAACAGGTGGACGACATTGCCGTGGCTGTCGCCGAACACCTGCACCTCGATGTGACGGGGCCGGGTGACGTATTTCTCCAGTAACACACGGTCGTCGCCGAAGCTGGCCGACGCCTCGCGTTGGCATGAGGCCAACAGGGCGACGAAGTCCTCGGCGCGTTCGACCTTGCGCATGCCCTTGCCGCCCCCGCCGGCGACGGCCTT
Organism: Caulobacter sp. DWP3-1-3b2; assembly: GCF_049896325.1. Lineage (NCBI taxonomy): Bacteria > Pseudomonadati > Pseudomonadota > Alphaproteobacteria > Caulobacterales > Caulobacteraceae > Caulobacter > Caulobacter sp. DWP3-1-3b2. Next base: position 51,867 of record NZ_JAFCUB010000024.1, read on the forward strand.
GATCAGCACCGGGAAGCCAATCTTGGCCGCCTCTTCCGCCAAACGCGGGGCGGACTGGTCCTCGCCCAGATAGCCGGGCGTGGTCGGCACGCCCGCCGCGATCATCACCTTCTTGGCGGCGTCCTTCAGGCCCATGGCGCGGATGGCGCTAGGCGGCGGGCCGATCCAGATCAGGCCCGCGTCGATCACCGCCTGGGCGAAGTCGGCGTTCTCGGAGAGGAAGCCATAGCCGGGGTGGATGGCCTCGGCGTCGGATTGCCGGGCGGCGGCCAGGATCTTTTCGGGGACCAGATAGCTTTCTCGCGCCGGCGCTGGGCCGATCAGGATCGCCATGTCGGCCTCCATTACGAATGGCGCCTCGGCGTCGGCTTCCGAATAGACCGCGATGGTCCGCACGCCCAGCTCGCGGGCGGTGCGGATGATGCGGCGGGCGATCTCGCCGCGGTTGGCGATCAGAACGGAAGAGATCAACGGTGAAATCCTAGATCTGCGCCAGGGAGGGGTCGAACAAGTTTCGGACTAGATGGTCCAGGAGGGCTTACGGCGTTCCAGAAACGCGCGCACGCCTTCTTGACCTTCGTCGGACACACGCCTCCGCGCGATGCGTTTTGCCGTCTCGTCGATCAGGCCCCGGTCGATCTTTTGGCCGACAAGGTCGTTGACCAGCGCCTTGGCGTCGGCGATCGCGCCGGGCGCGCAGGCGGCGACCTCTTCGATCAGGGCCTCCTGGGCGGCTTCCAATCCGGCGGCGTCATCGAACACTTCGTCGACCAGACCGTAGCTCCACGCGGCGTCGGCGTCGAATACCCGGCCGGTGGCGAACAGCAGCTTGGCGGTGCGCGGACCCAGGGCGGCGATCACATAGGGACTGATGGTGGCCGGGGTCAGGCCCAACTTGACCTCGGAAAAGGCGAAGCGGGCGTCGGCCGTGGCCAGGGCGTGATCGCAAGCGGCGACCAAGCCCGCGCCGCCGCCGAACGCAGGCCCCTCGACCAGGGCCACGGTCAGGGCCGGGATGTCGTGCAGGGCCTTGAGCATGTGCGCCAGTTCCAGCGCGTCGGCCCGGTTGTCGTCCTCGCTCCACTCCGCGGCGGCGCGCATCCATTCCAGGTCGGCCCCGGCGCTGAACGCTCCCCCCACGCCGCGCAGGAAGACGATCCGCACCCCCTCGGCGCCGTGAAGGGTCTCGAAGGCCTCGCGCAGGGCGGCGATCGTCGCCGCGTCAAAGGCGTTCTTCTTGGCCGGCCGATTGATCCAGACGGTCACCGCCCCGCCCGCCGTCGAGTCCAGATGGACCAGCGGGCTCATGGTGTCGGTGTCGAGAACCTCGACGATCGGATCGGCGATAGGATTGGTCATGACTTCACCTTTCGGGCAGGGCGTTACATCCGGAAGACGCCGAACGTGGTGTCGGGGATCGGGGCGTTGAGGCTGGCGCTGATCGCCAGGCCCAGCACGTCGCGGGTCTGGGCCGGGTCGATGATGCCGTCGTCCCACAGGCGGGCGGTGGCGTGGTAGGGATCGCCCTCTTCCTCGTAGCGGGCGCGGATCGGCGCCTTGAAGGCTTCCTCGTCCTCGGCCGCCCAGGTCTCGCCCTTGGCCTCCATTCCGTCGCGCCTGATCGTGGAAAGGACGCTGGCGGCCTGCTCGCCGCCCATCACCGAGATGCGGCTGTTGGGCCAGGTGAACAGGAAGCGCGGGCTGTAGGCCCGACCACACATGCCGTAATTTCCCGCTCCGAAGGACCCGCCGATCAGGACGGTGAACTTGGGCACTTCGGCGCAGGCCACCGCCGTGACCAGCTTGGCGCCGTCCTTGGCGATGCCGCCGGCCTCGTACTTGCCGCCGACCATGAAGCCCGAGATGTTCTGCAGGAACACCAGCGGGATCTTGCGCTTGCAGGCCAGCTCGATGAAGTGCGCGCCCTTGACGGCGCTCTCACTGAACAGCACGCCGTTATTGGCCAGGATCGCCACCGGCATGCCCCAGATCCGGGCGAAGCCGCAGACCAGGGTCGTACCGTACAGCGCCTTGAACTCGTCGAACGCGCTGCCGTCGACGACGCGGGCGATCACTTCGCGCACATCGTAGGGCGCGCGAACGTCGGTCGGGACGACACCGTAAAGCTCGGCCGGGTCATGCAGCGGCGGCTTGGCGTCGTGGATCTCGGTCTCGACGCGCTTGGTGTTATTGAGGTTGGCGACGATCGAACGGACGATCTCCAGCGCGTGCTCGTCGTCATTGGCCACATGGTCCACCACGCCCGACCGACGGCCGTGGGTGTCGGCCCCGCCCAGTTCCTCGGCGCTGATGATCTCGCCCGTGGCGGCCTTCACCAGCGGCGGGCCGGCCAGGAAGATGGTGCCTTGGCCCCGAACGATCACCGTCTCGTCGCTCATGGCCGGCACATAGGCGCCGCCGGCCGTGCACGAGCCCATGACGCAGGCGATCTGGGCGATGCCCTGGGCGCTCATCCGGGCCTGGTTGAAGAAGATGCGGCCGAAGTGATCGCGATCGGGAAACACCTCGGCCTGGTGGGGCAGGTTCGCGCCGCCGCTGTCGACCAGATAGACACATGGCAGGCGGTTTTGGGCCGCGATTTCCTGGGCGCGCAGGTGCTTCTTCACGGTCATCGGGAAATAGGCGCCGCCCTTCACGGTGGCGTCATTGGCGACGATCATCACCTCGCGACCCGACACCCGGCCGATGCCGGTGATGATGCCGGCCCCGGGGGCCTCGCCATTATAGAGGTCGCAGGCCGCCAATTGGCCGATCTCCAGGAACGGCGAGCCGGGGTCCAGAAGCCGCTCGACACGCTGGCGCGGCAGCAGCTTGCCGCGCGCCGTGTGCCGCGTCCGTGCACTTTCCGGACCGCCCAGAGCCGCGACCGCGACCCTTGCGCGCAGGGTCTGAACGAGGTCACGGTTGTGCGCGGCGTTTTTGGCGAACAACGCGCCGTTTTTGTCGATACCCGTGTTCATCTTCGGCATTAGCGAGGCATAGCCTTTTCCGTTTCCCACTGAAAGCCGCAGTTTTTGACCTTCGATGGTCAAGTTCCGCGGTTCAAGTTAGCGTCCTACCGTGGTCACCCTGCCCGACTTCATGGCCGATACGGCCCTCGCCCGGCTCTTCGCGCAAGAACATCGCGAAGGCGACGCCGCTTGGTTCTCCCTTCCAGGCGGCGCGACACTGTACGCGCCTGGCGAGGCGGCGGACTATCTCTACTTCGTGCGCACCGGCCGGCTTGGCGCGTTTCGGCGCGAGGAAGGTCAGGAGACCCAGTTCCTGGGGGTGATCCGGCCTGGCGAACCGGCCGGCGAGATGTCGATGATCGCCGGCGCGCCCCACTCGGCCAACCTGGTCGCCCTGCGCGATTCGGAGATCCTGGCCCTGCCCCGCGCCGCTTTCTTCGAGGCGGTTGAGCGCGACCCCGAGGTGATGATCGAGCTGTCGCGGCTGATGATCCGCCGGGCCCGCAACGCCGGCGCCCACGCCTCGATCGGCGATCCGTCGGTCTATGGCTTCATCGCAGTGGAGCCGGGCAAGCTGATCCGACCGATCATCGACCGCATCGCCCACGCCGTCGAGACCCTGGGCTATTCGGTCACCGTCGAAGGCGCCGAATCCTTGCTGGCCCCGACCGAGTGGTTCAGCAGCGTCGAGCGCCGGCACGACTTCGTGCTGTACGTGGCCGAGGCCCACGAGACCGCCTGGAAGCATGTGGTGGGCCGGCAGGTGGACCGCCTGTTCCGCGTCGGCCAGGGCGATCGCGCCCCGCCGCCGGTGATCCCCTCCTACGCTTCCGGCCCGCTGCAGGACCAGCGGCTGGTCGACCTGATCCTGCTTCAGCCGGCCAGCGTGACCCACCCCAAGGGCTCGGCGGAGTGGCTCGACGCCACCCAGGCCGCGCGACTGTTCCATCTGCGCGAGAACGGCATGGCCGACGTGCAGCGCCTAGCGCGGGTGCTGACCGGCCAGTCGGTGGGCCTGGTGCTGTCCGGCGGCGGCGCCCGCGCCTATGCCCATATCGGCGCCATCCAGGCTCTGCGCGAGCGCGGCGTTCCGATCGACTTCGTCGGCGGCGCGTCGATGGGGGCCGTGGTCGCCGCCGGCCTGGCCATGGGCTGGGACGACGGCGAGATGGAGACCCGCATCCGCAAGGCCTTCGTCGAGACCAGCCCGCTGGACGACATCGCCTTCCCGCTGGTGGCCATGACCCGCGGCCTGAAGGTCAAGGCGCGGCTGGGGGAGCATTTCGACGTGATCGAGATCGCCGACCTGTGGCTGCCGTTCTTTTGCGTCTCGTCGAACCTGACCTCGGGCTCCTACCACCTGCACCGCCAAGGCGTGCTGCAGGACGCCCTGCGCGCCTCGATCTCCCTCCCCGGCGTGCTTCCGCCGGTGGCCATGGGCAATTCGGTGCTGGTCGACGGGGCGGTGATGAAGAACTTCCCGGCCGACGTGATGCGGGCCTTCCATCTGGGTCCCATTGTCGGGGTCGACGTCACGCGGGGCCGCAGCATCACCGCCGAGGACGTCGATCTCCCGACCTCGCTGTGGACCTGGTTCTGGTCGGGCGAGTGGCGCAAGGGGCCGCCGATCGTCGCCCTGCTGATGCGGGCCGCCACGGTCTCGACCGGCCGCGACCTGACCGCCAGCCGCGAGGCGTCCGACGTGCTGATCACCCCGAAGCTCGACAAGATCGACATCCGCGACTGGCGGGCCTTCGAGCCTGCGGTAACGGCCGGCAAGACCGCCGCCGCCATGGTCCTGGACAGCCTGGCCAAGCCGGTCACCGAACTGCGCAGCCGCCCCAGCCTCGCCGACTTGGCCCGCGCCGGTCAGTAGCGCTGGGCGATGATGAACAGTCGAGGGAACGGGAACAGGGTCACGCCGTCGTCGCGGCGCGGATAGTCGACCGCCAGCCGCGCGCGCCAAGTCGCCAGGAACGCCGCGCGCTCGGCCGGATCGCTCAGGGAGTCCAGATAGGGCTTGAGGCTGGTCCCCGACGTCCAATCGATGAGGGGGTCTTCCCCGCCCAGCGCGTGGACATAGGTGGTCACCCAGATGTCGAGGTCAGCGCTGAGCGGCGACAGCCAGTCATGATAGGATCGTGGATCGGCCTCGGACCGCACCGGCGCCAGTGCACCGAGTCGATCCGCCCACGGCCCGTCTCGCGCCACCTCGCGCAGGCTGCGCCGCCAGCCGTCGTCGGCCACCACCGGGATCTGGCAGGCCAGGACGCCGCCCGGGGCCAGCAGACCCATCAGCCGTGGGAACAGCGTCTCGTGGCCCTCGAGCCATTGCAGGGCGGCGTTTGTAAAGATCAGGTCGGGCGCGACGTCGGGCGCGAAGGTGGCGATGTCGCCAAGCACCCAGTCGATGTCGCCGCGCATCGCCTGGCCGCGCGCCAGCATTTCCGGACTGGAATCCAGGCCATGCACCTTGGCCCGAGGATGCCGGGCGGCCAACAAGGTCGCGTGCTCGCCCGTGCCGCAGCCCAGGTCCCAGATCTCCTGCGGATCCAAGTCGCGCGGTATCTGCAGCATCAGGTCCAGGGCCGGACGATCGCGATAGGCCTTGTAGCGTTGATAGACGTCGGGGTCCCAGGTCGGCATCCGCGCTCCACGGTCAAGCTGCGACAATCGGTCCGCTCATTTGCACCAAATGGTCGCTTTTGTCGCATAGGTCCGGAACCTGACCGTGCCTATGTTCAGTTAAGGCGCAGATCCTGGCGCCACGGGAAGGAAAACCGAAATGAACCGCGTCGTCGCACTCGCCGCCAAAGCCCCCTCTTTGAACGTTCAGCGCGCGGGCATGCTGGTTCTCAACACCGGTTTTTGGACCTTCGTCATCCTGGTCGGGCGAGCCCTCTACGCCTGATCGGTGACGCAGACTCGGGTCGCGCATTCCCCCCTTTGCGCGACCCGGGGGTACCCTTTTCGAGCACGGCCCGCCCCCGACACGCTGTCGCGATATTCCCCCTTTGCAGGACGGCCGATCGGCGCCCATATTCGTATCGTGTTGTTCAACATCTGAAAGGAGGTGACCAGTGTCTCATTGTCTCCAACCGAGGTCGCGAGTGACCTGGAGCCTGAAGAACGAGGTTTCCAACTGAGGGCGTTGCACGCCTAAGGTTCGAGTCACGCCGCGATGCGGCTACGACGATGGAGGGCTGTTTCGAGTAATCGGGACGGCCCTTTTTCATTCCCGGATGCGGACGGGACAGGCCCAATGGCCGGTCCCCGCCGCCATAACCCCCCCACCACTTACCACCCCATAAGGAACCCCCCGAGAGCGGTGGTGCCCCCCCCCAGGGGGTAAAACTTGGCGTCGCGCACCAGCCGCTCCACCGGCCATTCCTTGGTGTAACCCGCCCCACCCAGGGCCTGAACAGCCTCCAGAGACACCTTCACCGCGTTTTCAGACGCCATCAGGATCGCCCCCGCCGCGTCGAACCGCGTGGTCTTGCCGGCGTCGCAGGCCCGCGCCACGGCATAGACATAGGCCCGGGCCGAGTTGAGGGCCACGTACATGTCGGCCACCTTGCCCTGCATCAACTGGAACGAGCCGATCGCCTGGCCAAACTGCTTGCGGTCGCGGACATAGGGCAGCACCACGTCCAGGCAGGCCTGCATGATGCCTAGAGGCCCGCCCGAAAGCACGGCTCGCTCGTAGTCCAGGCCGCTCATCAACACGCCGACGCCGCCGCCCACCGGGCCCATGACGTTCTCTTCCGGGACCTCGCACTCCTCAAAGACCAACTCGGCGGTGTCGCTGCCCCGCATGCCCATCTTGTCGAGCTTATTGCTGACGCTGAAGCCCTTGATGTCCTTTTCGATCAGGAAGGCCGTGATTCGTCGCGAGCCCTCTTGTCCATTGGCGGTCTTGGCATAGACCACCAGGGTGTCGGCATGCGGGGCGTTGGTGATCCAGAATTTCGTGCCGTTCAGCACGTAGCGATCGCCGACCAACTCGGCCTTCAACTTCATCGACACCACGTCCGATCCCGAACCGGCCTCGCTCATGGCCAGCGCGCCGACATGCTCGCCGCTGATCAGCTTGGGCAGGTAGCGCGTCTTCTGCTCCGGCGTGCCCCAGCGGCGGATCTGGTTGACGCAGAGATTCGAGTGGGCGCCGTAGCTTAGCCCCACCGAGGCAGAGGCGCGGCTGACCTCCTCCATGGCGATCACGTGCTCGAGATAGCCCAGGCCCAGGCCGCCGAACTCTTCTTCAACGGTGATCCCGTGCAAGCCTAGGTCGCCCATCGGGACCCACAGTTCGCGTGGGAAGCTGTTGGTCTGGTCGATCCTGGCCGCGATCGGCGCGATGTGGTCGGCCGCGAAGCGGGCGGTGGTGTCTCGGATCGCGTCGGCCGTCTCGCCCAGCGCGAAGTCCATCGAAGGTGAGGTTTGGTTCGTCATGGGGCGAACACATAGCACAAACGCCCGCAGATCAAGCAGACCTGCGGGCGTTCATGCTCTCGGTGCGAGGGATCGAGGGTCTAGTCTTCGTTCTCGAGATCGGGATCGCCCAGGCGTCGCATCAGCAGATAGGCCGAGGTGGCGAAGCAGATCATGCCGATCACGCTGGCGGCCCAGCCGAACATCTTGATGGGCGACAGGCCCTCATTGGCCCCGACGCTGAGGTTCCACAGGATACCACCGCCAAACAGCGCCAGGCCGAGCAGGCCCAGGCTGACCAGCAGGCTAACCCCGCCAAAGGCGTGCGGCTGAGCTTCCGCGAACGGCACGTCCTGCGGTTCGAGGTCGACCTCGGCGCTGGTCGAGAAGCCGCCCAGATTGAACACCGAGCCGCCGACGCGCACCCTGGGGGGCTCGAACAGGTTTGGCTCGGCAACGAGCGGCGCCTCGGGGAGCGGCGCCTCGGGCTCCGGCGGCGGCGCGAAGACCGGCTCGGCCGTGGGCTCTTCCGATGTCAGCTGGAATGGCGCGGGCCCGGGCTCGGCCAGGAGGGGCTCTGCGGGCTTCTGATAGAGCACGGCCGACAGCTGGCCAGAGGCGGCCACGGGCGGCTCGGGCAGAACCAGGTCCTGGCTGGGCAAGGCGGCGGCGATCGCCGCGATCTCGTCAGGCAGGATGGCTTCCAGCCGGGCGCCGACTGCGGCGGCGGCCTGCTCGCTGGCGCTGGGCCCCGACTCCTTGGTCAGCAGGACGGGCGAAGCGTCCTCGCGATAGGCGACGGCGCGGTCGCCCTCCAGGGAGGTGGTGATCGCGGCGGGAGTCTGGGCGGGGATCAGGGCGCCGGCGTCATGGTCGACCTTGGGCCGCAGCACCGAGCTCGGCGCGGCCACCCAATTGCCGTCGGTCGGCGTCAGGAACAGCGTCTTTTCGGCCGAGCGGCGGCGCACCAAGGCGTCGATGACGATCCGTTCGCCCTCGAAATCGGCCTTGCGCCACATCTCCATCGCGCCGGCGGCCTGCAACAGCGCGCCCTCGTTAAGCCGACGCAGCACGCCCGAACGGACGAAGTTGTCGGTGCCGATATTGAAGGCGAAACAGGCCAGGGCGTCGAACTGGTTCTGGTTCAGCGGGGTGTAGACGTTCTCGTTCACCGCATGGGCCACGGTGATCAGGTCATAAAGCAGCAGAGCTTCGGCGTCCTGTTCCGAGACAGAGGCGCCAGCTCGGGCGGTCAGGGTGTGGCCATAGCCCAGCGTCCAGCGCCCGTCGGGCAGCTGCGCGGCTTTCATCCGGTAACCCTCGAACCTCTTGATGAGATCGACGGCGGCGCGGGAGACCTGATAACGCGGTTTCATCGCCAGAGATGACCCAGTTTGAGACAGACGCGGATGCGTTCGAGAGACTCCGCGCAAGATGGGCGCCGTTCTTCAGCGCCATCCCTGCACTGCCGCTTGGGTCCCCTGAGTTCACAAACGAAGTGCAACACTCTCTGACCGAGGTGTTGCGATGGGACAAGCCTATGATCACTTACGCTTGAGGAGCGGTGTGAGCTTGCCCGGCGTCGTGAAGCGGGTGAGACGATCCGACCAATCGCTGCGGCTCTGGGTCGCTCGCCATCGAGCATCTGCCGTGAGCTGAAGCCTAATGGCGCGCCCAAGGCCGCCTACAAACCCGTGCCGGCCAGCGATCTCAGCAAGGCCCGGCGCTGGCGAGGCAGCCGCCTGGAACGCGACGAGGTCCTCCAGGGCCAGGTGCTCGAGCACCTGGCCCTGGGCTGGTCGCCCGAGCAGGTGGCCGGACGG